>NZFC01000024.1:0-27577 GCA_002689195.1 Rhodobiaceae bacterium | reverse complement strand
CGCGATAACGATNGGACTAATTNTAGTCCTGTTCCCCGGTAGCTCAGTTGGTAGAGCAAACGGCTGTTAACCGTTCGGTCGCTGGTTCGAGTCCGGCCCGGGGAGCCAGTTCTCCCCCTCANACTTCTAGTANATAGNTGTTTNGAGGGNAGTTTTTNTATCTTCANNNNGTAAGTCAGTCGCGNNAGGCTNNAAACCTTTTATTCGCGTNTACATTCNTGTGAACAGGCAGCTTTNTGGTTTNCGAAAACCCGGTCGGNANCCNACNGCTCGNCCGCGAGCTTGNGNCGCATCAGTCTAACATCCAAAATCCNGCGTNCTGCGTACAAAATCGGTAAAGAGGAGAANNACCGTGCCACAGCCCGTTATTGTATGGTTTCGNCAAGACCTNAGACTGAATGATAACCCCGCTTTTGCCGCGGCTATCCGTTCACANGCTCCNATTATTCCTGTTTTTNTCGACGACACAATGTATGGGCGTCCGGCTGGACACNCCTCTTTGTGGTGGCNNAATAAATCNCTCGCCGCTCTCGCCGATGACCTTAAAACCCGCGGGCTCAACCTCATTTATCGAAAAGGTAACGGGCTGGACGCCATGCGCGCANTGGTTGAAGAAACCGATGCGGCNGAAGTNTNCTGGAANCGGCAATATGAAAAANACACAATTGACCGCGACACGCAGTTTAAATCCTGGCTGAAGGAAAACAACCGGCAGGGCGAAGGNCATGTCGGCAATCTTTTCTTCGACCCNTGGCAGATTATGAANAAGAATAGTGGCAGCCATTTCAAGGTTTTCTCGCCGTTCTGGAAGGCNTGTCTGAAGGCCGGNCTGCCGTGCGACCTGTCGGCNCCGCCCGNGCAAATTACCNGCCCAGAACAAATGCCCGAAAGCTTGCCCTTGCCAGCGATTGGCGCNCCCCCTGCGCCTGAAATGGACNCGNTTTGGCAGCCCGGAGAGCGCGGGGCGCTGAAAATGCTGNATGCGTTTTTCGANGAAAGCCTNGAGGGATATGCCGATAATCGAGACATTCCGGGCGGCGTTACGACATCGCGCCTGTCGCCNCATTTGCGTTGGGGNGAGATAAGCCCGCAGCGCNTTTACGCAAGCCTNGGCGANGCNCGCCTCGACACACGCGACGGNCGCAAATTCCTCTCCGAAGTGGGCTGGCGGGAGTTTTCATATTATCTGCTGTATCACTATCCGGATATGCCGGAGCGGNGCCTGCAAAATAANTTCGAAGCCTTTCCATGGCGCGATGCGCCCGAAGANCTGGAAGCGTGGAAGCAAGGNCGGACNGGATATCCGATTGTCGATGCGGGCATGCGCGAACTCGCGCGNACCGGCTTCATGCACAATCGCACNCGCATGATCNCGGCATCGTTTTTNACCAANCATNTGCTNATTGATTGGCGCGAGGGCGANAAATGGTTCTGGGAATGTCTNGCCGATGCGGANCCGGCCAATAACGTCGCCGGGTGGCAGTGGACNGCNGGTTGCGGCGCTGATGCCGCCCCCTATTTCCGNATTTTCAATCCGATTATTCAAGGGCAGAAATTTGATCCNGACGGCANATATACCAAGACTTATGCGCCCGAACTTGCCAAACTAACNGGCAAGCTGATTTTTGCACCATGGGAAGCATCATCCGAAACACTTTCCGATGCTGGCATTGCGCTGGACGTCNACTACCCNGCCCCCATTGTGAAACATGAAACGGCGCGCGCGCGTGCGCTGGATGTGTTCCACGCCCTATAAACGTTTGTGAANTTTTTGTAAGTGTAGGAAAATAATATGAAAATTGCGGTCATCGGCAGCGGCATTTCNGGAAANGTCGCCGCATATTATCTGTCGCGCCANCACGATGTTACTTTGTTTGAAAAGCGNGACCGTCTNGGTGGGCACAGCGCGACCGTCGACATTACCTATNATCNCCCCGATGAGNGCATGAGCGTNGACACTGGCTTTATCGTTTATAATGAGCTGAATTATCCNGGGCTGACGCAGCTTTTTGCCGAATTAGGGNTTGAAACCGAGCAGAGCAATATGAGCTTTGGCTTTTCGGCNAATTCCGGCGCGCTGGAATGGTCGGGGCAGTCTTTATCGAGCGTCTTCGCGCAGAAGAGAAACCTGCTCAACCCNTTTTTCTGGNNTATGTTGCGNGANATATTCCGCTTCAACAAAGCCGCCGCCCGCGACCATGANGCCGGCCTTTCGGGGGACGAAACGCTGGGCGAATGGCTGGATCGCTATNGCTTTTCCAAATCNTTCCGCAATCGCTATCTCTTGCCCATGGGGGCCGCGATTTGGTCGACACCAGCATCAGAAATAGAAGCNTTTCCGGCNCGCAGTNTTCTGCATTTTTTCTACAATCATCGNCTGATNAACCACGACCGCCCGCAATGGCGCACNGTGCGCGGCGGCTCGCGCGAATATGTTCGCAAGCTGTCGGCGGCNACGNAAGCGCANANAATNTTGAACGCGCANGTCANCTCCGTAGNACGGCGCGACGANAAGGTTTTTGTTNACGCAAANGGACAAGAAGAAGAAGCNTTTGANGAGGTGGTTTTTGCNACCCATTCCGATCAGGCATTGGCGGCGTTGACCGATGCAAGCGCNGAAGAGCGNGNCATTTTATCNGCCGTGCGCTATCTGCCCAATCAGGTCTATCTGCATTGCGACGACCANTTAATGCCGAAGCGCCGCAGCGTTTGGTCGGCGTGGAATTATCTGACCGANGGTCGCCTGTCGCAAAACGGTACAATGACCGTCAGCTATTGGATGAACCTGTTGCAAAATCTCGACAANGACAAACCGGTTTTTGTNACGCTCAATCCGGCAATTCCGCCCGCCGCCGAGAAAACCTTTGGGCATTTTGTNTATGACCACCCGCAATTTGANAAGGCGGCCTTGCNNGCACAGCAAGCTTTGGACACAATTCAGGGNATGAACNGTGTTTGGTTTTGCGGTGCTTGGACCGGCTATGGGTTCCACGAAGACGGCTTGCAGTCTGCACTCAGNGTCTGTGATGGGCTTGAGGCGGCGTCNGATGCCGTTCGTGANGCGGCTGNATGAGCNCGCCGCCCCTNTCGGCAATNTATACCGGCACGGTGCGCCATGCGCGCTACACGCCANCNCGCCACCGCTTTAGCTATCGCGTGTTTTCGTTGTATCTGGATGTGGATGATCTGGACGCGCGCACCAATTTGCCCGCGCTTTTATCCGTCAACCGTTTCAACCTGTTCAGCATTAAACTCAAAGATCATGGGCCCAAGGATGCAACAGGGTTGCGCCCGTTTATCGACAATCTACTGGCAAAGCGCGGCCTGCCCGCGCCGGAGCGAATTTTCATTCTCTGCTACCCGCGTATTATGGGCTACGCGTTCAATCCGCTGACCGTGTATTACTGCCTGAATGAAGGGGCCGTGTCGGCCCTCGTCTATGAGGTTCGCAACACATTTGGCGACGACCATATTTATATTGTGCCGGTGGGCGCGCGCGGCAATGAAACCAGCCTGTCACATAGCCGCGACAAGCAAATGCATGTGTCGCCCTTCATTGACATGAACGCCACCTATCATTTTTCCGCGCCGCTGCCGGACGATGCGCTGCGCCTTGTTATCCGCGAAACGCAAAACAATGCGCCGCTTCTCATTGCCAGCTTTGCCGGACAGCGCCGCCCGCTGACCAGCCGCCAGCTGCTACGCGCTTTTTTTGCCTATCCGATGATGACCTTGAAAGTTGTCGCCGCCATTCATTTTGAGGCTGGCAGGTTGTTTTTAAAAAATGTACCCTTTATCTCTCGGCCCGCCCCGCCAGAGGACAGGGTCAGTTACTGAAATTCAAAATCTTAAAGCTCATGAATAAGACCAAGAACCAGACACCAGCCCCACTATCACTCAGCCCGCGTTTTGTGTTCTGGGCGTTGCGGCGCATGCGGCACGGGCGCGTCATCGTAAATATGCCCGATGGCAACACGCATCGTTTCGGCGCGGCGGAAGAGACGGCACCGAGCGCGCAAGTAAACGTGCATGATACGCGCATGTTCAGACGCCTGCTGCGCGCTGGCAATACAGGTTTTGCCGAAGCCTATATGGAAGGCCAATGGTCGACACCCGATCTCGCCGCGCTTCTTAAAATCTTAAATGAGAACATGATGTTATATCGGCAACACCTTGAAACTGTTGCATTTATGAAATATTTCACACGCATTTTGCACGCGCTACGCCCAAACAGCCGCCGCGGTGCCCAGCGCAATATTCACGCCCATTACGACCTCGGCAATGAGTTTTACCGCCAGTGGCTCGACCCGTCCATGACCTATTCGTCAGCCCTGTTTGACGGGCGCGGGCGCAACCTCGAAGACGCGCAGGAAAACAAATATAAAGCACTGGCCGAGCAAATCGGTCTTGGCCCCGACCATCATGTGTTGGAAATCGGCTGCGGCTGGGGCGGGTTCGCCGAATATGCGGCGCGCCACATTGGGTGTCAGGTGACGGGCATTACCATTTCGCGCGAGCAACTTGCGTTCGGCCAAAAGCGCATTCAAGCATCTGGCCTGTCAGACAAGGTCGACCTGAAATATTGCGACTACCGCGATGTCGACCGGCAATATGACCGCGTCGTGTCGATCGAGATGTTTGAAGCCGTCGGCGAGAAATACTGGCCGGTATTTTTCGATAAACTACGGGCCTGCCTGAAACCGGGAGGACGCGCGGGCCTTCAAATTATTACCATTGAAGACTCGCGCTTTGAGACTTATCGGAAAAATGCTGATTTCATCCAGCGCTATATTTTTCCAGGCGGCATGTTGCCCAGCCCCGATAAGTTAAAACAAGCGGTGCGCGCGGCAAATTTACGGCTGAGTGACCAGAAAGATTTCGCCAAAGACTATGCCGAAACGCTGGCCCGCTGGCGGCAACAATTTCTGCACGCATGGCCCGACATTCAGGCCATCGGCTTTGACGGGCGCTTTAAAAACATGTGGGAATATTATCTGGCATATTGCGAGGCTGGTTTTTCAACCGGCAGCATCGAGGTGTCACATTTCACGCTCGACCGCCCTGCCTAATCAGTCGCGGTTGGTGGCCCCACCGACAAGGCGCGTGTAGGCCCCGCGCGGTAAAAGATTGATGAGGCGCAGCAAGAAGCTGAAGCGTTTGGGAAACGCGATATGTGCCCGCCCCTTTTCCAGCCCATTGACGATGCGCCGCGCCGCGTCTTCAGCAGAAATAATGAACGGCATGGGAAACGTGTTTACATCCGTGGCCGGTGTTTTCACAAAACCGGGCGCAATCATGGAAACTTTAACCCCATGCGCGGCGACATCCATAGCCAGCGACTCGCCCAGATTGAACAGCGCGGCCTTGGTTGCGCCATAGGCGGCAGAAGTCGGCAAGCCGCCATAGCCCGCAACCGATGAAACGATTGCAATGCGGCCATATTTGCGCGCGCTCATTAATGGCACCAGCGGTGCGAGACAGTTAACCGTGCCGCCCAGATTGACAGCAAATGAGCGGTCAAATATGTCGACATCAAATTCGGGAAAGCTTGTCGGCAGATAAATGCCGGCATTCAGCACAGCAAGATCAATCGGGCCCAAATCGCGCTCAATGGCGTCTACCAATGTCGCCATGCCATCGCGGTCGGTAATGTCGCCAGCAAAGGCGTGAATGTTCGCCGCGCTGCCGGCCAACTCAGCAAGTGCTTTTTCGCTGCGCGCGGTGACAGCGACCACATATCCGCGCGCGGCAAGTTCGCGCGCAAGCGCGGCACCAATGCCGGAACTGGCACCCGTTATCCAGACGCGCGAAGCCTTTGCTGCATGGGTTGTCACTCGTCTATCTCCACTGTTCGCCATGTTGATTTCGGCGGAATTTTGGACGGCGCAACCGGTCGATAAGACAACACACCACCCCTGGAAAACTCGGTTCGCACCCACCGGCCTTCTTGCGTGTACCAAATGTCGATTGCAAGGTCGCCGGTCAGACGGAACCGGTGCGCTTCAACCGAGCCTGTCATGCCGGGAACCTGCTCCGGGCCCACATAAGCCACGCTAACTTCCAGCAAGCGACCGTCTTGCGAACTGATGAGGCGTTGCTGGCGCACGAAATTTGGATCGAAATAGCTGGTCGACATAATCGGCAACACCAAATTGCCCTCATAGCGGGACCCGCGCCCCAAATAGCTGCCCTCCTCCAACACCAAATCGGCAAAGGCGGGTTTGCCGTTATTATCGGTTTTTGAAACCAGCGACTGCAACACACCATCGCGCCATATTTCTGTGTTTTCATGCGTGTAGCCAAACAGCGGAATAAAGCCCAGCCTAACATCCAGCTCGATATGAATATCGACCCTGAGGTCATCGCCAGTGCGCGTGAAGTGCATGTGGTGGAAGCCGATGCGCTTATCGTTGCGGAACACTTCATAGGCCAGCACATTATTGGCCGGAATGCCGCGTTGCCAGTCGCGCGACACCGGGTCTGCGCCATAGGCAGGATACAGCGCAGCAAAAAGCACCAGCAGGACGCCGAATGATTTGGGCAATAAGAATTTAGGCAAAAAAGTCGCGGGCAACACGGCCAAAACTATCGGTGAAACGCAATGCGCCATCATTGACAGCCAGACAGATGCAATCTTCGTCGCCTTCGGCGCGCGGGCGGTGCTGAATGTGCTGGTCGGCCAATGCAAGCTGGCCGCGCTCGTAAAGCTGGTTTCCGTCGCGGAAGGCACCGCGCAGCACCAGCGTTGCTTCAATGCCCTTATGCGTGTGGCGGGGTGCCGACTTGCCGGGCATGATTTTCAACAGTTTCGCCCGCTCGTCATCGTCTCCAATGCCCAGCGACAACTGGCGAACACCGGGGTAGGCAAAGCGCCAGCGTTGATCTTCGATGGGGTCGTCAAGCACGGCACGCAATGGCGCCGGCAGGTCCTTGTTTTCACTGCCACCATTTTTGTCGTTGCCATTGGCAATAACGTGGCTCTCGTCAGCTTCCGGCGTGTCAAGACGCGTCATCAGAACGGCCAAAGCATCATTCGCCATCTCGACACTCTCGGCATTATCAAGCATGACGCCGTTCAACGTTTCGAAGGTTTCCATCTGGCGGCGCGCCACTGGCGACAACGTCAGGAAGCTNGCCATGAGCACCGACATGCCATGNCCCANATGGCCGGAGGNATAAGCCGCCAGCAGGGANTCCATACTTGGNCTAAGAGGCACATGAGCNTTCATTGAGATCNCTTCTCCGGTTCGCACAAAACAACANCATTGGNTNNNTANCATATAGCTTGTATATTATTTTTAACAAANATTTTTTCGCTATAAAAGCAGGACGCAAGACACATGCACTTTCACAATGGCATGATTGAGGCCATCGGCAATACCCCATTGATCAAGCTCAAAAAAGCGTCGGCGGAAACCGGCTGCGACATACTCGGCAAAGCCGAGTTTATGAACCCCGGACAGTCGGTCAAAGACCGCGCCGCGCTGTATATNATTCGCGACGCCGAAGCGCGCGGCACNTTGCGCCCNGGNGGGACGATTGTGGAAGGCACGGCGGGCAATACCGGCATCGGCATCGCCCTTGTNGCCAATNCGCTGGGCTATAAATCGGTCATTGTTATTCCTGAAACGCAAAGTCAGGANAAAAAGGACATGCTGCGCCTNGCTGGTGCCGANCTTNTNGAAGTGCCAGCCGTGCCCTATAAGGACGACAATAATTACATCAAATATTCCGGTCGGCTGGCNCAAGAACTNGCCGAAACTTCCGAAAACGGCGCGGTCTGGGCCAATCAGTTTGATAATGTCGCCAATCGCCAAGCCCATATCGAAACCACTGGCCCCGAAATNTGGCAGCAGACCGAGGGCAAGGTNGACGGCTTTACCTGCGCCATTGGCACGGGCGGCACGCTGGCGGGCACGGGCATTTATCTGAAGCAGCAAAACCCNAACATTTGCATCGCCGCCGCCGACCCGATGGGGGCGTCCATGTATCATTGGCTGAAACATGGCNAATTGCGCGCCGAAGGNACCTCAATAACNGAAGGCATCGGCCAAGGCCGCGTGACGGCCAANATCGAGGGCGCGCCGATTGACGACGCTTATCAAATTCCNGATGCAGAGGCNCTGCCNATTGTTTTTGACCTGTTGCTCGAAGAAGGGCTGTGTCTGGGCGGCTCAAGCGGCATTAATATTGCCGGTGCCATGCACATGGCGCGCGACCTNGGCCCNGGCCANACNATTGTCACGATTTTNTGCGATTTCGGCACGCGCTATCAGAGCAAATTGTTCAACCCGGCCTTTTTGAAAGAAAAAGGCNTNCCCGCCCCNTCTTGGCTATAGTCNATCCGGCTCGAAAAATCTGGNTNTAATAATCTGGCTCCNAATAATGGCGAAATACAAAACCACTGTTACNCATCTNGAAATGATGCCGCCATTTTTGCCAGCCACGCCGNATGCGGGCTGGCCNGATGGCATTTCATTCNCCCGCGAGATGGATATTTCCGTCGNNGCCTATCGCGCGCTTTATNACCAAGTTGGGCGGCAATGGCACTGGGTGAACCGNCGCATGCTGNCGGANAGGCAATTNTCGGCCATTATTCATCATCCTGCGACNGAGATATTCACGCTCAAAANCNGCNACNNNGNGATCGGNTTCGTGGAGCTNAANTTCAAGCTGTTTCCNCAGGTTGANATCGTGTTTGTCGGCCTTATTGAGGNCGCNATTGGGCGGGGGCTTGGCTCGCGCATGCTTGAACGTGTGATCGACTATATCTACACGCGCGCGCCCAGCCGNATCATCATCCAGACCTGCACGCTGGACCATCCCTCGGCGCTGCCGCTCTATCAGCGCAGGGGGTTCACGCCCGTTGGCCGCAANCAGGTGACAATTATTGANGATGAGCNCTAAAGNACCTGACTGAGGAAAAGCTTGGTGCGTTCGCTGCGCGGGNNGGAGAAAAACGCTTCGGGNGCGTTTTCTTCGACAATTTCACCCTCATCCATGAAAATCACACGGTCGGCNACCTGNCGCGCAAAGCCCATTTCATGGGTCACNCAAATCATCGTCATGCCGTCATTGGCAAGTTCGACCATGACATCCAGCACTTCCTTGATCATNTCCGGGTCGAGCGCCGANGTNGGCTCGTCAAACAGCATGACNCGNGGGTTCATACAAAGCGCGCGCGCGATTGCCACGCGCTGTTGTTGCCCGCCGGAAAGCTGGCCGGGATATTTCGCCGCCTGATGNGGAATACGCNNGCGCGCNAGAAANTTATGCGCNAGCGCCTCNGCCTCCTCGCGNGGCATGTGGCGNACCCACATGGGCGCNAGCGNGCAATTTTCAAGCACCGTCATATGCGGAAACAGATTGAACTGCTGGAACAACATGCCAACNTCGCTGCGAACCTCTTCAAGGTTTTTCAACGAGCCGTCGAGACGCANGCCATTGACGATAANTTCGCCTTCCTGATGCACTTCCAGCCGATTGATGCANCGGATGAGTGTTGATTTGCCCGAACCNGANGGCCCGCAAATCACGATTTTTTCGCCNCTGCGGACGTTCAGATTNATGTCGCGCAAAACATGAAAATTGCCGAACCATTTGTTCAGNTTTTGGATGCTGATAATTTCGTCGTTTTGTGTCATTTCATCATCTGCCTNTCGACAGCCTGTTTTCCATAAAAATTGANTATCGGGACATGGCAAAGCAGAACACCCAGAACACGGCACCGGCAAAAACATAGCCNGTAATGTGNGTTTCCGGTGTCGCCCAGCTTGCATCNGTAAAGTGGAACTGNACGATGCCCAGCAAGTCAAACAGACCGACGATTAANACCAGNGTCGTGTCTTTGAACAGGCCAATNAATGTGTTCACAATGCCCGGAATTACAAGCNTGAGCGCCTGCGGCANAATAATCAGCCGCGTTGTTTTCCANTATCCCAGACCAAGTGCNGCAGCCGCTTCATACTGGCCCTTGGGNATGGCCTGCAAACCCCCGCGNACCACTTCTGCCATGTANGCCGAAGAAAACAACGCCACGCCNATNAGACAGCGCATTAATTTATCGAAATTAACNCCGTCNGGCAGAAACAGCGGCAGCATGACGCTAGCCATAAACAACACAGTGATAAGCGGNACGCCGCGAAACACCTCGATAAAACCGATACACAAATATCTGATGATCGGCANTTTCGACCGCCGCCCCAGAGCCANCAAAATGCCNAGCGGCAATGANGNAGCAATGCCCGTAACAGCCACCACCANCGTGACCAGCAGACCGCCCCAATCNGTCGTTTCAACNANGGGTAGCCCNAACACGCCGCCNGTCAGCATGACAAAGGTNAAGNCCGGATAGAACCCAAGCAAAAANGCAATATTGAAAGANTTAAACGGCNCCGACGGCNCAANCATGGGCACAAGNCCNACAAAGCCGANCAGAAACACAAGNTTCACCCGCCAAATCTCGGCTTGNGGATATCGGCCATANATAAATTGNCCCAGCTTGGCNTCGATAAACGGCCAGCACGCCCCTTGCACGGGCTTCAGGCAGGCGGTTCTATCATCGCCNGAAAAGCTCGCNTTGATAAACGCCCAGTCGATGAGCACATTANCCANCCAGACAATGAANACNGCGCCCAGAACCGAAAGCGCANCGTCGCCNGGNGTNGCAAACAGGTTGCGCCGCGCCCATGCTGCAAAGCCGACCGAGCTTGCCGGTGCGGGGCGNGCTGGTNTGGGTGTCCACTCAGCCATGCGNGCCCCCCGCCAGNGCAATGCGCGCATTGTACCAGTTCATGATGANNGANGTGAGCAGGCTGAGCGTCAGATAGATCAGCATGGTCACNAGAATGATTTCCACGGCNTGGCCGACCTGCGTCAGCGNNGTGCCGGCAAANACCGAGACAATATCCGGATAGGCNATTGCCACGGCGAGCGACGAGTTTTTNGTCAGGTTCAGATACTGGCTGGTCANCGGCGGAATGATGACCCGCAAGGCTTGCGGCACGATAACNAGACTNAGCGCTTGCGAACTGCTCAAACCNAGCGCGGCGGCNGCTTCGCGTTGGCCNTTGTCGACNGCCTCAATGCCAGCGCGCACAATCTCGGCAATGAACGAGGCCGTNTAGAGGCTCAAGGCCANNAAGAGCGCGACAAATTCGGGAATAACNCTNATGCCGCCGCGAAAATTAAAGCCNCGCAACACCGGCAAATCGAGCTGNAANGGAACCCCGNNAANCAGATAAGCCNCCAGTAATGCCAGCATNAATATNGNGCCCGCCGGTCGCCAGACCGACACGATATTGCCGGTCGNCGCCAGCNCCTGTCGGGCGCGGCGNTTAAACCANAAAAANGCCCCGACGCCGACCATANAGGCCAACAGATACCACGCNGCCCCTNCGCCGGNTTCGATGGCGGGCAACATGAACCCTCGATTGTTCAGAAATACAAACTCGCCCAGACTGAGCGATTGNCGNGGNACGGGNANATTGCGTAGCACGCCGAAATACCAGAACATGATTTGCAGNAAAAGCGGCACGTTTCTNAATATNTCGATATAGACCATCGCCATTTTGCTGATGATCCAGTTTTGCGACAGCCGCCCGATGCCGATGAAGAAGCCGAGAAAAGATGCCGCTGCAATGCCCAGCACCGACACAAGCAAAGTGTTCAAAAGCCCTACGGCCAGAACGCGGCCATAGCTGTTGTCTTCGTCATAGTCGATGAGGGTTTGGTTGATACCAAAGCCAGCGCGCTCGTTGAAAAACCCGAAGCCCGAAGCAATNTTCTGGCGTTCCAGNTTTGAAACGACATTGCTGACCAACCAGTAAACGGCCATGAAAANNACGAGCGCAACGACAAGCTGTGCCAGNACATCACGAAGTCCGACGCGCGCGCGCCAGCGGGCTATGATCGGTTTTTCGCTCACGAAACCCTATGTATTAACGAACNGGNGGNGCATATTGCAGGCCACCTTGCGTCCANAATGCGTTGACCCCGCGCGNAATGCCCAGCGGNGTAGATTTGCCGACATTGCGCTCGAAAGTTTCCGAATAATTGCCGACCGTGCGAATGATATGATAGGCCCAGTCATTGCTGATNCCCATATTCTCGCCGAACGACCCGTCGACACCCAGCAAGCGGCGNATNGACGGNTTTTTGTCGGCCTTCATCGTGTCGACATTCTTCGAAGTNACCCCAAGCTCTTCGGCATTNACCATGGCAAAATGCGCCCAGCGCACAATATCNCNCCACTGGTCATCNCCCTGCCGCACGACGGGGCCCAGCGGTTCCTTGGAAATGATTTCAGGCAATACGACATGCGCTGCCGGGTCNGTCAGCTTCAGGCGTTGGGCGTAAAGCGCCGACTGGTCGGTGGTATAGGCATCGCACCGGCCNGTATTATAGGCAGCAACGGCTTCGTCGGCTTTTTCAAAAGCAACGATTTCNTATTCCATATTATTGGTGCGGAAATAATCAGCCGCGTTCAGCTCCGTNGTCGTGCCCAAATTGGTGCACAGCGACGCGCCGTCAAGTTCNCGCGTTGATGTGATNCCCAGTTCTTTANGCACCATGAAGCCCTGCCCNTCATAGTAATTCACGCCCGTAAAATCGACACCCAAAGCCGTGTCGCGNTGCATCGACCAGGTNGTGTTGCGCGCCAGCATGTCAACTTCGCCCGACTGAAGNGCGGTGAAGCGTTCNTTGGCAGAAAGCGGCGTGAACTTTACGCTTCCGCTATCGCCAAACACGGCNGCCGCAACCGCGCGGCAAATGTCGACATCCATGCCGACCCAATTNCCTTTNTCATCGGGGTTTGAAAAACCCGGCANGCCTTGGCTNACGCCGCATTGAACATGCCCGCGTTTCTTGACAATTGACAAAGTCTCGGCGGCGACGGCACTTTGGNAAAATACACACGCACAAACAAGAACAATGGCAACCCGAAACTGGAAGGAAAGCATCTTCATAGCGACCTCTTTGATTAAATTCGCTATAACTCTAAACACTAAACGTCAGGATGAAAACAGGTGAAAGANAAAACCAANGCAATTTTGTCCGGTCGGGACCCGGAAGCCCATCAGGGNGCNGTGAATACGCCGGTNTATCATGCCTCNACCATTCTTTATCCGTCGCTGGACGCCATTCGCGGNCGCNCNCCGATGGAATACACCTATGGNCGCGCTGGCACGCCGACAAGCCGGGCGCTGGAAACGGCAATNACNGAAATTGAAGGCGGCGCAGGCTGTGTGTTAACCCCGTCGGGAGCGTCAGCCGTCGCGCTTGCTATATTGAGCGTGGTGAAAANGGGCGACCATATTCTGATGGTCGACAGTGCCTATAAACCGACGCGGCGTATGTGCGATAATTTTTTGAAAAAAATGGGCGTCGAAACAGAATATTACGCGCCGACCATTGGCGGCGATATCAGCGCGCATTTGCGCGACAACACCACGCTGATTTTCACCGAAAGCCCCGGCTCGCAAACCTTCGAAGTGCAGGATATTCCGGCAATNTGCGCGATTGCCAAGGCGCGCAACNTTAAAACCGCCATCGACAACACATGGGCCTCGCCGCTTTATTTCGACCCGTTTTCGCACGGGCTCGACNTGTCGGTNCAGGCNTTGACCAAATATGTTGTCGGCCATGCCGACGCGCTANTGGGCTCGGTTACGGCCAATGAAGAAAGCCTNAANGCGCTCAAAGACACCCATGCCCAGCTCGGCCATTGCGCGGGCCCCGATGATATCTNTCTCGCCTTGCGCGGATTGCGGAGCCTGCCGNCCCGCCTCGCCCAGCACCAAAGCAGNGCGCTGGAAATAGCGGCATGGCTGAACGGCTTGGCCTTTGTCGATGAGGTTTTATACCCCGCCCTGCCCGGNGCCGCGGGCCACGANCTTTGGAAACGCGACTTNAAAGGCGCGACCGGCCTGTTTGGTNTGCGGCTGGCGCCGTGTTCGGAAGACCAGCTTGCCNCCATGCTCGACAATATGCGGCTNTTCGGCATGGGATATAGCTGGGGCGGGTTTGAAAGCCTGATTGTGCCCGCTTCCGTGCAACGCACAGCCGAGCCTTATGAGGAAACCGGCCAGTTGCTGCGCCTGCATATCGGACTGGAAGATGTGGAAGACTTGAAGGCCGACCTCGCCGACGGGTTTGNCCGCGCCGGTTACGACCTNAGNTAAGNCCTNAATTCACNCNTGGAATGAAATTATCCGCCNGNGACTGCGCGGCGNNNAGCTGTTCNGGCGACNTCATAGTGCCAAGCTCTTCAAGNGCCTTNNGCGCAAATGGCGCAAAGCCCAAATCGCGNGACAACAGGTAAAACTTATACGCTTCGATTTTNTNCTNCGCGACNNNTTCGCCGGTTTCCAGCATAGAGGCAATATTNAACATGGCCGCAGGCATNCNCAGCTTGNCCGCGCNNNAATAANNCTCCGNCNNGCGCTNGCGGTCTTGCGCCACGCCCGTGCCATAATNATANANNNNAGCCAGATCCGTCNGNGNCCTTGGATCNTTCTTGTCAGNCGCCTNCATCAGATAGCGAATANCCAGNTCGATATNGCGCCCGACNNTTTTGGCNNCGAAATATTCNTCGNTCAGCCGATANNCNGAGCCGNCATCACCAGCNGCGGCGGCCTTTTTCCAATATTCGATGGCTTCCAGATACATGCCCCGCTGGTAAATGTCCTGCCCCTCCCGCTCGCTGAGGGCAAGCGCAGGGCCCGTGCATAAAACAAAGGCGGCAACCAGTGTTGCTGGCAAAAGCGTTCTCATTATTTTTTATCTCTCAATAGAGGGGCCAATGGGGAAGTTAAGAGGGAAGTCAAATCGCGAGGTTTCATTTGGATGCTTTTAAAAATTGCTCGGCGCGCATTTCCGCTTCGGCAATTTCTTCCGGTGTCATTTGAGAAGAAATATCCATCAGGGCTTCCACCGCCAGCGGATAAAATCCGGCATCGCGCGACAACACATAATATTTGTAAGCCTCGACACGGTCTTGAGCGACACCGGCCTCGCCAATTTCCAAAATGGATGCGGCATTAAACATGGCTGCCGAATTGCCCATGGCGGCGGCGCGCAAATAAAGCTGCGCGGCTTTTTCACGGTCCTGCTTGAAGCCGAAAATACCTTCATCATAAAGCGAACCCAGGTCTTGAAGTCCGCGCGGATCATCGCCAGCGGCGGCCACTTCCAGATAGTCAAAGGCGAGGCGCAAATCACGCTCGACCACATTGGCGTTGGAATATTCCACACTCAGGCGATAAGCCGCCCCAGCATCGCCAGCTTTGACGGCTTTCTTCCAATGCAAAATGGCTTCTTCATAAAGCCCGCGTTGGAACATGTCCTGCCCTTCTTCTTCGCTATACGCAAAAGCCGACGCAGACAGGGTGAGCGTGATTAATAATGTTCGGGTGAAAGCTGAAATAAGCGACATTATGACGGTTCCTTATCCGATGCTTGGTACTTTCCTAAGTTGAAATGATATCCTAATTTAACCGCACTTAGCAATTTAGAAGGTATTCATGAGCAAACTTCCGCTTCTTGGTGTTATCTGCAATCGGCGCGACCATGACGGCGGCACCGGGCAATCGGTCAATCACACCTATCTGGATGCCATTGCGACATGGATGAACGTGCAGCCCGTTCTCATTCCGGCGCACCGCGCCTTCACCGATACCCAATCCGCGGGCAATCTTTTGTCGGCACTTGACGGTCTGCTGATGACGGGCAACCGCTCCAATGTGCATCCCGATAATTATGGTGGCACGCAAACCCCCGAACATCCGCCTTTTGACACGAGCCGCGATGCTGTCAGTCTTGAGCTAATTGAACTTGCGCTGACGCGAAACATGCCGACGCTTGCCATTTGTCGCGGGCTGCAGGAATTGAATGTCGCCTGTGGCGGGTCGCTGACCGCCGGATTAAGCACACAGGAAAACAGGCTGGATCACCGCACCCTTGAGGCCGACGACCATGACAGCGTTTACCGCGCGCGCCACATGGTGACATTTGTGAAAGATGGCTGGTGGCACAAACTCATCGCGCGCGCGCAAGCGCAGGTAAATTCTTTGCACAATCAAGCGATCGACCGGCTCGCCGACGGGCTGGTGGCCGATGCCCATGCCGAAGACGGCACGATTGAAGCCGTCTACAAACCAGACCACAGTTTCTGCGTCGGCGTGCAATGGCATCCGGAATATCAAACCGGCGAAAACCACCTGTCCGCGCCGCTGTTCGAAGCCTTTAATACAGCCTTATGGCAAGCAAGCGCGGAAAAATAAGCGGCGAAACCTGATGGATAATATGTTGACCCTCGCCGCTGGCCCCGCCGCTTTACGGCATATTCGCGAACATGGCCTGTGCCCCGACGATATCGCCACCATATTCGGCGCTTCGGGTGCCGCCAAATGGCTGGCGATTGCCGGGTTGGACAGGGCTATTTTTGCCAACTGGATGGCTGGTCGCACCAACACCGCGCCCGTCGATCTCTACGGCACATCCGTTGGGGCGTTCAAGCTTGCCGCCGCCGCGCGCCGCGACCCAGCGCACGCGCTGGCGACACTGGCACAAGCCTATATCGCGCAGTCTTATTCCGATGCGCTAACGCCCGACACCATCGCCAATGAAACACATAAAACACTCATCCGGTTTCTGGGCGATGGTTCTGAGGACTTGTCGCAAGGTGTTTCCGAAATTTTGACCAGCCCGCAATATCATCTCCATATCGGTGCCGTGCGCGCCCATGGCCTGCTTAATAGCGACCGGCGCGGTCGTAAAATTTTGGCTCTAACGCGCGGCTTCGTGCGTTCGGCAAGCGGCCGCAATGCACTGCGCGGCATGGCCGAGCGTGCAGTTTTTTCCGACCCGCGCAGCGACCTCCATTTTGATGCGCGCGATGGTTTGCCGGTTAACCACCGCACGCTGACGGCGCAAAATTTCTACGATGCGTTGCGGGCGTCGGGCACAATTCCGGTTTACATGCGGCCGGTGCGCCTCGCCGATGATGCGAGCCACAGTTATCTGGATGGCGGCCTGTTGGATTACCACCCCGTGCCGGGCAGTTTCTGGCCGACATCGGACGGCATTGTTCTGTATCCGCATTTTTACGACCATTTCAAAATTCGCTGGTTTGATAAATTTGCCCCATGGCGCAAAGCCGGCCAGCATCTGCTGGAAAATGTCGTCATGGTTGCGCCCGGCCCCGCCTTCATCCGTGCCCTGCCAGATGCGAAACTGCCATCTCGACAAGACTTCACAAAATACCGGCGGCGCGAAGATGTGCGTTTTGACAAATGGCAGGCGATTGTCCGGCAAAGCGATGCGCTTGGTGAACGCTTCATAGAGCTTTGCAAAACCGGCGANATTGCCGCCCATATTCGCCCGCTATAAACCCTTCAAATTATGAGCCCCGCAAAGCCCGCGCAATTTCATGCGCGCGCGCAGGCACCTGCCGCGCCCAAACCGAGTTTAGCGCCTCGTCTGCCGCCAATTCCCAGTCATTGCAGGCAATCGCGGCAGACATATTGGTGAACCGCCGCATGCCCCCGCGCCCAAGGTTAAACGCCATGGACACCAGCGCGTTATATCTAGCCGCGGTGAAGCCGTCTGCCCCGTGATAGAGCGCGCGCACCGTCGCCTCGGCGCGCTTGGTATCGCCCGCCAGCAGAAACTCGGCCTCTTGGCGGGTAATGCCACCGCCACGGCGCGCATCTATCAAGCGGCCATAGCCGATCGTTAGATAGCCCCGCGTATCGCGATAGGCGCTGGCGCGAAACCCTTCATGCTTGCGAATAAGATTGAGGAGGTCGTCATCCATGGCCGCAGTTTAGCGGCGCTTGGGCCTGCGGGGAGAACTATCGCGAAGACCCGCCTTTTCACCCCGCTCTTCCCGTGACGGGCCCGCGCACTTGAATAGATTTGGCGCGTGGCATAACGTTTGAAAAAAGGGAACCCCATGCAAGCGCTCGAAAGCACAAGCCCGCTCATTGTTTATATCGACATTAAAAGCCCATACGCCTTTGTCGCCATCAAGCCGATATTGGCACTGGAGGCGCGGCTGAAAACCCAATTTGACTGGCGCCCCCTCACCCTCAACATTCCCAGCTATCTGGGCTCGGCCAAAAAGAGCAAGGGCAAAGTGGTGCAGTCGGAGCGCAGCCCCGCCCAATGGAACAATGTGCGTTACGCCTATCGCGACACACGCCGCTATGCCGAGCGGCAGGGCTATATGCTCAAAGGCACCGAAAAAATATGGGATTCATCCATCGCCAATATCGCCATTTTGTGGGTCGCCCAAAATGCCCGCGACCGGCTGGCCGCCTATCTGGACGCCGTCTACCCCCCGTTTTGGCGGCGCGAACTGGACATTGAAGATGTCGCCGTCATTGAGGCAGCCTTNCGCAAAGCTGACGCGCCGACCAAAGGCTTTGCCGATTTCGCAAGCGGTGAAGGCCGCGCCGCGCATGACGCCTTACAAGACCAGTTGCATCCGGCGGGCATTTACGGTGTGCCGAGCTTTGTGTTTGACGGACAGGTTTTGTTCGGGCGCGAGCATTTGCCTTACGTTAGCTGGCACCTTGACGGTTGCGAAGGCGCAAGCCCCGACATGGCTTATGAATTATAGCCCCCACGCGATAGAGACATGATGCAGCTTTACATTGATTTCAAATGCCCCGCTTCCTATCTCGCGCTCAAACCGACGCTGGCGCTGAGTGAACAATTGGGCGTGCCGATAAGCTGGCATGCGATACGCAGCTATCAAAGCCCGCTCT
Source organism: Rhodobiaceae bacterium (assembly GCA_002689195.1). Lineage (GTDB taxonomy): Bacteria > Pseudomonadota > Alphaproteobacteria > RS24 > RS24 > UBA7378. The sequence continues at coordinate 8,804 of NZFC01000024.1, read as the reverse complement.
TGCCGGAAAAACCGGACGAGGAAGTTAGCACCCGCCACCGCCGCGTACGCGCATTGGCGCGCCAGAAAACCCACCAGCTTTATGCGCAAGTGCAGAACCTGCCCCTGAACTTCAGAAATCCGCCGACCAATACCGATATGGCGCTGGCCGCGCTGTGCCTTTTGGGTGATGGCGGCGACAACCCGCTGCCNTTCATNACCGCCGCCTTTGAAGCCTATTGGACCGGCGATGCCGATTTGAATGATGCGCGCACCGTCGCCGCACTTTCCGGCGCGCCCGATCTGCAAAATGATGATGATGACGGTGATGGTGCCCGCGCCCGCCTTGAAGCCGCCTTGCGCGAAGCCGAAGAGAACGGCATTTTCACAAGCCCGACTTATGTTGTGCAGGATGTGGTGCAGGATGTGGTGCAGGATGAGGTGAGTGAGCAGATTTTCGTCGGCCGCGAACATTTGCCCTGGATCCGCGAGCTATTGNAATCAGCCAAATGATTGGGGGGTCATGTGGCAGGGCCATGCGGCCCCGCCACAATTTCGCNTTAGAAGTGATAGATCGGGCCGATGTTCAAAACATCTTGGTCTTCGGAGTAGCTCACAAAATCAGCTCTGAGACTGAAAATGTCGGTGCCGGCGTAATCAACGCCAAAGCCGACAGCAATACCGCTATNGCTGGCCGAAAAATTCCGCACCGTTCCGTCATTGAGGTATTGAATTTCGTCAACCGACCATGGGTTGCAAGATATGAATAGACGACTCAATGGTGGCACCAATTTGGGTACAAAAACAACAAAGTTCAAAAACCACAGTTTTTGTGATGGTTATCGCTTTTTGCCTGAGAAGAACTAGGAATGGCGACCCCGGCAGGACTTGAACCTGCAACCTCAAGATTAGAAGTCTCGCGCTCTATCCAGTTGAGCTACGGGGCCTTTGGCAATAATCTCCAAGAAACCATTTGCTAACAGTGACTTAGAGCACGAAGCGATTTACCTTAGTTCCAGTCAGTTTACAATTAATGTCAGCTTATTGCTGACATAGTGCTGACATATTGCCCCCCCCCTTTAAATTATCGACGGGGGCAAGAGGCGCAAATGGTAAACCTTACAAACAAGCACATCGCTTCAGTAAAACCGCCCAGAGACAAGAAATACATCCGTCTCTGGGATGACAACATAAAAGGCTTTGGCCTCCGTGTCACCGATAACGGCGTGAAATCCTTTCCAAAGGCAACAAGGCGACAACTCAACCGCGTCGGCTGCCGAGTGCTATCTCTCAGTCGGCTTNTTTGGGAAAAGCTCCGCACATATCGCGAATGTTAGACGCCAGAAGGGTCACCCGGGAGGCTTCAGCTAGCCAATAAGCCCCTGCCCGTCTCCGCTCTGGGTGGAGATTATTTTCTAAAAATGATTTCCCTATTTTTTTCAATTTTTTTGTTCGAAAGCCTCAATAGCTAACCTTCTTGCCTTGTTAATTTCCATAAATTCACACTGCCATGTCGCATACTCTGATGGGGCTTCATCGTTCCAGAGTTTCAGCTCCAGGCTTATTCGGCTGATTGTATAACTTTGATATTTATTCTCAAACCAGATAACTGAGGTATCTCTTGCAGTATAATAGTACTCGTTCGATTTACCGACATTATCGTACATAACTACTTTGCCATTTTGAAAAATTATTGCCCCGTTTTCTCGGGTATTTTTGAGCCCCTTACAATAAAAAGAATTGCCATCGACTTCATTCGCCCAGGCATGTGTCACAAACGAAAATGCGATGATGGTAAGAATGCGGGTCATTGATNCTCCTCGTTTAAGAGACGAGAGCCCGCACTAATTGGAAAGTGCAAAAAATCGTCTAAAGGGCTTGCAGGATTAAGGACCCCGTTAACAACATTCTCGCATACCTCCAGAATGACACGTTCATGTGCACCGACAAACTCGGCCAACTCAGCGGCTTCAGGGTCTTCTTCAGGGTTCACTTTTTCCATGAGCCCCTCATACTCGGGCAACCCCTGTTGTTTAATAATAGCTACCATGGCCTCGAATTTGCTCTGCCAATTCTCATTCGCAAGGTTCTTCGCTGTCTCGACGCCACCTGAAATTGATTTCGGGTTGTCGTGAGCTGGCAAGCCGTATTTGACAATAAACGGCCGCACTCTGGCTTTGCCCTCAGTCTCTAGTTGGAGCAGAGCCGTGAGAATAAGTTTTTCGTTGTCGTCATCCGTTTCGGCCAAAAGCGTCGCATAAAACGCCTCCCCGAACTGCTCGCCATAATAAACGTTAAGAAGGCTTTCCTTGAATTCAACGCTAACCAATTTCGTACTCCGTTATACAGATNAGCGTAAACTGAACCTCAATTCAGAGGCAATACACGATGCGCGATAAATCAGGACGTTTCATTGGCGTTCTGGCCCTCGTGTTTATCTCGCGCTATTTGGCTAACCAGCCTCGCTGCCAACGCCGACCCACTCAAAAAAGCGTTCTCGACCTTAGAACCACTGCACCAATCGCCAATCGCCGACAATCCGCTAGCTTCATCCAACAAGTAAGGCTGAACCGGGCTGGCCGCGACGCTTTGGGTCGATGCGTAGCGCCAACGATGAACGCGGTCATAGCCGCTAGCATCCGTTTTAATGCCAGTTATTGTTTCAAAGCGCTGCTTCATTGTTACACTAATAGTGTCTAATTCATCCTCAATATGCGCCTCAGACCATTGATGTTGTGTCTGCACGACGAGTGCAAAGCCACCGCTGCGGCCCGGCTTACTTGAATTTACCGCAGCAAAACCCAGTATTTCGTCCTCAAAATGCGCGCAGTCCCAGTCCATATCGGGCGCTTCTTGGTCGCCATAACCTAACATCAGCGTGTGACAGCCTACCATCATGGCGCCCGCCAGTGCGTCAGCAAAGTCGAGGCTTTGGGGCACCAGCGCCTGCACTTGGCGGGGCGGCATCGCCAAGACGACGTGAGCAAAGGGCCCGAAACGTTGCCCGTCACAGTGCAAAAACATTTCGCCCGCATGCCCCGTCACCAAATCTACCATGCACTCTAGATAGAGCTTCCAGTCAGGTCGGTTAGTTAGCAGTGCCTTACCAATCGCGCTCATACCCGNTANAAAAACTAGTTTCGATGCCGGGTCACTACGCGCCTCATAACTTCCGTCAGACAGGAAATTCACATGACGCGGCGTCCATGACTGCAAATGACCATCGCTCTCAAAAGGTTTTAACCAATTGGCAAACAATTCTGTCTCTGCGCGAAAATATTGTGCGCCGTGGTCAAAGGCATGAGCCTCCCCGCGCCGCGTCGATAACCGCCCAGATAAACCACGCGATTTATCAAACAAGGAAATTTCGAAATGCTGTCCAAGGCCATCCGCGCATGCCAGACCCGACATTCCTGTACCGACGATAGCCAATTGCGGTTTAGTTGATTGCATCGGAATGTTCGCCTATCTTCAACGCACTTTTCAGATATTGGGTTCGGGCAAAGGGGTCTACCGTCGTTTCCTATAGCGGCGGCAGACCTTTTACTTCAAGACAAGGCCCTACTTAGCGATATAGACGTCGTGCGTCAGCGTCCTGTTAGCCGCATCGAAAACGATTTTATCAAGGTTTTGAGTTCCGTCGTTAATTCTGAAAAGCACGTGCATCACGAATTTTGTACCATCGCGATAATACGAGCCGGCTCCGGTGCCACTTACGAAGCCTCCGTTTTTGAGCGCTCCACGGCCCTCGCCCATCACCAGACCGCCTTTGCCATTAGCATCNGGNGTCAGCTTGTAAGTGAGATAGACGCGGCCATATTCCCCCATAGCTCCCTCGGCGGAAATTGAGCCAGTAGTTGGCGACAAGTCGACGGCGGTGACTGTCATTTTCGTGCTTTCTTGGCGTTGTTTGAAAGTTATTGTGTTATCGGCCAGTGCTGGGCCGGCAAAGCAAGTGATAATAAAGGCGACTAAAAAGTGTTTCATAACTCTCTCNAATAATATTAAAGGCCACTAGCATTAAGTGAATGATTAAAATGTCTGCAAACCGCCCTTTTGTAAGCCCAAAAAAATTGGCTCTGCATTTGAGATATTTTGATTTGGCCTGACACCGAACTGGGCTGCTTTTATTTCAAGCGCCAGCGGACGACTGCGATGGATGCGGTTGATGAGGTGATTGGGGTTTCAAGGCGACCGTCATTATTGTGCTGTACACTGATCACCAAACAACATTTCCTTGAATAAAGTTAAACTCTCGCCGTCCAAATCGCGGCTTGCCCACCAAACCGCATGCTCATTTGCGCCCAACCGTTCATCAATGACCAGCCCCCACATAGGCGCAACCTGATCTGGAATCATCGAGTAGCGTACATCCGTGACAAGCTTTTTATCACCGTCAAAGCCCAAATAATCCTGTGAAAACCAACGAAATCTCTCAATGTCCTTCATCTGCTGACTATTTTTTTCTAAACCCGATAAGTGATATTGATAGTCAAATATTTGGATGCTTTCGCCAGGACACCAAGTGAGATCTCGTCCAGCACGAATGGCGTCAACATAGTACCTATCTCCATGCTGATAAATGGACTTCCAGAGTATTAGGTTTCCAAAAGAGGGCTTAAGCGTCATTCGCTCCGCACTGTGCCCCCTCGATTGGGCCAGTTTGANCCCAGATGACAAAGCTCTCTCATACTGAACAAGTCCTAAAGCCAAATAAGAGACAATCCAACCAACTGCAAAAAAACTAAATCGCCGCCGATTTGTTTTTACGGCCACGGCAAGAAGAATAAGGACGGGAATTGTAAGAAGAGGGTCGACAATGGATATATTATTCCAAGTTATGCGCTCATTGGAGAAAGGCCAAAAGAGAAGCGTGCCGTAGGACGTGCATGCATCTAGCAAACCATGGGTCGCATAGCCCAAAAAGCTTGCCACATAGGTAGTTTTAAAACTTAGAGATTTTCTAACCAGTGGAAAAATAAGTGCAGAGACGATTAACGCCCCCAAGGGAATAAAGAAGAGGGAATGAGTGAATTGTCTGTGATACTCAAGAAATAATACGGGGTCGGTCGACGAGCGAATTAAAACGTCTAAATCGGGCGCCAATCCAGCGAGAAAACCGACAATACTTGTCTTTGCAATATTATTTTTATTTGCCGCTGATTGTGCAAAGGCTGCGCCAACTGTTCCTTGAGATATTGGGTCCATGTTAGCTCAACAAGTTCATATTTATGTTTTGCCACCAAACAGGCGGCGCAAGCAGAAAGGCAATGATGGTTAGGATGCGGGTCATTAAAATCACTTAGCCTTGCAGAGGGCTCCTATAGAAACTGGCCTGCTTATGCCGCCAGTTCCATAATTTCAAAAATATCCTGCGGTGATGTAATGGCGCGCGGATTAGCCATCACCACCGGATGCCCCATGGCATATTCACTGATTTGGTGTTTCAGCGCGTCATCGGCACCGACCGCGCTCAATGTTCCGGGAAGGCCCAAATCGGCCACGAGACAACGCACGGCATCACCCGCGCTCATATTCTCGGCACCCAGCGCAGCGGCAATTTGCTTTTGCTTGTCGGCGTTGACGCTCAGATTCCAATCAAGTACGGCGGGCAAAAACACACAAGATGTCACCCCATGCGGTACACCGCCCAGCGCGCCGAGCAGATAACCCAATCCGTGACTGGCACCATGCATGACCCGCCCAATCGACGCCGTTGCCAACCAGACCGCATGCATGCTTTCGAGCCTTGCCGTCAGGTCATCGGGCGCCTGTTTGGTGCGGCGCAATGATTTTGCAAAAAGGCCCAGCGCACCGAGAGCCTCGGCCTGAATAAGCGGGCTGCTGTCGGGCGCGCAAATGCCTTCAATAGCATGGTCAACCGAGCGTATCGCGGTGGACAGCCATAGGTCTTCGGGCGTGTAAAGGGAGATGGCCGGGTCAAGTATTACCGTCTGCGGGCAAATATGCGTGCCGCCCAAAAGCTCTTTCGTGCCAGTCGCCGGGTTAATGCCACCGGCAAATTCAGTATGCTCGGCACCTGACAATGTCGTCGGTATGCTAATGTGGCGAGGGCCGTCTGGCCCTTCGCTGATTTGCCCGATGCGGGAGGATAACGCCTCAACTGTATCGATACTTTCGCGCAAACAGATAATCACCGCTTTGGCAGCGTCAATAATACTGCCACCCCCTACCGACAATATGATATCGGCATTGGCTGCGCGTGCAGCTTGCGCCGCGTCGACGACATCGCTGAACGGAGTATGTTCGGAAATGTTATGAAACACGCCGCAACACTGAGGGCTCAAGCAGCGCTGCATTTCATCAATTATTTGTGTTTTATTGACCAGCGACGCCGTTGTAAGAATGAACAACCTTGCTGTGTCGCCAATTTCTTCACGAACCGCATCGAGGGCAGCCTGCCCCCAACGGATGCGCTCACGGGGCACATATTCGTAAACACCAGCTTGCGGCAATTCGAAATTCATCATGGCACCTTCCTGATATTAAGATCTGGCGCGCATCGCAAACAGACGCGCGATGATGGTCAGTATCCGGGTTATATGTTTATTTCGGCGACGGCAGTGAAGGTGCAGGAGCCAAAGGTGCCACCGAATTGATAGCGTCTTCAACACCAGATTGGGTGTTTGCGCTTCGCAATTCAAAAGCTCCGACAATGACGGCTAAAAACAAAAGCGCAATAATGATTGGTGTGCGGTTCATTTCGTACTCCTTGATACAAATCAACGTAAACTGAACCTCAATTCAGAGGCAATACACGATGCGCGATAAATCAGGCAGAGGTGGCGAGCCACGCAAGCGCCAGCGAAATTAAGATAAAAATGGACGCACCGATTACCATTTATGACATTACAGATCCTTAAGACGGCTAATTTGTTTCTCGACTGTTGCGATAAGCTCCTGCTGATGCGGCTGTAAACCCTGCCCCGCCATGCCTTCGGCAAAGGCCAGAAAAGGGTCTTCCACGCCACTGGTTTTTCCGGCCAAAGCCTCCAATACGGCCAAACCGCAAAACGGCACATAGCTTGGGCTGTAGCCGCCCTCATGCGCCATCACCAAACGCCCGTTACACAGGCTGTCTGCGGCCGCCATTAGCTTTTGTGTCAGGCCCGCATAACCTTTTGAATGCATCATCATGCGGCCCAGCGGATCAAAGGCACTACCGTCAAAACCCGAGGCAACGAAAATCATCTCTGGTTTGAACCCTTCGAGAGCGGGGATAACAATTCGGTCGAACGCACTTTCATACGCGCCCATGCCCGTTCCGGGCGGCAGGGGAACATTGACCGCAAAACCTTCCCCATCTCCCGTGCCGATATCAGAAACCAAACCACGCTCCGGCGGATACCAATTGTCCTGATGGAGAGAAATAGTCAGAACATTTGGGTCATCGTAGAAAGCGGTTTCAGTACCATTTCCATGATGAACATCCCAATCAACAACGGCCACGCGCCCAACACCAAGTTGGGCCTGAGCATGTTTAATAGCGATGACGATATTACCAAAGATGCAAAAACCACGCCCCATATCGGCATCGGCATGATGGCCGGGCGGACGCGCCAGAACATAGGCATTGTCAATGTCGCCGGAAAGAACAGCCTTTGTCGCCTCGATAACACCGCCTGCTGATAATTTGGCAATCTCAAAGCTGCCAAGACCGACTTGGGTCAGTTCACCGGCATCGCCGCCGGCTTCTTCGCTCATTTGTTTTACCGAACGAAAATAGTCTTCTGTATGAAACCTTAAAATGTCTTCATCCGAGGCCGAAATTGGTTTTATGAAGTGCAATTCGTCAATAAAACCAGAGGCATCAAGCAGATTTTTAAAGCGTCGCTTGGTTTCTGGATGTTCCACATGCATGCCCGGCTGGACAGGAAATCCCGGTGGCAGAAAGCCTGCCCAATTGCCGCTGTCGTGCCATGCATATAGCTCGTGATACACAAATCCTGTTTTGTTACCCATGAACCCCCTCCTCCAAAAATCCCCTAAATTTTCTTGAAGACATGCCCGTCAGTGACATAGTCTTCCATCATTTTTACCGCTTGGTCATCCGTGGCAATCAGATCGGCGAATAAATCGCCCTCTTCCAGCACACCCTCCATCGTCGAATTCCCCCAGCTGGCTTTAACAGCTTGCTTGATGGCCGCCAAGGCGCGCGGTGGCTTGTCGTCAAACTCGCCGGCCATGGCAAGGGCCGCCTCAAGCACATCGCCCTCGACCACCTGATTGACCAAGCCAACTTCAAGCGCCTCATCGGGATAGAAAGTTTTGCCACGCAAAATAAATTCCATTGCTTTGCCGGGCCCCACCAGACGCGACAACCGCACCGTGCCACCGGCGCCGGGCAAAATGCCAACGAGAATTTCCATTTGACCTATTGTGTAAGTGCCCTTGGCCGCCAATCGGATATCGCACGCCAAGGCAAGTTCGCACCCGCCGCCGCCGCATACACCGTTAATCGCGGCAATGGTGGGCTTGGGGCAATTATCAACTTTTTCCCAAAAAGCCCTGAGCGGTGAAAGCGCAAATCGTTCGGGCGTGACCCCGGCCTTATTATTGTCACGCAAGGCTGAGGACATAGCGATGATCTCCTCAACACTGAAATGTCGAATAAATATCTCGTCCAAAGCGCCAGTGAAAATAATGCTGCGGACGTTTTCATCCGCGCGCAACGCATCAAATTTCTCAATGGCCATATCGACCATTTCCGAAGTCAGGAAACCGCCATCCGCATTAGCAAAAAAGATTACTCCGGCGCCTCCCCTAATTTCCGACGTAACAACAGTCATATTTTCACTCCCAAAA
>NZFC01000023.1 GCA_002689195.1 Rhodobiaceae bacterium | reverse complement strand
TCAGGTACCATTCGAGCGAGTTGAAAGACAAGGTTCCCGAAGCCGGGAGAAACTTCAAAATTCTGGCAACCAAAACCTTCTAGCAAAAACTGGCGCCGGGCAGAGTATTACTCAAATGCCCGGCGCTTCTTTGCCCCTCAAGATGCGACAGCTAGCCGATATCCCTGCTTGGGATAATGCACCAGAATATCGCCGATATCAGAATCGTGCCGGTGTACCACTACCTCGTTTTCCCGCGTCCAGACAATTTCACCTTGTGTGACTTCCTGCCCGTAATCATCGGCCTGAATGGTGAGAGAAGCACCAACCGGCAGTTGCGCGTCCTCAATGGCATCGGGCGGCGACGCTTTATCGGGCTGCGCGGCGCGCGCAATATCGAGCGCGGCCTCTTGGCTCATCGACGTGGCATTTCCACTATCCATAGCGCGTATTTTTTCCAGCCAGTCATTCAGCGCCGGTCGCGCGGCAAGACTATTGGCGAACACCGGTGCAGCGGCTGCGAAATTGACAACATGATAAACCGACAAATCTGCCAGCGTGAGCTGTTCGCCCAGAAGGAACGGAGCTTTTTGAAGCTGGGCGTCGAGTGTGGACATTGCCAGCAACATCTGACTTTCAAAATGTGGCACCATCGCACCGGCACCCTCGGCTGAAAAACCCGGACTCATTTTGGCGCGATCTTCAAAAAACTCTGGCGGCAAAATCTCGGCCAGCGCGACAACCGTCGGCATCGCGGCCATTGAGAACAGTCGATGGTCGGCCCAGTCCGCGATAATCTCGGCGGCGCCCAAAAGCGCGGGCGGCGTAAGGCAAGGTTCGGGAAATCGCCTTTCCAGTTCGCGCACCATTAATGCTGTGTCGCAATAAACATGGGCACCGATTTGCAAAACCGGAATGCGCCGATAGCCACCCGTAAGCGGCGTGAGCGCGGGCTTGGGCGCAATATTTGGTTGGTCGACCGAATGATAAGTGAGCCCCTTAACCCCCAGCACCTTTCGCATTTTCTCAGAAAAAGGCGATAATTCGTATTGGTGCAATATGAAATCCGACATGATGTTCCCTTCTGGAATTTGTGATGATAATATGGGCTAATAGCGTAACGATATTTCTTTTGGAGTTTCAATGACCCAAGTTTATATGATTGCCAACCTCAAAATAGAAGACGCCGAAACATACCGCAAATACGAGAAGGGGTTTTTCCCTATCCTCAAAAAACACGGCGGCAGTTTCATAACCTATGACGATGCGATCACCCACCTTGAAGGCAGCGCGCCGGTCGAGGGTCGCGTTGTCATGTTTACCTTTCCGTCCGAAGAAGCTGCACGCGGCTGGTTTGATGATGCCGACTATCAGGCTTTGTCAGAATTTCGCCGCGCCGGTGCGCCGCTCACCTCGCTGACTATGGTCAAAGGTTTACCGCCGCGCGATTAAGCGTACACGCATTCAGGCATTTGCGTCGAAATATGGTTTGTCGCCGGCTATCGTCACGCGCTCCATAACGCGCACATGCGGGAAATAATCTGACGCCGCAAAGTGCTGACACGCCCTATTGTCCCAAAAAGCCAGCGAGCCCGGCGCCCAGCGGAAGCGGCACTGAACTTCCGGGTTCCACGCCGTATGAAAGAGCTTTTGCAAAAGCGCGTCGCTTGCCAGATCATCCATATCCTTAATATGGCTGGTAAAACCAACATTCACATAAATCAGGCGTTCTTTGGTTTCCGGATGGGTGCGTACAACAGGGTGCTCTGAGGGCGGGTATTTTTCGTGCAGTTCTTCCGGTGCCTTGCCGAGACGAGCAGCAAACACACGCGCGATATCATGCACGGCCACCTTCCCGTCGATTTTTTCCTTCATGGAATCGGACAGCCGGTCATAGGCCATCACCATATTGGCAAACAGCGTGTCGCCACCATTATTCGGCAGCTCGATGGCACGTAAAATAGACCCCAATGATGGGCGCCCGCGCCAGGTCACATCGGAATGCCAATTATTCTCAGACCCGCGTGATTTCGCACCATGCGCGATCCGCAGCACTTCGGGGTCGGGCTGTTCAGCGGGCGTCGCTGGATGAATTTCAAGTTCGCCAAAGCCCCGCGCAAACGCGATATGCTGTTCACGGTCAAGCGCCTGATCGCGAAAAAAAACAACCTTATATTGCAGTAACGCCGCGTGCACTTCATCGAAAAGTTGGGCGTCGGGTCGCGCCAAATCTGCACCGATTAATTCTGCGCCTAGTGCTGGCGTCAGTGGTCGCGCTTCAAACCTCGAAAACGCCTCAAATTTTGCCTGTGCCGACATATTCCCCTCCTGTGCCGTAACGTTTATTCTTTTTGATTACTAAATAACTATGCACATTTTTTTGCTGCGACTCAAACCGAAAGCATAGCCCTAACCGATACTTGTATCTGGTAATGAAAACCCTAGACTAAGCCATGAAAAAAGAGGTTTTTTCGTGAAACACCCGATTGATTTCGTCAGCGACGCCGAAACCGTGATCGCGCAAATGGATTTAGATGTCCGCGCGTCATTACTTTCGGGCAGCAGCTTCTGGCATTTGCAAGGTGTTGCCGGCCACGGCCTCCCAAAAGTTATGGTATCAGATGGCCCGCATGGGCTCCGCAAACAATCCACGCATGCGGACCATCTGGGCATGCAGTCTTCGGTGCCCGCCACCTGCTTTCCGACCGCCGTCACGCTGGCGTCCAGCTGGGACACTGACCTGATTGCCGAGGTTGGCGTCGCAATCGGCCGCGAGTGTCAGGCGGAAGACGTTGCCGTTTTGCTCGGCCCCGGGGTCAATATCAAGCGTAGCCCACTTTGTGGGCGCAATTTCGAATATTACAGCGAAGACCCGTATCTCGCCGGGACGATGGCAGTCGCCTTTATCGCCGGCGTGCAATCGACCGGCACTGGCACCAGCATCAAGCATTTCGCCGTCAATAATCAAGAAGCCCAGCGCATGGTTGTCGATACGCTGGTCGATGCGCGCACTTTGCACGAAATCTACCTGCCCGCCTTTGAGATTGCCGTGCGGCAAGCCCAACCATGGACGGTGATGTGCGCCTATAACCGGCTGAACGGTAGCTATTGCAGCGAAAACAAAATCCTGACCAAAGATATCCTGCGCGACCGTTGGGGCTTTCAGGGCCTGGTTGTCACGGATTGGGGTGCCGTGAATGACCGCCCGCAAGGGGTCGCCGCCGGGCTCGACCTCGAAATGCCCAGCAGCGGCGGCATCAACGACCGCGCGGCAGCCGATGCCGTTCGCGCTGGCGCATTGGAGGAAGCCGACCTCAACACCGCGGCGGGCAATGTGGCCGCGCTAATTCTGGCGAGTGAGAATAACGGCACATCGCTTGCGGTGGATTTTAGCGCCCATCACGCGTTGGCGCGGCGGGCGGCCTGCGAGGGGGCGGTTTTGCTGAAAAACCAGAACGCCACCCTGCCGTTTAAAAAATCTGGCAAGCTCGCCGTCATCGGCGCCTTTGCCGAAGCCCCGCGCTTTCAAGGTGCCGGCAGTTCGCAAGTCAACGCGACGCAAGTCGACAAGCCATTGGACATGCTCTGCGCCGCGCTGGGCGACGCTGGTGAGGTGGTCTATGCCAAAGGGTTTGACCCTGAGACGGCGGAGGCCGATGCGGGCCTCATTGCCGAGGCGGTGGCGTGTGCCGAAAGCGCCGATCAGGTGATTGTGATGGTCGGCCTGCCGCCCTTGTTCGAGGCCGAAGGCTTTGACCGGGCGCATTTGCGCCAGCCCGCCCAGCTTGACGCGCTTGTCGAGGCGGTTGCCAAGGCTAATCCGGCTTGCGTTATTGTGCTGTCCAATGGCGCACCGATCGAAATGGCGTGGATCGGCAATGTCGCCGCCGTGCTGGAGATTTATCTGGCAGGTCAAGCCGGTGCGGGCGCAATGTGCGATCTCATTTTTGGCGACACATCGCCCAGCGGCAAGCTGGCCGAAACGTTTCCGCTTGCGCTCACTGATTGTCCGGCGCAGGAAAATTTTGCCACCCATCCGCGCCAGATCGTTTACCGCGAAGGGCTGAATGTCGGCTATCGGCATTTTGTGACCCATGAGGCCTCCGTTTTGTTTCCGTTCGGCCATGGGTTGAGCTATACGAGCTTCGATTATGCGAATTTGCGCCTTTCGGGCGACACCTCCGCCCACGGGCTCGACCTTGAAGTGCGCGTCGACATCACCAATTCCGGCGCGTGCGAGGGCGCCGAGATTGTCCAGCTTTATGTGCGCGATGTTGAGGCCAGCGTCTATCGGCCCGACCGCGAATTGAAAGCGTTCAAAAAAGTTCATCTGGCCGCTGGCGAGACAACCACCTGCACGCTGGTTCTCGACCGCCGCAGCTTTGCCTTTTTCGACATTAACGCCGATGACTGGGTGGTCGAACCCGGCGCGTTTGACCTGCTGGTGGGGGCCTCATGCACCGATATTCGCCAAACCATTGGGATTGAACTGGCTGGCGACACACGGCGCAACACGCCTCAGACGCGCGAAACCCCTTATGTGATTATGAGCGATAGCCAGCTGGCCGCGCGCGGGCTGCACATCAGCGTGGCCGAAACCGTCAAGCCGTATCACGCCAACACAACGCTGGCCGACATTCAGCATCACTGGCTTGGAAAGCGCGTTGTCGCCATGGTGTTCAAAGCCATTGAGGGCACATTGGGGCCAACCAAAACCGACAGCCCCGTCATGGTGAAAATGCGAAATGAGATGGTTTTGTCCATGCGACTGAGCACGGTGCGGATCATGAGCGGCGGCGCGCTGAATGAAAAGCGCTTCAAGTTACTGCTGGATTTACTCAACAGCCGCTGGGCGCATTTTTTTCTGGGGCTTTTCAGGCGCTAGCCTTTGGCGCGCAATTTAACTGCGTAAATCGAGCCAGCTTACTTCATCGGCACTCAACGCAATATCGCAAGCCGCAACACTGTCGGCCAGTTGCATCGGCGTGCGCGGCCCGATAAGTGCGGCCGTCGGAAACGGCTGGTGCAGCACATAAGCCAGCGCAATGTGCAGGGCAGATGTGTTTTTGCGTTTGCCAAGCTCGATAGCGCGCTTGCGCCGTTCAAGATTTTCGGGCGACCTCCAAACCCGGTGCATCTCGTCAATTGTTGGGTCAGCGCCATGGCGCGCCGCCGAAAGGGGCTGGCTTTCCCAATCGAGAAAAAACCCGCGCGCTTGCGCCGACCACGGAAACAGCGCCACGCCCGTTCGCGTGTGCCAGTCTCGAAAATCATCTGTTGAACTGGCAAGGCAACCATCCCAAACGGGCTGTTCCATGCGCGCCAGCGAGAAATTATTACTCACCAGCGAAAACCCTGCCCGCCCCTTGGACCGGGCATACTCATTGGCCGCATCCAACCGCGCCGCCGTCCAGTTGGAACCGCCGAAAACGCGAATACGCCCCCTATCCATCTCGGCATGCAGCGCGTCGACCCATTCGGCAATCGGAATATCGGGGTTGTCGCGGTGCAGGCAGTAAATGTCGAGATAGTCGGTTTGCAGCCGATCGAGGCTTTCGTCCAGTTGACGCGCCATCGCGTCGGGCGTGCAGTCGGGTGGATGGGCGCCCTTGCCGAGAATAACCACATCTTCTCGTATCCCGCGCGCCTTTATCCAAGCCCCCAGCACCGTTTCGCTCATACCGCCGCTGTAAATATGCGCGGTGTCAAAACATGTGCCCCCCTGCTCGAAAAATGCGTCAGCCATAGCCGCCAGCGTCGGCCCGTCTATCTGGTTGTCGGTGCCCAGCACCAGCCGCGAAACTGGTTTGTCCAGCCCGTTCAGGTGCAAAACCGGCAACGTGCCATAACGCCCCGCTTGCGGCGGTCGCGCGTCAAAGCCGTTAGCGCCCAGCACATCCGCCGCATATTTGACGCTGCCCGCTCCGCGCCAGCGGTCGAGCCAATAGGCGGTGTTAATCGAAAAGGCGGGCGACACAAGCTCCGACGCCGTATCGCCGCGCATGATGCATTCGGCCACATGGTCGGCTTCAACGGCATAGAGCGGCCTTGTTTCATCGCTCTCGTAAACGCGCTGCGTGCCGTCTTCCCGTGTGACGATGACCGCCTGATTATCCGGCCCCGAATGCCAGGGTTGGTCAATAGTCAAGCTGCCCTTGGTGCCGGTCACGCAAATCTGCCACGCAATTTCGGTGTCCACCGCACAATGGAGTTCCGCCGCAAAGTCTCCATAATCAAGCTGCGCGCGCGCTTCGGCATCAACTTTGGTGGGTGCCAGCCGCNCCTCGCCCGTAAGCGATGCTGGTTCGCCCAGCAGAAACCGCGCGGCGGTCAGCGGATAAATGCCGATATCGAGCATGCCGCCACCCGCACGGTCACGATTGTAAAGCCGGTGTTCGGGGGTGAACGGAAAGGCAAACCCAAAGCCCGATGAAAAACCAGTGACCGCGCCAATCTCACCATCATCCAGCAGCTTGCGGGCAAGGTGCATGCGCGGATGCATGACATACATCAGCGCCTCCACCAGCAACACACCATTGCGGGCCGCCGCGCCATATAAGCTCAAAACCTCACCCTGGTTCAGCCCCAGTGGTTTTTCGCACAAAGTNGCTTTGCCCGCTTCAAGCGCCCGATGCGCCCACACGACATGGGCGTCATGCGGCGTGGCGATATAGACCGCGTCAATATCATCGCGCGCCAAAAGCGCGGCATAGTCTTGGCTGGGTGTGCCGCCATGCGTGCCGCAAAATTCTTGCGCCCGCGCAGGCGTGCGGCTGGCAACGCCGGTTAATATTCCGTGATGGCTCAGTTTGAGGTCGCGGGCGAAGGTTTCGGCAATGCTGCCGGTCGCCAGAATGCCCCAGCGGATTTTACGGTCCATAAAGCGCCTCGCTAAAAAGCGGCAATACCAGTAATCGCCCGACCAAGGATCAGGGCATGCACATCATGGGTGCCTTCATAGGTATTCACCGTCTCCAGATTAATGGCATGCCGCATAATGTGATATTCCTGCGCGATGCCATTGCCGCCATGCATATCGCGCGCGGTGCGGGCAATATCCAGCGCTTTGCCGACATTATTGCGCTTCACAATCGACACCATTTCGGGGGCAAACCGGCCCTCATCCATTAACCGGCCAACCCGCAAACTTGCCTGATAGCCGAGCGCGATCTCGCTTTGCATATCCGCCAGTTTTTTCTGGTAAAGCTGGTTGGCTGCCAGTGGTTTGTTAAACTGGTGGCGCTCAAGACCATAATCATGCGCCGCGTGCAGGCAAAACTCCGCCGCGCCCATAGCGCCCCAGCTAATGCCATAGCGCGCCCTGTTGAGGCAGCTAAACGGGCCTTTTAAGCCTTCGACATGAGNCAGCATATTTTCTTCCGGAATGTGAACATCATCCATCATGATCATGCCCGTCACCGACGCGCGCAGCGACATTTTTCCTTCGATTTTCGGGGCCGTTAGCCCATCCATGCCTTTTTCGAGAATGAACCCTCGGATTTTACCGTCATGTTCCTCCGACTTTGCCCAGATGACAAAGACATCGGCCAATGGCGCGTTGGATATCCATGTTTTTGACCCGTTCAGGCAGAAGCCGCCATCCACTTTTTTGGCGAATGTCCGCATGCCCGCCGGGTCGGAGCCGGCATCGGGTTCGGTCAGACCGAAACAGCCGATCCATTCGCCGCTCGCCAGCTTTGGCAGATATTTTTCCTTCTGCTCCTGCGAGCCGAATGTGTTGATCGGGTGAATAACCAAGGATGACTGCACCGACATCATCGAGCGGTAGCCGCTATCGACGGCCTCAATCTCGCGCGCAATCAGCCCGTAAGAAACATAAGATGCGCCAGCACCGCCAAGTTCGGGCGATATGGTTGCGCCCAACAGACCTTGCGCGCCCATTTCACGGAAAATTTCCGGCTCGACCGTTTCCTCCGCAAAGGCGTCGACCACGCGCGGCAAAAGTTTTTCACGGGCAAAAGCGCGGGCGCTTTCGCAAATGAGGCGTTCTTCTTCGCTCAACTGCTCGGTGAGCAGGAACGGGTCCTCCCACGAGAATTTACCAATTTTTTCGCCATCAAAAGCCATGACGTATTATCCCCTGTATTCGCGTGTGACGCCGAAAAAAAGGGCCGCGTGCATCAAAATAACGCACGCGACCCCCAGAACCGAAAAGATCCTTATTTTTTGATCATGCCGTTGATGAGCTTACGGGTCTTGTCCCCATAAGGCGGGCGCAGCATGCCGGCAGCAAACTCAAATGGTGTTTGCCGGAAAATCGTTTTGGCATGGCTGAAATTCACAAAGCCTTCATGCCCGTGATAAGAGCCCATGCCCGACGGGCCGACACCGCCAAACGGCGCATCGTCCTGCATGATATGGGTGAGAACATCGTTCACCGAGACACCGCCGGACGTTGTGGAGTTTACAACCTTGTTTTCCTCGGCGGAGTCCTCACCGAAATAATACAGCCCCAGCGGACGTTCGTGGTCGTTCACATAACCAATCGCGTCATCGACCGCCTTGTAGGATTTCACCGGCAAAATCGGGCCGAAAATCTCTTCCTGCATGACCTTCATGTCTTCGGTCGGCTCGACGATGATGGTCGGCGGAATTTTGTGATGTTCCTGCTGTGTAAAATCTTCATCAGCCGGGTTCAGCTCAACGATTGTTGCGCCCTTTTCGCGCGCATCGTCAAGATAGCTTTGCAGGCGTTCATAATGGCGCTGATTGACGATGGAAGTGTAATCTTCATTGTCTTTCAATGTCGGGAACATGGTCTCGACAGACGCAGACGCCTCGCTCACAAAATTGTCGAGCTTGCCTTCCGGCACCATGACATAATCAGGTGCCAGACAAATTTGACCGGCATTCAGCGTTTTGCCTGTCATCACCCGCGCCGCGGTTTTCTTCATGTCCGCCGTTTCGGACACNATGACCGGCGATTTGCCGCCCAGTTCCAGCGTTACCGGCACAAGGTTTTCAGCCGCCGCACGCATCACATGAGATGCAATGGCCGTCGCGCCGGTAAACAGAAGATGGTCGAACGGCATTTTCGAGAAATTGGCACCGGTTTCGGGGCCACCGAGAACGACGGCGACATCTTCAACATCAAAATATTTCTCGCACAGTTCTTTCGTCAAAAGCGCGCAATGCGGGGTATATTCCGACGGCTTGATGATGGTGCGATTGCCAGCGGCAAAAATGCTNCCCATCGGCCCAAAGCACAGATTAAACGGGAAATTCCAAGGCACGACATTGCCAACGCAGCCCAACGGCTGATATTCGACGCGCGTGCTGGCACCCAAAAGCCCCAGAGGGAACATTGAGTGGCGCTTGGATGCTTTCATCCATTTACGCACGTTTTTCTTGGCATATTTCAATGCTGTCAGTGTCATGCCGACATCACTTGCCAAAGACCCTTCCGGGCTCCGGTTGCCAAAATCGGCGTTCAACGCATCTACAATCGCGTCTTTATTGTCTACAAGAATTGCAATGCAACGGTCGAGCAGGTCAATGCGGCGCTCCGCCGTCATCGGCCCTTCGGCAATATGAGCTTTCTTTTGTAGCTCAACAAGGCGACGGATTTCTGCTTCCGGCGTCTCAGGCAAGTCAATCATTTGTTCTGCTGCACTCATAGTTTCCTCCTCAGGTTACTGTCACTAAATCAAAACTTGGAGCCCTTGCCAAGCGCTAGTTTATCGCCACACCAAATGGGCGATTTCGGTCTTTTATTTTTGCCTAAACCAGCTAACCTGTAGCCCTGTTTTATGGGGGATATAAATGAGCGATATTGTAACGACCGCGCTTGCCGATACAGGCGTGTTGACGGTGTGCCTCAACCGGCCCGAAGTGCTGAACAGCCTGAACCGCCCGATCGTTGAACGTTTGACGGAAGTTCTGACCGATGCCGACAAAGACGATGGCGTGCGCGCCATTATCGTGACCGGCGAAGGTCGCGGGTTTTGCGCTGGCGCTGATCTGGCAAACGGGCAATGGCCCAGCAATGAAGGCTGGTCGGGCGGCGATGTGACCGCCAACGCCATGGAAACCGGCTATAACCCGCTGGTGCGTGCGCTGGTGCATAACTCCAAGCCCGTGGTGACAGCGGTAAATGGCGTCGCCGCTGGTGGCGGTGTCGGCATTGCGCTGGCCGGAGACATTGTGATTGCTGGCGAAAGCGCCAAATTCAAACTCGTATTCGCGCGTCAGCTTGGCATTATTTCCGATCTGGGCTCTTCATGGATGCTGCCGAATTTGGTCGGGCGCGCGCGGGCCAATGGCATGGCTTTGCTGGGCGATGACCTATCGGCTGAAAAAGCCGCCGCCTGGGGGCTTATCTGGGAAGTGCTGCCGGACGATAAATTGATGGAAACCGCCACTGCTTATGCTGAGCGTCTGGCCGATGGTGCCATTACCGGCATTAAGGCATCTGTGCGGGCCCATGATCAGGCGCACTTACAAAGCCTTGACGCCCAGCTTGATTACGAGCGCGACATGCAACACCATTTCTGCGATCAGCCAGTTTTCGCCGAAGGTGTGCGCGCCTTTATTGAAAAACGTAAACCCGATTTCCGCACCGTGGAAACCGCCCAAATCAAAGCCGAAAGGGAAAAGAGCTAATGGACTTCGAACTTGTAAAACTAGAGATTGATGGCGAGATTGCCACGCTTACCTTCAACGACCCCGATAATCTGAACGCCATGAACCAGACCATGCTGGACAGCTTAGACCTCGCGCTCGACCATGTTGAAGACCCCGATAACAGCATTCGTTGCCTGATATTGACCGGCGCCGGACGCGGCTTTTGTGCGGGCGCAAATATGGCGCGCGATCCGAGCGAAGAAAATGGCGCAGCCAGCAACCGTCTGCCGGATGCCGGTGCGGGGCTTGAGAAATTCTATCATCCGCTTTTGCGGCGGCTGCGAAACCTGCATTGCCCTATTGTCTCGGCCGTTAACGGGCCGTGCGCGGGGGTCGGCATGAGCTTTGCCCTGATGGGTGACATGGTGCTCGCCGGAAAATCTGCATTTTTCCTGCAAGCCTTTCGGCGCATTGGTCTGGTGCCCGATGGCGGCGCAACCTTTCTTCTGCCCCGTCTGGTGGGCATGGCGCGCGCCAAGGAACTCACGCTGATGGGCGAACGCTTGAGCGCCGATGACGCGCTTGAGTGGGGGCTGATTAACCGCGTTTTCGAAGACGACGCGCTGCTTGGTGAAGCCCACACGCTTGCGGGTGAACTTGCCAAGGGGCCGATGTCGCTCGGCATGATCCGCAATCTGCTTTGGGAAAGCGTCGACAGCACCTATGAAGAGCAGCTCAACAATGAACGCTGGGCCCAGCGCGAAGCTGGCCGCTCGAAAGATTTCGTGGAGGGTGTGCGCGCCTTTAACGAAAAACGCGACGCCAATTTTTCCGGCAAGTAGCGCCTAGCCGACAACGCACGAGGCCAGTAGCCCGACAAAACTCATCGCAAACAAAATGATGAGATGCGGCATGGGTTACTGGTCTTCGATGCCCAGCTTGGCAAGCACAAGCTGATTAACGGCTTGCGGATTTGCTTTACCGCCAGTGGCTTGCATCACCTGACCGACAAACCAGCCGGCCATTTTCGGCTTGGCTTTGGCCTGCTCGACCTTATCAGGATTGGCAGCAATCACCTCATCAACAGCGGCTTCAATCGCGCCGGTATCCGTTACCTGTTTCAGGCCTTTTTCCTCGACAATATCCGCCGGGTCGCGGCCCTGTTCGGGCCCGNCATCAAACATCAGGTCAAACACATCCTTGGCGATGCGGCTGGAAATCGTCTGGTCGGAAATAAGGTCGACCAATTGCCCGATTTGCTCGGCCAGCACCGGGCTTTGCGAAATGGTCAAGCCAGCCTTGTTCAGCCCAGCAAACACGCTGCCGATCACCATATTCGCCGTGGCCTTGGCATCGCGGCCCTTGGCGGCCTGCTCGAAAAAATCGGCATTTTCAGCTTCCGACACCAGCACGCCCGCATCATAAGCCGACAGGGAATATTCCTGCATGAAGCGGTTTTTCTTGTCGTCGGGCAATTCGGGCAATGAGCGCGCAATGTCTTCGACAAATTCCGCGCTGAAGGTCAGCGGCAACAGGTCGGGGTCGGGGAAATAGCGATAATCATGGGCTTCTTCTTTTGAGCGCATGGAGCGTGTTTCGCCGCGCTTGGGGTCGAATAATCGGGTTTCCTGGTCAATCTGGCCGCCATCTTCAATGACATCAACTTGGCGGCGCGCTTCATATTCAATGGCCTGCCCGATGAAGCGAATGGAGTTTACATTTTTAATCTCGCAACGCGTACCCAGTTCGCCGCCGGGCTTGCGGACGGACACATTCACATCGGCGCGCAGGCTGCCCTGCTCCATATTNCCGTCGCATGTGCCCAGATAACGCAAGATGGCGCGCAATTTCTTGACGTAAGCCTGCGCCTCTGCCGCCGANCGCATATCGGGGCGCGAGACAATTTCCATCAGCGCCACGCCGGAACGGTTCAAATCGACAAAGCTCAAATCAGGGTGCTGGTCGTGCAGCGATTTGCCCGCATCCTGCTCCAAATGCAGGCGTTCAATACCGACCGTTTTCACCACACCGGCCTCAAGGTCAATCTCAATCTCGCCTTCCCCAACAATCGGCTGGAGATATTGCGAAATCTGATAGCCTTGCGGCAGGTCGGGATAGAAATAGTTTTTCCGGTCAAACACCGAATAGCGATTAATCTCGGCCTTCAGCCCCAGCCCTGTGCGAACCGCCTGCTCGACGCATTTCCAGTTAATAACCGGCAACATGCCCGGCATGGCCGCATCGACAAGCGACACTTGTGTGTTCGGCTCAGCGCCAAATGTCGTGGCCGCGCCGGAAAATAATTTTGCGTCCGAGCTAACCTGTGCATGCACTTCAAGGCCGATAACGATTTCCCAGTCGCCGGTAACACCGGCAATCAAATTGGCGTTTTCTGTCATATTGTCTGTCATGATTTTGTCCACCATTCGGCGGGCGCGGCGGAAAATGCGGCAGCCGTTTCAAGCANCTGCGCCGCCCGCAAAAGCTCTTCTTCGCCAAATGCCTTGCCGATTAATTGCAGGCCAAGCGGCAAGCCCTTGGCATCAAGACCGGCAGGCACGGAAATTCCGGGCAGGCCCGCAAGGTTCACCGTCACGGTAAACACATCGTTCAAATACATTTCAAGCGGTTCGGTCGCGCCCTTGTCCAAGCCAAACGCCGCCGATGGTGTTGTTGGCGTCAGCAGCACATCGCAACTCTGATAGGCGTTTTCGAAATCCTGTGCAATTAAGCGGCGCACCTGCAAGGCTTTCAGATAATACGCATCATAATAGCCTGCTGACAGCGCATAAGTGCCAATAAGCAAACGCCGTTGCACCTCATCGCCGAAGCCCGCGCCGCGCGTTTGAGCATACATATCGTCGATATCGTCGCCTGCTTTGCGCGCGCCGTAGCGTACCCCGTCATAGCGGGCCAGATTGGAGGACGCCTCGGCCGGCGCAATAATGTAATAGGCAGGCAGCGCATATTTGGTGTGCGGCAGGCTGACATCCACAATCTCGGCACCAGCATCGCGCAACCAATCCATGCCCTGTTGCCACAGCGCTTCGATCTCGGATGGCATGGTGTCGATGCGATATTCTTTCGGCACACCGACGCGCAGCCCGCGAATATCGCCCGTGAGCGCCGCCTCGTAATCCGGCACTGCCATATCCACGCTGGTTGTGTCGCGCGCATCATGTCCGGCCATGCTGGTCAGCATAATGGCGCTGTCGCGCACGGTGCGCGTGATGGGCCCGGCTTGGTCAAGCGATGACGCAAAAGCGACAATGCCCCAGCGCGAACACCGCCCATAGGTCGGCTTCAACCCCACCGTGCCGGTCAGTGCAGCAGGCTGGCGGATAGACCCGCCCGTATCGGTCGCCGTCGCCGCCAGACCGAGCCGCGCCGCCATCGCTGCCGAAGAGCCACCCGAAGACCCGCCAGGCACCAACGGTTCGCCATCATCAGCGCGCCACGGATTGATGCACGCGCCATAGGCCGAGGTTTCGTTGGACGAGCCCATAGCGAACTCGTCATTGTTCAGCTTGCCTAACATCAGCGCGCCATCGGCCCATAAGTTTTCGGTCACTTTGCTTTCATAGGTCGGCGTAAAGTCGCCCAGAATATTCGAGCACGCCGTGGTGCGAACCCCGCGCGTACAAAACAAATCCTTAACGCCAATGGGCAGGCCTTCCAGCGCGCGCGCGTCATCTGTTCCAAGGCGCGCGTCGGATTGGTCGGCGGCTTCTAGCGCGCCATCGGGAGTTGTTAGAATATAAGCGTTGAGTTTTTCCGAAGCCGCCACGCGGTCGATAAAGCTTTGCGTCAACTCGCGCGAAGAAAATTCTTTGGCACGCAAACCGTCGCGCGCTTCAGTCAGCGTCAGCGTTGTCAGATCAGTGTCTTGGCTCATCTACTCAACCACCTTCGGAACGGCGAAATAGCCATCATCTTTTTCCGGCGCATTTGCCAGAATATCTTCGCTAATGCCGCCATCGGTCACGGCATCGGCGCGCGCCTTGATCTGCATTTCAACCGGGCTGGTATAGGGTTTGACATCCGTAGTGTCGACTTCCGACAATTGTTCGACAAACCCAAGAATGGCGCTCAGCTCGCGCGCCAGCGCCGGTAATTTCTCATCATCCACCTGAATGCGTGCAAGGCCGGCAATGCGGCGAACCATATTTTCATCTACTGACAATCGACCCGTTCCTTATCTGCAATATTGTGCGCGTCGCGGCGCGGCGAAACTAGCAAAGCCGCAAACGGTCCGCAAGCGACGCCACCCCAATTTTCCCGTCTTATCATCCGCAATAAAAAATGCCAGCCCGNTTTAACTATGCTATGCACTGGCTATGCCCATTATCGAAGACGCAACCGCTCTGCCGGCCTATTTAAGCACCGGCCAGCGCCTATTGGGGCTTGATTTGGGCACGAAAACAATAGGTCTGGCCGTGGCCGATACGCGCCATCAAATCGCCACCCCGTTTGACACTATAAGGCGCACCAAATTCGGTGCCGATGCCGCGCAGCTTGAGGCCGTGATTGATGCGGAAAATATCGGCGGGCTGGTTTTGGGCCTGCCGCTCAATATGGACGGGTCGGCGGGCCCGCGCGTTCAGGCGACCCATGCCTTTGTGCGTAATCTGGCAGCGCGCGACAGTTTCCCCGACCTGCCAGTTCTGATGTGGGATGAGCGTTTGTCCACCGCCGCCGTCGAACGCACGCTCATTGATGCCGATACCAGCCGCGCCAAACGCAGCGCCGTCATCGACAAAATGGCCGCGGCATTTATTCTACAAGGCGTCCTCGACAGGCTGAACGGCTGAGACAAAGCATAAGCGCTGGCAAATTCACTTGCCACGACTCGGTTCTGCGCCTATACAATCAGGTTTTAATGACATCGGCGGCATTAAATTTCACCTTCCCGTTCCGAGACTTGCTCGGCATTGAAGGGCTATCTGCTACCGACATTACCAATCTGCTCGATCTGGCCGACACTTATGTTGATTTGAACCGTCAAATTGACAAGAAAACCAATATCTTGCGTGGCCGCACCCAAATTAACCTGTTTTTTGAAAGTTCGACACGCACGCAAAGCTCGTTCGAGCTGGCCGGCAAACGCCTCGGCGCGGATGTTATGAATATGAGCGTGTCGTCATCGGCCCTGAACAAGGGCGAGACGCTGCTCGATACGGCTGTCACGCTGAACGCCATGAACCCCGACCTGTTGGTCATACGCCACGCCGATAGCGGAGCCGTGGCGCTGCTGGCGCAAAAAGTCTCCTGCGCGGTTCTGAACGCGGGCGACGGCGCGCACGAACACCCGACCCAAGCCCTCTTGGACGCGCTGACCATAAGGCGGCGTCTGGGCAAGCTGAGCGGTCTTAAAATTGCCATTTGCGGCGACATCACCCATTCGCGCGTGGCGCGTTCAAACCTGCTTTTGTTAAACGCCATGGGCGCGCAGGTTAATCTGGTGGGCCCGCGCACGTTAATACCGGCGGATGCTGAACGGCTGGGCGCCAGCATATTCCACACCATGCGCGAGGGGCTTGAGGGCTGCGACATTGTAATGATGCTGCGGACACAGAACGAACGCATGCAGGGCGCGCTCGTTCCTTCCGTCAGAGAATATTATCACCTTTATGGGCTGAACCGCGAAAAGCTGGGCTATGCCAAACCCAATGCGCTGGTGATGCATCCGGGCCCGATGAACCGCGGCGCGGAAATTGACAGCGAACTGGCTGATGATACCGAGATAAGCCTCATCCGCGAGCAGGTCGAAATGGGCGTGGCGGTGCGTATGGCGGCGCTGGAGGCGCTGGCGGCCAATCTGCCCAATAATATGCAAAGCGGGGGCACGAGCTAATGGCCCAAGGCGAGCTAACAACTGAACCCGAACGCGCCTTTACCAATGCCCGCCTGATCGATCCGGCTCAAGAGCTTGATGCAAGCGGCAGCTTGCTGGTGCGCGACGGCAAGATTGCCGCCATCGGCGCGGATATTGAAATTCCCGACAGCGCCGAAACATTAGATTGCAGCGGGCTTGCCATATTGCCCGGCCTGATTGACATGCAGGTGTTCACTGGTGAGCCGGGCGAAGAACACCGCGAAACGCTTGCCACCGCCTCGCACGCAGCCGCCGCTGGCGGGGTGACGCATATGGTGGTCATGCCCAACACCACACCGGCGATTGACGATGCGGCGCTTGTCGATTTCATCAGCCGGCGCGCGCGCGGCACGGCGTCAGTGCGCGTGCACCCGATGGCGGCCATCACCAAAAACTGCGAAGGCCGCGTCATGACCGAGTTCGGCCTGCTGCGCGAAGCCGGTGCGGTGGCCTTTACCGACGGGGATCGCGCGGTGATGAACGCGCTGACCATGCGCCGCGCGCTGTCTTATGCGTCGAATTTTGACGCGCTGATTGTCCAGCACGCGCTGGATCAGGATTTGCAAAGCGCCGGTGTGATGCATGAGGGTGAACTGGCAACCCGCCTCGGCCTCACCGGAATTCCGGTGGCGGCGGAAACCGCCATTATCGACCGTGACATCCGGCTCGTGGAACTGACCGGCGCGCGCTACCACATTTCGCAAGTCTCTTCCGGCGAAAGCGTGGAAGCCGTGCGTCAGGCCAAGGCACGCGGCCTTGCGGTGAGTTGTGCGGTATCTGCGGCCCATTTGATGCTCAACGAAAATGATGTCGAAAATTACCGCACTTTTGCCAAGCTGAACCCGCCGCTGCGGAGCGAAGACGACCGCCTCGCGCTGGTTGACGGGCTGGCCGACGGCACCATCGACATTGTGGTTTCCGGCCACAACCCGCAAGACGCCGAAGAAAAGCGCCAGCCATTCGCGCAAGCCGCTTATGGCACGGTGGGCGTGGAAACACTGTTATCGGTATTGCTGAGCCTGCATCACGCGCATGGGCTGGATCTGGCAACGCTCATTCGCGCTGTGACCCATCATCCGGCAACACTTCTGGACATTGACGGCGGCAATTTGCGCGCTGGCTCCCCTGCGGATTTTGCGCTGGTTGATTTGGAAGCGCCGTGGATTGTCGATGCCGACGCGCTCAAGTCGAAGTCCAAAAACGCCGCCATTGAGGGGCGCAAGCTGCAAGGAAAGGTTGAAGCCTGCTTTGTTAACGGGCACAGTGTTTTTGACAGCAAAATGGACACGACAAAATGACAGACACNAGTACAATAATTGGCGTTTTGGTTCTTGCCTATCTTCTGGGCTCCATTCCTTTCGGCCTTCTATTTAGCCGCATGGGCGGTTTGGGCGATATTCGCGAAACCGGCTCCGGCAATATCGGCGCGACTAATGTTTTGCGCTCGGGCAATAAATTGCTTGCCGCACTGACATTACTGACAGACGCCGCCAAGGGCAGTGTCGCGATTTTTATAGCGCTTGATCTTGTCGGTTTTCCAGCCGCCTATTGGGCTGGCTTGGCTGCCCTTCTGGGGCATATTTTTCCTGTCTGGCTGGGCTTTAAAGGCGGCAAGGGCGTTGCGATTTTTATCGGCACTGGCATTGTTTTGTCGCCCCTGCCCGGCCTNTCCATGCTTTCCGTGTGGTTGCTGGTGGCGCTGATATTCCGCCGCTCGTCGCTGGCGGCGCTGGTTGCAACACTTAGCGTGCCGCTATACATGGCCGTCCTCGGCGAAATTTACGGTGCCGTGGTGGTTGGCGTGCAAGTTGGCGTAATTTACTGGGCGCATCGTGACAATATTTCCCGTCTGCGGAAGGGACAAGAACCGCGCATCGGGCNGTCTGCGTAAACTTTTTCAAACTCTAAAAAAAGAAAAATAATAATGCCAAATTCCTGCGCCGGAAGGCCTGCGCGATATCAGGCCACGCAATGACAGACCATACAATACCGGGTCAACTGTCCGAAGCCGATATTCTTGCTTATATCCGGCTGTCGCGAACCGAAAAGCTGGGGCCGGTTACATTCCGCCGCCTGATGAATTTATACGGCGAACCCCATGCAGCGCTGAGCGCGCTGCCGGAACTGGCGGCGCGGGGCGGGCGGTCAAAGGCTTTCAAAGCGCTTTCGGCTCAAGCAGCCAAGCGCGAATATGATGCCACGCAGAAACTCGGCGGCACGTTTTTAATTCTAGGCACCGCGACCTATCCAAAGCTTCTGGCACAAACCCCCGATGCCCCGCCCGTCATGTCGTGTTACGGCCACGCGCATCTGCTTACAAAACCCGCACTCGCCATGGTCGGCGCGCGCAACGCCTCGGCAGCGGGCCAGCGCATTGCGGGCAAGCTGGCAAAAGATATCGGCGCGCGCGACCTCTTAGTGGTTTCGGGCCTTGCGCGCGGCATTGACCGTGCCGCCCATAAGGGCGCGCTGGAAACCGGCACCATTGCCGTGATTGCCAATGGCATTGACCATTCCTACCCGCGCGAAAATGCCGAATTGCAGAAGCAAATTGTCGAACAGGGTTTGATTTTGTGCGAAAACCCGCCGGGCACAGCCCCCCAAGCCAGCCAGTTTCCGCGCCGCAACCGCATTATTTCCGGCCTGTCGCTGGGCGTCATTGTGGTTGAGGCCGCGCGGCGGTCGGGCTCGCTCATCACGGCGCGTCTGGCGGGCGAATATGGCCGCGAGGTGATGGCGGTGCCCGGCTCACCGCTCGACCCGCGTTGCCATGGCAGCAATCATCTCATCCGAACCGGCGCAGCACTGATTGAGACGGTCGACGACATTATGGAGGCCGTGCGCCCGCTCATCGAAAATATGGCCTTGAAAACACCCGACCAGAAAACGCCACGCCACCAAAAAACAGCGCCCGCACCTGTTAGCGATGCCATACGACGCAAAATTACCGAGCTTTTAGGGCCGGTGCCGATGCGCATTGACGATTTGGTCGAACAGGCCGAGGCCCCCCTTCAGAGCGTGCATCTGGTTTTGCTGGAACTCGAACTTGCCGGTCGATTGACCTATGATTCCGGCGGTCAAGTGTGTCTGGATATCTGTGATTAGAACGGCGTTTGCCGCGCGTGTTGAAAAAAGCACATTTGACACGGGCAACAGAATTGACCATATCATGCGCTCATTCAAAGTCTGATTACGGGATATCACATGGAAGTCGTCATTGTTGAGTCGCCCGCCAAGGCGAAAACGATCAACAAATATCTGGGAGACAATTTTACCGTTCTTGCCTCTTACGGGCATGTGCGCGATCTGCCGGAAAAAAACGGGTCTGTCGATCCGGATAATGATTTTGCTATGTCCTGGGAAGAACAGGCCGCCGCCAGCAAGCGGCTGAACGAGATTGCCAAGGCCGTTAAATCAGCCGACCGGCTGGTTCTGGCAACTGACCCCGACCGCGAGGGCGAGGCCATTAGCTGGCATGTGCTTGAAGTTTTGCGGAAGAAAAATGTTCTAAACGGCGTCGATGTGTGCCGCGTTGTGTTTAACGCAATCACGCGCAATGCCGTGCTGGAAGCCATGGAAAACCCGCGCGAGATTGATGCGCGCCTCGTGGACGCCTATCTCGCGCGCCGCGCGCTGGATTATCTTGTCGGCTTTAACCTGTCGCCGGTTTTGTGGCGCAAGCTTCCCGGCTCGCGCTCGGCAGGGCGCGTGCAGTCGGTCGCGCTGCGGTTGATTTGCGAGCGCGAAATTGAAATTGAGAAATTTACCGCGCGCGAATATTGGACGGTCGATACTGATTTTCTGACGCCGGAAAACAAAAAACTGCCAACCCGCCTCACCGTTTTAGAGGGCGAGAAGCTGGACAAATTCTCGCTGGCAAATGAAGCCCAAGCGCAAGCCGCCGAAGCCGCTATAAGCGCCGCCAGTTTCAGCGTGGAAAATGTCGAGAGCAAACCCGGCCAGCGCAACCCGTCGCCGCCTTTCACAACCTCAACCCTGCAACAGGAAGCCTCGCGCAAGCTGGGCTATTCGGCCAGCCGCACCATGCAGGTCGCCCAGCGCCTCTATGAAGGGGTGGAGATTGACGGCGAAGTGACCGGCCTGATCACCTATATGCGGACAGATGGCATCGACATTGCACCCGAAGCGGTGAGCGAAATTCGCGACACGATTACGGCTGATTTCGGCGGCGACTACCTGCCTGATGCGCCGCGCCGCTACACCAAAAAAGCGGCCAACGCGCAAGAAGCGCACGAAGCCATTCGCCCGACCAGCGTGCAGCGCCTACCGGCAGATGTCGCCCGCCTTGTCGGTGCCGATGAGTTGAAGCTTTACGATCTTATCTGGAAGCGCACCATGGCCTCGCAAATGGAAAGCGCGCGCGTGCAGCGCACGACCATCACCATTTCAAGTGCCGACAAGCAAACGGGTTTGCGCGGGTCTGGCACGGTGATTACCTTTCCGGGCTTTTTGAAGCTTTACGAAGAAGGCAAGGACGACACGCCGGACGAAAAAAACGGCCCCACCCTGCCCGCCGTCAATGCTGGCGACGCGCTGAGTGTCGAGAAAATTGCGCCCGAGCAGCACTTCACCGAGCCGCCGCCGCGCTATAGCGAGGCCACGCTGGTCAAGCGCATGGAAGAGTTGGGCATTGGCCGACCGTCAACTTACGCCAGCGTGTTATCCGTGCTGCGCGAACGCGATTATGTAGTCATGGATCGCAACCGCTTCATTCCCCAAGATAAGGGGCGTCTGGTTGTGGCGTTTTTGGAAAATTTCTTTGAACGCTATGTCGAATATGATTTCACCGCCGGTCTGGAAGCCGACCTCGATCAGGTTTCCAATGGAAGCCTGAGTTATAAAGATGTGCTGGCGCAGTTCTGGCGGGAATTTCATCAAACGGTCGAGCAGACGATGGAAATCCGCAACACGCAAATTCTGGACACTATGAACGAGGTGCTGGGCGCGCATATTTTCCGCGATACAGGTCAGGGCGACCCGCGCCAGTGCCCGAAATGCGAGGAAGGGCAGCTTAGCCTCAAAACCGGCAAATATGGCGCTTTTGTAGGCTGTACGCGCTATCCCGAATGTCGTTTCACGCGGCCTTTTGCGGGCGAGCAGGCCGAGCAAGGCGACATTGAGCGCATTTTGGGACAAGACCCCGAAACCGGACTGGATGTGCATGTTAAGGACGGGCGCTTCGGCCCTTATATCCAACTGGGCGAACCTGCCGAAAAAGGCGAAAAGCCGAAACGCGCTGGCATTCCCAAGGGCAAGACTCCAGCAGAGATGACACTGGAATATGCGCTGAAGCTTTTATCGCTGCCGCGCCTTATCGGGACGCATCCTGAAACCGGCGACGAAATTACCGCCGATATTGGGCGCTACGGCCCTTATGTCAAAGCTGGCAAACAATCAGCCTCGCTTGAGGCACCCGAAGAAGTGTTCGATATCGGCCTCAATCGCGCGGTGACGGTGTTGGCCGAGCGTAAAGCCAAGGGGCCGCGGCGGGCGCAAGGCGGCGCGGTGCTGAAAGAGCTTGGCGAGCATCCCGATGATGGCAAGCCGGTGCGCGTAATGGATGGCCGGTTCGGGCCTTATGTCAAATACGACAAGGTCAACGCCACAATTCCCAAGGATGAAGCCCCCGACTCGCTTACACTGGAACGGGGACTGGAGCTTATCGCCGCACGCATCGCNAAAGGTCCNGCCAAAAAACNCCGGAAAGCCGGCTAAGCAACAGCCGACGGAGACAAAGTGGCAGACCTGCCCTCGCGTGACGACATTTTAAAATTTNTTGCCGAACAAACCGGCAAAGTNGGCAAGCGCGAAATTGCCCGTGCGTTCCGGNTGAACGGCAGCGACCGCATCGCGCTGAAAAGANTATTGCGCGAAATGGCCGCCGAAGGTTTGCTGGAGGGCGCGCGCAAATCCGGCATGCGGNTGCAGGGNGACCTGCCAAATGTTTGNGTCATTCGNNTTACGGGCCGCGACGCAGAAAACCANCTCGTGGCNCGCGCGANACGCGAAGGCGACNTTATGGACGCGCCNGACGCGCCGCTCATCACCATCGTTGAACCCGGCGGGCGGGGCCGCGTNAACCGCTCGGCGCANCTTGTGTCACCCGGCGACACCGCGCTTGCCCGCCTTGCGCGCATTCACAAAAACCAATATGAAGCGCGCATCATTCGCAAATTGGGCGGTGCGCAGCCCCACATTATCGGTGTGATCCGCCACCGGCCCGACGGCGCGTGGGTGGTTCCGGTCAACCGGCAGGAACGCTATGAATACCGCGCCCGCGAAGGCGCTGATGGCCTTGAAGAAGACACGCTGGTTAAGGCCGAGAAAACCTCTGCCGCGCGCAACGCTAACGCCACGGTCAAAATTGTCGAAGCCTTTGGCTCGGCGGCCAGCCCGCATGCGTTTTCGCTGATCGCCATTGCCGAGCAAAATTTGCCGATTGATTTTCCAGAAGCGGCAATCGTGGAAGCCAACGAAACAAAGCCCCTTACNATCGACACAGATGCCATCGACACAGATGCCATCGACATATCGGCGCGCACTGATCTCCGCGATATTGCGTTTGTGACGATTGATCCGGCTGATGCGCGCGACCATGATGATGCGGTTTATGCCGAGCCCGACACCGATCCCGACAATGCGGGCGGCTATATTGTCTGGGTNGCGATTGCCGATGTAGCGGCCTATGTGACACCCGACAGCGCGATGGACAAAGAAGCCAGAAAGCGCGGCAATTCGGTTTACATGCCCGACCGCGTTGTGCCCATGCTGCCGGAGCGTCTGTCNAATGATTTGTGTTCGCTGCGCGAGCAGGAAGACCGCCCGTGCATGGCCGTTCGTATGCAGATTGATGCACAGGGCAAAAAGCGCACGCATAAATTTGTGCGCGGGCTAATGCGCTCAGCCGCCAAGCTGAGTTATCAAGAAGCCCAGGGCATTTTCGACGCCCAACCTGGCGCCGGTAGCACGGGACTGGACGGTATTTTGGGCGCGTTATGGCAGGCCTATTTGCTGATGGCGCAGGCGCGTGATGCGCGCGCGCCGCTCATTATCGACAAACCGGAGCGGCGCATTGACATGAATGAGCAGGGCGCCATTACGCGGATTTATATTCCGCCCCGCCTTGAGGCGCACCGCCTGATTGAAGAAATGATGATTGCCGCAAATGTCTGCGCGGCACAAACGCTTGAAAAGGCCCAAGTGCCGCTGCTGTTCCGCGTGCATGACGCGCCGGCCCCCGAACGCCTGACCGCGCTTGCTGATTTTATACGTCCGCTGGGTACGCGGCTCGATCTCGGCCAGCCCGTTGTGCCGGCCCTGTTCAACCGCATCATGGTTAAAGCGCGCGAGGGCGAGCATTACCCGACGATTTCCGAAGCCGTGCTCCGCACGCAGTCGCAAGCCGTCTATACGCCGGAAAATATCGGGCATTTCGGGCTAAACCTCGGCAGATACGCACATTTCACCTCACCCATAAGGCGCTATGCCGACCTGATTGTGCATCGCGCGCTTATTCGCGCCCTGAAACTGGGCGATGACGGGCTGACCGATGCGGAAATTGAAAAACTGCCCGCCATAGCCGAGGCTGTATCGGCCACCGAACGCCGCGCCATGATTGCCGAGCGCACGGCGACCGACCGCTATCTCTCGGCCTTTATGTCCGACCAAATCGGCGAATGTTTTAAGGGCCAGATATCGGGCGTTTCGCGCGCTGGCCTGTTCATCAAGCTGGATGATACGGGCGCTGACGGGCTGGTGCCGATATCGCGGCTGGGGGCCGAGCGGTTTTTCGTTGATGATGACAAGCTGAGCCTCATCGGAGGCACCACCGGCACGGTTTTCCGCATCGGGCAATTGGTCGAGATACGCCTCATGGAGGCCACACCCTTGCAGGGCGGGCTATTGTTTTCTCTGGAGGACTATGCCAGTTTCCCGAATGCAAAAGGGCGCAAAATTCGCCGTGGCCCCGCCACATCCAAACGCCCGCATACAAGCAAGCGTCNAAAAACCAGCCGAAAAACGGGCCGGAGAAAATAAAAATGACCCAGNTAGCACCCGNACACCGCGCTGCAAAGCGCAGCAAANGACAGGCCATNTGGCGTGGAAGCCTTGGCAAATGCCCCGCCTGCGGNAGCGGCAAATTATTTGCCCGCTATTTGAANGTGGCTGATAAATGCGGGGTTTGCNGTTTGGAGCTTGCCGGCCATCAGGCCGATGACGCNCCGCCNTATTTCACAATTTTCATTGTCGGNCACATTATCGTGCCNATNGCGCTCATCGTTGAGCGGGCTTACCAGCCNCCGCTTATTGTTCATGCGNTGCTATTTTCTGTNTTGTCGGTCATTGTNACNCTGATATCACTTCCCATGGTCAAGGGCGNGGTGGTCGGGCTGCAATGGGCGTTGCGGATGCACNGCTTTGCCGACACGGATACAACATTTGTTGAGGAAACGGANAGCCAGTAATGCGNAAGCAAGTCNGACCAAAATCACACACGCNGGGACAGCCGGGCGAATATGCCGAGCCGGGGGCGCNNGCCGTTCGCCCGCGCGATGCNGCAACGCTGATTATCGTGCGCCAGCTCAAAACCCCGAAAATTCTANTGGGCAAGCGCGCCGCCAGCCANAAATTCATGCCCAATAAGTTTGTTTTCCCCGGTGGTCGGCGCGANCCNGCCGATACGCGGCTGACTTGCNACACAGATTTGCGCCCGGATGTGNTGGCGCGCCTGCGNAAGGAAACCCNCNCGCGCGTNTCNGATAACAGCTTGCGCGGANTGGCNCTGGCCGCCATTCGTGAAACATTTGAAGAGACCGGGCTTATTNTGGGCGAGGCCTCGGACACAAGCCNGACCAGCCGNAATAGCGAATGGAACGCTTATTTCGGGCATGGCGTTGTGCCGCCGCTGGCGCATATGGANTTCATCGCCCGCGCCGTGACACCGACCTATCGCACGCGCCGNTTCGACACNCGCTTTTTCATGATGTATGACACGCATATTCACACCGACCCCGAAGACACGCGCGGNGCGTCGGGCGAATTGCTGGACCTGCACTGGTTGACCATCGCCCAAGCCCGCAANCTGGACCTGCCAGCCATCACACGCCAGGTTNTGGATATTGTGNANGAGCGCATGCNANTGCCGTTTGAAAANCGGTTNGCAGCGCCNGCGCCCTTCGTCAAATTTGAACGNGGCAAGCCGGTCATTTCCCAGCTTTAGGCCGATATGGGTTGACATATTGCCGAAAACTCCTATTTTCNGCTGGCNNTGTGGCAANACCACAGGCGNTTTTGGAACAAGCACGTTTTTGGGANAAGCATAATGGCGAAACCGACAACNNTTAAAATNAAACTGGAAAGCACGGCTGGCACNGGCTTTTATTATGTTGCGAAGAAAAACGCGCGCACCATGACCGAGAAAATGGTCGTTAANAAATACGATCCGGTNGTNCGCAAGCATGTNGAATTTAAAGAAAANAAAATCAAATAAGCTTTGCTCCATAGCTTGAACGAAGGCGTTGCTTGGCAGCGCCTTTTTTATTGCCTANGCGCGTGAAAACGCTAGGTTCTAGCCTATGGATACCGAACAAGCAGAGATNGTTGCGCTNAAGGCTTTGACNTTTCTGGCAGCNGACANTGAGCTTATGGACAGGTTTGCGGCGCNNTCCGGCGTGGCNCCAAATGACGTTATCGCGCGTGCCGGAGACGNCGAAATGCTGGCTGGNGTGATGGATTTTCTGCTGTCGGACGAGGCNGTGCTGACCGATTTTTGTGCCGCCCATGACATAGACCCCGAACACCCCGCCCGCGCGCGGCAGAATTTGCCCGGNGGCGACCTGCCCCATTGGACCTAATTTTGTAAAGCGAGTTANCGCATGACACCTCCCGCGCCTGAAATTCTGACCCAGCTTGAAANGCTAGACCTTGACCCGTCNCGNCCGCTTATCATCAGCGATGCAGATGAGGTGTTGCTGCGCTTCATGGCGCAGTTAGAGCATTTTTTGGAAAAACANGGTCTGTGGATCGATCTGGGCAATTTCGCCATTAGNGGCAATATCAAATCGCTTGAAACCAACGAGCCGGTTGAGTNTCCAGACCTGATTGACGAATTTTTTGACGCCGAGACGCGCNATATTCANCCGACCTCCGGTGCCGCGCAATCANTGGAGACANTGGCCNNNCGCGCGCAAATCATTGTGCTGACCAACCTGCCAGCGAAAAACAAGCAAGANCGCATCGATAATCTNAACGCACATGGCATGAATTATCCGGTGGTTGTCGGCTCAGGCGCCAAGGGGCCGGCGGTGGCTTGGTTGANCGCGCGCATTTCAGCGCCTGTTTTCTTTCTGGACGATATTCCCCATAATGTCGACAGCGTTGCCNAGCATGCGCNGGAGGTGCGTCGCATTCATTTCGTCGCCGACCCGCGGCTGGCAAAGCTCATCGGGCCNGCGAAAGGCGCGACAANGCGGATTGATGTCTGGAACGAGGCTTATGACTGGATCAGCCGGGAGCTCACCCAAGCCGGATACTGAACACGCCGANGGCGGCGCGGCNNNNATATTATGCCGCGACTGCGGCACGCGCACNNANGTTNTGGACGCGCGCCGACGCTGCGCCACATGCAAATCACCCCGTCTCATTTCCCATGACGAACTTTTNCAACTGGGCGTCGCGCATATCGATTGCGACGCATTTTATGCCGCCATCGAAAAGCGCGATAATCCAGATTTGCANGACAAGCCNCTCATTATCGGCGGCGGGCGGCGCGGGGTTGTTTCCACCTGTTGCTATATTGCGCGCATTAANGGNGTGCATTCNGCCATGCCCATGTTTCAGGCCAAAAAGCTGTGTCCGGAGGCCGTGATTGTTCGCCCCGACATGGAAAAATATCAAAAGGTCGGCTATCAGATCCGCGATTTGATGCGCGAGTACACGCCGCTTGTCGAGCCGCTTTCCATCGACGAAGCGTTTTTGGATCTACGCGGCACCGACCGTCTGCATGGCGGCCCGCCCGCGCAATCGCTCGTACAATTGGTCAACCGCATTGAAGAGGATATCGGCATCACCGTGTCGGTCGGCCTCAGCCATAATAAGTTTCTCGCCAAGCTTGCTTCCGACCTCGATAAACCGCGCGGGTTTTCCATAATCGGCGCGGCAGAAACGCTGACCTTTTTGGCTGATTTGCCGGTAAATGCGATTTACGGCATCGGCAAAGCGATGCAGAAAAAACTCAGTCGCGACGGCATCCGCACCATCGGACAGCTGCAAAACATGGACGAGCGCGATCTCGTGGCGCGCTATGACAGTATCGGGCTGCGCTTGGCGCGCCTGTCGCGCGGGCAAGACAGCCGCAAAATCGTGCCGCAATCTGTCGCCAAAAGCATTTCGAGCGAAACCACATTTAACGAAGACCTCGCCACATTGGGGGCGCTGGAAAAGCATCTTTGGGCCTTGAGCGAGCGCACCGCCGAGCGGTGCAAACGCAAAAATATGGCTGGCACGACCATTGTTTTGAAACTCAAAACCTCAAGCTTTACAACGCTCACGCGCAATCGCGCGATCCCCGACTCGACCCAGCTTGCCGATACGATTTTTTCCGTTGGTAAAACCCTGCTGAGCCAGCTTTTGGCCGAGAAACCGGGCACCAAATTCAGACTGATCGGCATTGGCGTGTCAGGGCTGGTGGACGGCACCCATGCCGACCCGCCCGATCTCGCCGACCCCGACAAAAGCCGACGCAAGGCGGCTGAACAGGCCATGGATAATCTGCGCGACAAATTCGGCCGCGGCGCCATAAAAAAGGGACGTAGCCTTTAGAGCATGTGCACATAAAGAGTGACGAAAAAGCACTGGAATCAGGCGCGCGTGGCGCTAAATTAAATCTTAAAGGCGGTTGATGATGACAATAGAAAACAAACTGGAAGATCTTGGGTTGGTTCTACCCGACCCGAAGCCGCCGCTGGGGGCTTATGTGCCGTATCTTGAGCGCGACGGGCTGGTTTTCATCTCCGGTCAGGGGCCGGCACTGGCCGGTGGCGGCGGGAGTTTCGGCAGGGCGGGGGGGGGGGTGGGGCGTTAGAGGGGGGGGCGCGGCGCGCCGGCCTC
>NZFC01000022.1 GCA_002689195.1 Rhodobiaceae bacterium | reverse complement strand
ATCATCAACCGTCAACGAGCCGCGCCGGTCGCTCAGCGTGCCGTCGTCAATAACCGTCACGCCTTTGGAGGCCACTTGTTCGCCAATGCGTTCGGAAAACGCCGAGGTACCCTTGCGGTTAAAATCACCTTCAAGGCCGTGGCCGACCGCTTCGTGCAGCAAAATGCCGGGCCAGCCGGGGCCAAGCACAACATCCATTTCGCCCGCCGGTGCGGGAATGGATTCCAGATTGATGAGCGCTTGGCGCAAGGCGTTATCGGCCTGTTCCTGCCAATTTTCCGGTGCCAGCCACTGCGCGTAACCAGCCCGACCCCCGCGCCCGCTATGGCCGGTTTCCTGCCGGTCGCCTTCGCCGACAACCACGGAAACATCGAGGCGAACCAGCGGGCGAATATCGAAAACCGGCGCGCTGTCGGGCCGGATAATGCCGACCGCCTGCCATTCGCCGCTCAACGCCACCGACACCTGCCGCACACGATTATCGCGCGCGCGGGTATAGGCGTTTATTTCGTTGAGCAGGGCCACCTTGTCGGTGAAACCGGCACTGTCGAGCGGGTTTTCGGCGACATAAAGCGGGCTTCCCGCCACGCTTGGGCTTTGCGCCCATGTGCCCTGATGACCGGACAAAACCGGCGCCAAGCTGTCGGCGGCGCGCTTCAGCGCGGCGGGTGACAGATCGGTCGCATGGGCATAGCCCACCGCTTCATCATTGACCGCGCGAAGCCCGAAACCTTGTGCGGTGTCGAAACTCGCGGCTTTCAGCCGGTTATCGTCAAAGGAAAACGCTTCCGACAGCGTATATTCCAAATATAATTCACCATCATCGGCACCGTGCAGCGCATTTTCGGTAAATTTTATCGCCTGCTGCAGATCAAGGTCGGTTTGCGTGAAAAATAAATTCTTCGGATCTAGATTCTTCGGATCTGAAGTCTTCGGATCAATGTCGGCCATGTCCGTGCGCTCCTGAGGTTTTGCGTGCTTCATTCAATATGTAGATTAAACCGTCCCAAGGCAAGGGCAACGGCAAGGGCGCGCAGCGGCAATAAGCGGGTAAAACGCGCTTATGGGCATAAGGTCGCAGACCTCACGCTGATGGTGTTATCAGGCAGGTTTTTTAGGTATATAGTTCTCCGATAAACGCCAAAGCGTGCCCATGGCACCAACTCGCGGGAGAAAACGAATGAACGCTTTTCGGCAATGCGTCGCCCATACGAGCCTCAGACTTGTCGGTCTGAGCTTTATCAGTCTCGGACTTTTTTCCGGCACCGCACTGGCTTCGCAGCCCAAGCCCTGGCAATTGGGTTTTCAGGATGCGGCGACCAATAACATGACGCAAATCACGACTTTTAACGATTTTCTTCTGATTCTTATGACCGCCATTACCTTGGTGGTGCTGGGGCTGATGGTTTTTGTGATGCTGCGGTTCAACGCCAAAGCAAACCCTGAGCCGTCCAAAACCACGCACAACACGCTGGTCGAAGTTGTCTGGACGGTCGTGCCGATTCTCATTCTGGTGATCATCGCCATTCCGTCGTTCCGCCTGTTATATTATCAGCGCGTTTTGCCGGAAGCCGATATGACCATCAAGGCCACTGGCTATCAGTGGTATTGGGGTTATGAATATCCCGACCATGGCGGCTTTGCCTTCGATTCGCTGATGCTTAATGATGACGAGCGCGGCGACCAGCCCCGCCTGCTGGCGACCGACACCGCTATGGTGGTGCCGGTAAACACAACCGTGCGCGTGGTAGTCACCGGCGCCGATGTTTTGCACAGCTGGGCCATGCCCGCTTTTGGCGTGAAAATGGACGCNGTGCCNGGACGCTTGAACGAAACATGGTTCCGCGCCGAAAAGACNGGCACATATTACGGTCAGTGTTCCGAGCTTTGCGGCATNCGCCACGCNTTCATGCCGATCCGCGTTGAAGTGGTGGAGCCNGACGCNTTTGCAAGCTGGGTAAGCGANGCNCAAGCCGAATACGCCCAACTGGAAACAAGCAAAGATATGCTGGCCGATGCCGGCANTCTGAACAAGTAAACTGAGACAGGAGCACGCTGATGGCAACCGATCAGGCACAGGCACACGGACATGAAGAACACCCNACNGGGTGGAAGCGTTATGTCTATTCGACGAACCATAAAGATATCGGAACCATGTATCTGATATTCGCCATTTTCGCCGGCGTTATCGGCGGTGCCATGTCCGTTATTATGCGGATGGAANTGCAGGCTCCCGGCGACGGCATTTTGAACGGTGACTTTCACCTTTATAATGTGCTGGTGACAGGCCACGGCCTTATNATGATCTTCTTCATGGTGATGCCAGCCATGATTGGCGGCTTTGGCAACTGGTTTGTGCCNCTGATGATCGGNGCGCCGGATATGGCGTTTCCGAGGATGAACAATATCTCCTTCTGGCTGTTGCCAGCNGCATTTATTTTGCTGGTNATGTCAATTTTTGCCGAAGGACCGCCGGGCCAAAACGGTGTGGGCGGCGGCTGGACTATTTATCCNCCTCTGTCGACCTCAGGCCAGCCCGGGCCAGCCATGGANTATGCTATTTTGGCNCTGCATGTGGCGGGTATTTCGTCCATTCTGGGCGCGATTAATTTCATCACNACCATTTTCAACATGCGCGCNCCGGGCATGACAATGCACAAAATGCCGCTGTTTGTATGGTCGATTCTGGTNACGGTTTTCTTGCTGCTATTNTCGCTGCCGGTTCTGGCTGGTGCGATCACCATGCTGTTGACCGACCGTAATTTCGGCACAACATTTTTCGATCCCGCAGGCGGCGGNGACCCGATTATGTTNCAGCACCTGTTCTGGTTNTTCGGGCATCCGGAAGTCTATATTCTCATCCTGCCGGGCTTCGGNATTGTCAGCCATGTCGTCTCGACATTCTCCAAAAANCCGGTATTCGGCTATCTGGGCATGGCCTATGCNATGGTCGCNATNGGCGGCGTCGGCTTTGTTGTCTGGGCCCACCATATGTANACGGTCGGCATGAGCGTCGANACGCAAGCCTATTTCGTGGCNGCNACAATGGTGATNGCGGTGCCCACGGGGGTCAAGATTTTCTCGTGGATTGCCACCATGTGGGGCGGGTCGATCGANTTCAAAACCCCGATGCTTTGGGCGCTTGGCTTCATCTTCCTGTTTACGCTGGGTGGTGTGACGGGCGTGATGCTGGCGAATGCTGGTGTCGACCGCGCCTATCACGACACCTATTTTGTCGTAGCGCATTTCCATTATGTGCTGTCGCTGGGTGCCGTGTTCGCCATTTTCTCAGGNTGGTATTACTGGTTNGGCAAAATGTTCGGCTATGCCTATTCCGAGTTTATCGGCAAGCTGCATTTCTGGATCACCTTTATCGGCGTGAACCTCATCTTCTTCCCGCAGCATTTCTTGGGCATGGCCGGCATGCCGCGCCGCTATGTTGACTATCCCGATGCCTANGCGGGCTGGAATTACTGGTCTTCAATCGGCAGTTACATTGCCGCTGTTGGTGTTCTGGTNTTCCTGTTTGGCGTATTGCACGCATTTGCGCGCCGCCAGCAGGTAGAAAACAATCCGTGGGGCGAGGGCGCAACAACGCTTGAGTGGACGTTGAGTTCACCGCCGCCCTTCCACCAGTTCAGCGAATTGCCGAAAATCAAATAGGTGTGGAAGGAGACTTTATGTCTCAAACCCGAAAAGCGGAACTTGAAATCAACGCGGATCAGGCCTCTCTGATAGACGCCGGATCCGCGGCTGATTTTATTTCTCTGATGAAGCCGCGCGTCATGTCGCTCGTGGTTTTCACAGCCCTTGTTGGCCTGATAATGGCGCCGGTGAGCGTGCATCCGGTATTGGCGGTTTCCGCGGTGATTTTGATCGCCCTTGGTGCTGGCGGGTCGGCGGCGTTGAATATGTGGTATGACGCCGATATTGACGCGGTCATGGCGCGCACCAAAACGCGGCCCATACCTGCAGGGCGCATCGACCAAGAAGATGTGCTGATGTTCGGCCTGTGGATGTCGGGCCTGTCGGTGTTGAGCATGGCGGTGCTAATCAATTATGCAAGCGCGGCATTGCTGGCGTTTACAATTTTCTTCTACGCGGTGATTTACACCATGTTTTTGAAGCGGCGCACGGCGCAGAATATCGTCATTGGCGGGGCCGCCGGTGCGTTTCCGCCGGTCATTGGCTGGGTCGCGGCAACTGGTTCCATTTCGCTTGAGCCGCTGGTGTTGTTCCTGATTATTTTCATGTGGACGCCGCCGCATTTCTGGGCTTTGGCGCTGGTTAAAAACGACGATTATCGCGCTGCCAATATTCCCATGCTGCCGGTTGTTGCGGGTGTCGGCGCGACGGTGCGCCAAATTCTGTTTTACACGCTGGCGCTCGCCGTCACGGTCATGTTGCCTTATCTGCTGGGCTTTTCCGGCATGCTTTACGGCGTGGGCGCGGGGGTCGCGAGCGCGATTTTTGTGGGCCTAAGTCTTCTCCTTGCCGTGAGCAAGGACGCGCTGCGCAATCGCATTGCTGGCATGGTGTTTGCGTATTCGATTTTTTATCTCTTTATCATTTTCGCNCTNCTGCCAGCCGACCGGCTGATGGCTTCGGGTCTTTAGNAGGNTNTNCATGGCGGGNGAACAAAANAACCAGACAGATGCAAATNGGTGGACGCCCNAATTGCTGAAAAAACGCCGTCGNCGCGCNCTCATCATGGCGCTNGCNCTGCTTGGGCTTGTNGGCATGTTCTTTTTNGTCACGCTTGTCCGGCTGGGCGAAAACGTNGCAAATCGGGCGNTGTAAGATGACCGAGCATAACGCACAAACTGATATTATGAGCGGCAGAAACCGGCGCACCGCCATTGGCGCGGCGGGTCTGGCCGTTCTCATGGTCGGTGCGGCTTATGCCGCCGTGCCGCTTTACGACCTTTTTTGCCGCGTAACCGGCTATGGCGGCACCACGCAAATTGCAAGCGCTGCGCCCGCAACCGCTGCGGCGCGCGAAATTACTATCCGTTTTGATGCCAGCCTGAACCGCGATATGCCATGGTCGTTCGAGGCACCCGCCCAGCCGGTGCAAATCGCCATCGGCGAGCAGGGCCTTGCTTTTTACGAAGCGCATAATCCGACAGATGCCAGCATTACCGGCACCGCGACCTATAATGTGTCGCCGTCAAAGGCCGGAATTTACTTTTCGAAAATCGACTGTTTCTGTTTTACCGAGCAGGTGCTGGAGCCGGGCCAGCGCGTGGATATGCCGGTCAGCTTTTTTGTCGACCCGGAAATTTTGACAGACCCTGAAATGGATGATGTCAAAACCATTACTTTGTCTTATACATTCTTTAAAGCGTCGGAAACGGCGCGTGCCAAACCAGCTTCACCGAGGGGGTAGAAACGCATGGCCGATTCGCACGCAAAGCATCATGATTATCATTTGGTCAATCCGAGCCCGTGGCCTGTCGTGGGTTCGTTAAGTGCTCTGGTGCTGGCTATCGGCGCGGTGCAGTATTTCCATTTCGAAACGCCATGGGTCATGATTATCGGGCTGGCGGGTGTTTTATATACCATGCTGGCGTGGTGGCGCGACGTTATCAATGAAGCCCATGGCGGTGATCACACGCCGGTGGTTCAGTTGCACCATCGCTATGGCATGATTTTGTTCATTGCCTCCGAGGTGATGTTTTTTGTCGCTTGGTTCTGGGCTTATTTTGACGCCAGCCTGTATCCGGGCGAGGCGATCCAAGCTGCACGCACCGAATTGACAGGCGGGCACTGGCCGCCCGAAGGCATTGAGACTTTTGATCCGTGGCACTTACCGCTCATCAACACGCTGGTATTGCTGACATCGGGCACGACCGTGACCTGGGCGCACCACGCGCTACAACATGGCGACCGCGAAGGGCTGAAATGGGGCCTTGTGCTCACCGTCGCTCTGGGCGGGTTGTTTACGATTTTTCAGGTTTATGAATACCAGCACGCAGCCTTCGGATTTTCCGGCCACATTTACGGCGCAACCTTTTTCATGGCGACCGGATTTCACGGCTTTCATGTGGTTGTCGGCACGGTGTTTTTGCTGGTCTGCCTGTTGCGCGCATTGGCTGGTCACTTCACCACGCAGAACCATTTCGGGTTTGAAGCGGCCGCGTGGTATTGGCACTTTGTAGACGTTGTCTGGCTGTTCCTTTTTGTCGTCATCTATATTCTGGGTGCGGCACCGGGCGCGGGCGCGCATTAAAGCAAGAATTTTGGGCATGCGGCGCACCCTCCCGCTTCTCGCCACGCTCGTGATGCTTGCGGGGCTCATGTCATTGGGCTTTTGGCAGGTTGAAAGGCTGGCGTGGAAAGAGGACTTGCTGGCGCGCATCGCCCAGCGTGTGTCGGCGCAACCGCTGGTACTGACCTCAGGCGATGACATTGCTAAATTGGCCCGCGAGACGCATGACTACCACCCGGCCGTGATTAGCGCGACCCGTAGCGGGGCGTCTGTGTTCTGGTTCACCCAAATTGAAAACGCGCCGGCCGACATCGCGCCCGCCGACCGGGTTGGCTATCATGTGCTGACGCCGGTGAGGTTTGCTGATGGTGCACATATTTTGCTGGATGAAGGCTTTATTCCGGCGCGCCTGAAAGACCAAATTGGCGCAGACCAAGACCCGCGCCCAGAAACGGAACAAAACCGCATGCAAAACCTGCCGGTCGTCATTCGCTGGCCCGATGCGCGCAATATTTTCGCCGCCGAAAATGATCTGGAACGCGGGCTCGTTTATGTGCGCGATGCGCCCCAAATCGGACGCCATTTCGGGTTGGCTTTGCCGCCGGTCATCGTTGAAGCCTCCCAAACAAGTACCAATGCAAACGCCCCGTGGCCGCGCGGCGGGCAGACGCGAATTTCCCTTTCAAACCGGCACCTTGAATATGCGTTTACATGGTTTTCGCTGGCGGCGGTGCTTGTATTTATTTCCGGTCTGTGGCACATGCGGGGCAGGCGCATGCGCAACGATTAGGGTATCCGGTGGAGTATATCAGCACGAGAGGCCGCGCAAC
This sequence comes from Rhodobiaceae bacterium, assembly GCA_002689195.1. GTDB lineage: Bacteria > Pseudomonadota > Alphaproteobacteria > RS24 > RS24 > UBA7378. Next base: position 13,796 of record NZFC01000022.1, on the reverse strand, counting down.
GGCACTGTCATTCGAACCGACCCTGCTTGCAGGTCTGGCCGGTGACGGCGGCCTTTATGTGCCCGACCACTGGCCGCAGCTGTCGCGACAAACGCTGGAGAGCTTTCGCGGTGCCAGTTTTCAACACGTTGCCAAAACCGTTCTGATGCCGTTTCTGGGTGCCGATGTAGAGCCCGAAAGATTTGCCGAAATTGTCGATGAGGCCTATGCGGGGTTTTCGCGCCCTGAGGTTGCCCCGCTGGTGCCGCTTGATGACGGCCATTATTTGCTTGAATTGTTTCATGGGCCCACGCTGGCGTTCAAGGATGTGGCGATGCAGTTGCTGGCGCGGCTGATGGATGATGCGCTTAAACGGCGGCGCGCGCGCGCCACGATTGTAGGGGCTACATCTGGCGATACGGGCGGGGCGGCAATCGAGGCGTTTCGTGGCCGCGACGCCGTTGATGTGTTCATTCTCTACCCTGAAGGGCGCGTGTCAGACATTCAGCGCATGCAAATGACAACGCCGACCGACGCCAATGTGCATACGCTGGCCGTCAATGGCACGTTTGACGATTGTCAGGCGCTGGTAAAGGCGATGTTCAACGATAGCGCATTTCGCCAAGAGGTCAGCTTGGCCGGCGTCAATTCGATCAACTGGGCGCGGGTGATGGCGCAGACGAGCTATTATTTTACCGCCGCCGCACAGCTTGGCGGCCCCGACACACCCGTCGGATTTTCAGTACCGACCGGCAATTTTGGCGATATTTTTGCCGGATATGTCGCCGCGCAAATGGGGCTGCCCATCGCGCGGCTGATGATTGCCACCAATGTGAACGATATTCTCGCGCGCGTTATGCAGACCGGAATTTACGAAACCGAAAATGTGATCGCCACCTCAAGCCCCAGCATGGACATCCAAGTGTCGAGCAATTTTGAACGGCTGTTGTTCGAGTTGACGCGCCGCGATGCACCCCGCGTTAGCGGCTTTATGGATGCGCTGGCGCGCGATGGCCGGTTTGAAATGGCCGGAGACGAAGTCGCGCTGATGTCGGCATTATTTGATGCCGCGCGGGTTGACGAAGACCAGACGCAAGAAACCATGCGCGATGTTCTGAAACGTTTTGACATGCAAATCGACCCGCACACGGCGGTGGGGCTGGCTGCGGCGCGACGCGCGGTTTTGCCCGATGGTGTGCCCATGGTCACGCTGGCGACCGCGCATCCGGCCAAGTTTCCCGTTGCCGTGGAAGCTGCTTTCGGCACCGGCCCCGATATTCCCGCGCATGTGCGCGAAATGATGACGCGGCCCGAACGCATTTCGCCGGTTGAAAACGCGCTGGACGCGGTTCAAACTTTTATCCGACAAAACGGACGGATGGGATAAATGGCGCGCAGCCGCATAAATTTTCTGAAGCGCCCGTTGCGTATCGGGCGCAAGGTGCTTGCGGGCAATCGGGTTAATTTGCGCCCGCCGCTGATGCGCGATTATCCGCATTGGATGAAATTGCGCCGCGACAATCAGAAATATCTGCAAATGCGCGAGCCTTTATGGATGCCGGATGAACTGTCGCGCCGCAGCTTCCGAATGCGGCTACGCGCCTATAATCAGGAGGCGCGCCAAGACCGCGGCTATGCGTTTCTTATCTGGAATTCGGAAATGAACCAGCTGATGGGGGCTGTTAACCTCAGTTATATTCGCCGTGGTGCGGCGCAAATGGGCACGGTTGGCTACTGGATTGGCGAAAACTTTTCCAATCAGGGGCTGATGTCGGAAGCGGTCGGGCTATTGTGCGATTTCGCGTTTACCACTTTGGGCCTGCACCGGCTTGAAGCGGCTTGTATGGTTGATAATGAGCCGTCTGTCAGGGTATTGAAAAATAATAAATTCAAAGAAGAAGGCTATGCACCGCGCTATCTCAAAATCGGAGGCGTTTGGGCCGACCACAGATTGTTCGCCCTGTGCCGCGATGACCTTGCCCATTAGAATAGTTTTGGTGTTCTTGCTCTGGGCGGGGTTGGCCCCCGCCTCGGCGCTGGATGCTGTGCGCGTTGGCGATGATTTGCGCGTCATGCGGCTTGCGCCTTATGTGCAATCGACACCGGAGGGGCATCTGGCTTTTGCCATTCAAAACGCCANCGACGAGCCCATCTATCTNGACCTTGAACGCCTGCGACCGCCGCTAATGGGGTTTGCGCTCGGCCTGTTTCGTGAGCAAGAAGGCTTGCGATTGTTTGTGTCCGATGACAGCGAGTTTACCGCGCGGCCCGGATATCCCGACCGAATAGGTTTTTTCATTCGCGCCAAATCCGTGCAGACCTTTGTTTTGGTCAACAAGGTGGACGCCGCCGGGCTTTATCTGTGGAACCCCAATGCGCGCCAAGCCTTTGAAGACCGTCGCCGCACCATGCAGGCCGTCATTCTGGCGGTGTTGCTGGCCTTGGGCGCAGGCGGGCTGAGTGTGGCCGTTTTCCGCCGTTCNAGCCGNGCTTATTACGCGCTGGTTATGGGCGGTGGCATGCTGGTGNTGATTTCNAGCCTATGGATGCGCGGGCTTGTCACCAGCCTTGGATTTGAAGATGCCGTTCTGCCCTATCGTCTGGATTATGCGCGCGGGGCGCTGATTTTCATGCTGGTGATGACCGNCATCAGTCAGGTCAATATGCTGTTGCGTAAAACCACCAACCGAANTTACTGGACGCGGGTGGTCATTATTGGAGATTTTTGTCTGNTTGCCGCNGGCATTAGCGGCTTGGCTGCCGTCTGGNAACCGGACNTTGCCGGCCTTATCAGCAANGATATTTCCGAAGTTTTGCTGGCCGTGACATGCGCGTGCGTGTTNTTGGGCGCCATTTTCGTGCCCNACCAGCGCCGCGCNTCNGAAGAAGTGCCAGACCAAGCAAGGGCAGACGGCTAGGCCTCGCCGCCTTCATTGCTGAGCAGGGCCAGATCAATGCCCATGGCGGCCACGCATTTTTCGTATAAATCATCGCTTTGCGAGGTGAAAATNTCGGCGATATTTGCNTCGCAAACCAGCCACGCATTGTCTTGCAATTCGCCCTCAATCTGGCCCGGCCCCCAGCCAGCATAGCCNAGAAAAAGTCGCATTTTTTCGGGCCCGCGCCCNTGCGCGGCATCGACCAGCACATCGGCAGATTGGGTTAGCGCAATGGGGAGTTCCTGCGACAGGNNGTTNTGGGTTTTTTCATAATCGCTTGTNTGCANCACAAATCCGCGATCATTTTGCACCGGCCCGCCAACATAAACCGGCAGATTGACCAGTCCGGTTTTGGCGACAGTTTCGGGCATGTCTTTCAAAATGTCGCCCAGCGACAGACCTTCCGCGCGTTTATTGANGATAAAGCCCATCGCGCCNTCGCTGTCATGNGCCACCATATAGACGACGCNACGCAAAAACCGGGGGTCGCCCATGCTCGGCATGGCGAGAAGGAACTGCCCTTGCAGGCTTTGAACGGGCGTNTGCNTCATGCGNCCATGTTAGGCNTGCAATGGGCGTGAAACAATGCCCGCNTTTTACGCGGCGTGAAACAAAGCCACGTTTTNCGCATAATCGACCGCGNAAACGGTTTCGAAACTCGAACCCNCGCGCCGTTTGCNGTATNTGTATCCNATGNNGTCCTTCGTGCATGCGNCTTTACTGGCTTTTTTCNTNNCGTTTANGGCGGTTTTCCCCGCACATGCNGAAACTGGCCCGTGGATAAAACACAATGTCATCGAAGCCCGCCTCGTGCTGGCGCGCGATGNCAAGCAACATTTCGCTGGCGTCGAAATCATCATGCAACCNGGCTGGCACACTTATTGGCNCTACCCCGGNGCTAGTGGTATTCCGCCGANCTTTGATTTTTCCGCCAGTCAGAACATAAAAACNCAAACGCCGGTATTTCCGGCACCGTATTTTTTCGACGATGGCGCGGGCGGGTTTTTCGGCTATGAGGGGCTGACCGGATTTGTCGTNCCCTTCGNGCTGGAAAATGCTGGCGANGGGGGNCAAGTCAGCCTCAATTTGGAACTTGGCGTATGCCGCGAAGTCTGCCTGCCGGTTNAATTTTCGTTTGAGCTGCCGGTTGTGCCCGGCCNCCNCAAAACCCCCGAAGAANTGGACACTATTCGCGCNATGATGGGCGCAAAAGCGGGCGCACCTNCGGCGGANCTTGCGATTGANACGCTCAGCTATGACGGTGCGGTGTTGCANTTTGTCGTGGTCGGCACAAATCTCGAAAATCCGCAAATTATGGCAATACCCGGCCCCAATGATGTGTTNGGTGCGCCGCATATCAGCGCGCGTCACCCGTCATCGTTTCTCATCGAAATGCCGGCTTGGTCGGTGCTTGACCAAACAATGATTGGCCGTATGGTGGAGGTCGTTGTCAGAGACGGTGATCGCGCGGTNTTTCAAAAAATCCNAATCGNCGANCACNGNGTTTCGGGCAAATAAACAACAGGGAATAATCAAGGAGACCTCTTATGACCATCAAACCCGGCGACGCCATGCCTGACGCCCAGCTTATGTATATGACCGATGCGGGCCCNGCACCNATTTCAACAGGCGATCTTTTCGGCGGTAAAACCGTGGCCCTNTTTGCGCTGCCCGGCGCGTTCACNCCGACCTGCTCGAACCAGCATTTGCCCGGCTATGTCGACAAGGCCGAAGACCTGCGCGCCAAGGGCGTGGACACGATTGTCTGTCTGGCGGTCAATGACGCTTTTGTTATGGGTGCGTGGGGCCAGCAAAAAGGCGCCAATGGCAAGGTCATGATGGTGGGCGATGGCAATGCCGAACTGACCAAAAAGCTGGGCCTTGAAATGGACGGTTCNAGCTTTGGCATGGGCACGCGCTCATTGCGCTATTCGATGATTNTGCGCGACGGCGTGGTCGAGACGCTGAATGTCGAAGAAAATCCGGGCAAGGCNGTGGAATCGGGCGTCGAAAACCTGCTTTCGCAACTGGNGTAATTACTGGCTTAATTGNTGCAGAAAGGCTCCATGCCGCGNCGCGCCAGCGCGTCGGCATGTTCATTGCCGGNGTTTCCGGCATGGCCTTTTACCCACTNCCAGTGAANCGTGTGGCGGGCGCAGGCCGCGTCCAGCGCCTTCCACAATTCGATNTTTTTGACNGGCTTGCCGGCGGCTGTTTTCCANCCGCGCCNCTTCCAATTATTGATCCAGCTGGTAATGCCGTCCTTNACGTAAACGCTGTCAGTGATCAGCCNAATTTCGGCACCCGCTGGCACCGCGCCCAGCGCNTCAATGGCGGCCATCAGCTCCATCTGGTTGTTGGTGGTCGACGGCGCACCGCCNCACAGGTCGCGCGCNCCATCCGGCCCGTTGATTAAAACNCCCCATCCGCCGGGGCCGGGGTTTCCAGAACACGCCCCGTCGGTAAAAATTTCATATTTCATATTTCATAAGCCCTCACAGNGTTAGTCCATAATCTGCCGGTCGCGTCGCGCTGCGGTGAAAGCGCAAGCGGCGNAGAAAATCATTCGGGTTTTTCGGCTCAACTTGCGCGCCGTCAACCTGGTTNAGCCAGTCAAACAGCCGCGTCGTCAAAAACCGCATGGCGGCACCGGCCCCCAATATTGGCACGGCGTCTATTTCTTCTGGTGCCAATGGCCGCACATTTTGATAGCCCNACAAAAGCGCGCGGGCCTTGGTGACNTTGAAGGTGGCGTCNGCCTCAAAACACCAGGCATTCAGCGCAATGGCGAGGTCGTANGCATAAAAATCATTGCAGGCGAAATAAAAATCAATCAGACCCGACANAGCGCCTTGCATGAAAAACACATTATCGGGGAACAAATCGGCATGAATNATGCCGGCTGGCAGATTGTCCGGCCAGTTTTCTTTGAGGCGGATGAGTTCGCGCTCCATCGCGCGGGTCAGGTCGGGGCTCACCTCATCGGCGCGCGACCGGCAGCGTTCAAACAGCGTCTGCCAGTTGGNNAGCCCGTGATTGTTTGGNCGNNGCAANTNGAACCCGTCTCCGGCCAGGTGCATTTGCGCCATCGCCGCNCCCAGCGCGCGGCAATGTTCGGGGCGCGGGGTTTTAACACTGCGGCCTTCCAGAAAGCTAACGAGCGCGGCCGGCTTNTCTTTGACGGTGCTGATGAGCCCGCCATCTTTGCGCGCCAGCGGCACCGGACACGAAAGCCCTTGCGCCGACAGATGCAGCATCAGGCCCAGAAAAAACGGCAAATCATCGGCGGCAACGCCATTGGNCGAGCTTTCATAAACCGTGAGAATATATTTTGCATCCNCCGTGGCGAGNAGAAAATTCGAGTTTTGCACGCCTGCCGTNATGCCCTTCAGCNCGTCGATTTGCGCCAGCGGATATTGCGCCGCAAACTGCGCCAGCGTNTCNCCATCTATCTCCGTATAGACTGCCATTAATCGNTCCTGAGCTGGCGCGGCAGCTTNAAATGNACATTTTCCGGCCCGCCACCNGCCTGNACAATGTCGAGNGCAAATTCGCTTTGCAATGCCGCGATGACGGCGGTGACCATTTCTTCCGGAGCCGATGCGCCNGCNGTCAGGCCAATCGTGTCGGCNCTTTTTANATGCGACCATGTAATTTGTTCGGGNCCCTCAATCAGCTCGGCATGGCGCGCCCCGGCGCGGCGCGCAACGTCAACCAAACGCTGCGAGTTTGACGAATTGGTGGCNCCAATGACGAGCATGCACCCNACNTGNGGNGCGATTTNCTTGACGGCGGCCTGCCGGTTTGTCGTCGCATAGCAAATGTCTTCTTTGTGCGGCGCNGCAATATCGGCAAAACGGGNGCGCAAGACAGCGATAATCTCCGCCGTATCGTCTACTGACAGGGTNGTCTGNGTCACATAGGCCAGAGGNTTTTGNGGCGGCGGGGTGAAAGTTTCGGCATCGGCAACTGTTTCAATAAGGNTTATCGCACCAACGGGCACCTGTCCCATCGTGCCGATAACTTCCGGATGACCGGCATGGCCGATGAGCAAAATATGGCGTCCGAGTTCAAAATGGCGGGCGGCTTCGATATGCACTTTGGAAACCAGNGGGCAGGTGGCATCGAGCCAGTTCAGCCCGCGCNCTTCGGCGTCGGCGGNCACTGATTTCGGCACGCCATGGGCGGAAAATATAACCGGCACGNCGTCGGGCACCTCGTCAACTTCGTCGACAAATACCGCGCCTTTTTCTTCCAATGCCGAAACGACCTGACGGTTATGGACAATCTCGTGGCGCACATATACCGGCGCGCCATGCAGGTCGAGCGCGCGCTCNACAATCTGGATCGCGCGATCAACCCCAGCGCAGAACCCGCGTGGATTTGCCAGAATGAGAGTTTTCGGCGNTTTCGCTGTTTCGGGCACTNGCTAATCTCTTTCAAACGGGCCATGGCGCTGCAATCAGGCTTGAGGTTGACCGCGTGTTTGGATAATGTCTGTCTCAAATTAGTTTATAAACAGTTGTTTCNACAACCCTGCGCGAAAAGTTTCAGATTTAATCATGTCAATCAAGCCAAAATGGATCCCNATCCTGTTNCTTATGCCCCTGCTTGCAGCTTGTGGCGGTAATTATGTCCCGCCGGAGCGGTGTCCGTATGGCGGCGTTTTGGCGACCGCGGAAAATCTGCCGACCGNTGATGGCNCGGCGGCGCTGCTTTATGGCGCGACGGTGTTGTGCGAAAAAGCCGACGAAANCATCGANGCGGAAATCACGGTTTATGGCGANATGGTGTCGAGTGCNAAGAACATAGANGTCACCATTTTCGCGGCGCTGGTGGACAANGANGACAATGTGCTGGCGCGCNCNCAAGAAGAATTTAGCGTCAAGCAAGGCCGGTTCGANGTCGACATGCCGGTCTTNCAATTTGATGCCAGCAATATCGGTTCAACGGGGCAGGCCGNNTTTTTCNTCGGCTTTGTTTTGACGGATGATGAGTTAAACGCCAATCGNNCTGCGTGGCGGGAAAACCTCAATATCGACTAATTAACAGCAAAGTTTTGCCGCCGATTTGACAGCGGCAGACTCTGCGGTANAATGCANNTATTACNNGCGCTACGGGAGACGCTGTCTTTTTAAGGCAGGGCCGAAGGAGCAACCGCCCTCGGAAACTCTCAGGCAAAATGGACCGTAGCCGGTTAACACTCTGGAAAGCAGGGAACGCAAGTTCTCTCACCGACGGGGTTAAGCTGCCTCTCTGGCAGTGAATTCTCTCAGGTCCAAGCGACAGAGGAGGGCGCGACACTATTTCGGTGAAATAGAATTTCGGTGAAATAGTGTCTGCTCTGGAGTCGCAAAATGAGNGCTGACGCAACGCTTTTTTCTACTGACCAGCCGCCTCTGGCGCNCACACCCCTGTTTGATATGCATGTGGATGCGGGCGCGCGCATGGTGGGTTTTGCGGGCTATGAGATGCCGGTGCAATATGGGCATGGCGTTTTGTTTGAGCATAATCACACACGCGCCCATGCCGGATTATTTGATGTGTCGCATATGGGCCAAGCGCGGCTCAGCCCGATTAAGGATGATGGCGATGCTGCATCGCTCATGGAAAAACTGGTGCCGGGTGGCATCTCGACCTTGGGCGAGGGGCGCATACGCTACACGCTGCTCACGCAAGCCGATGGCGGCATCCGCGATGATCTGATGGTCACGCGCTTTGGCGAGACTGTCTGGCTGGTGGTCAATGCGGCGTGTAAAACGCATGATTTTGCCTATATCGCCGAGGCACTGGACGGGCATGCGCTGTTGGAGGTGCAAGACCGCGCGCTGCTGGCTTTGCAGGGCCCCCAGGCCGCGCTTGTTCTGGCGCGCCATATTGAAGCGGTTGACGAACTTGCATTCATGCAGGCGATTTGGGCCGCGTGGCGCGGGCATGCGGTTTTGGTGTCGCGCTGCGGCTATACTGGCGAGGACGGTTTTGAAATTTCATTGCCGCCGGAAATTGCCGCCGATTTTGCCGCCGCCTTGCTGGGCGATGAAGAGGTCGCGCTTATTGGTTTGGGCGCGCGCGATAGCCTGCGGCTTGAAGCGGGCTTGTGCCTTTACGGACATGATATCGACCTGACGACCTCGCCCGCCGAGGCCGATTTGTTGTGGACGATTCCAAAGCGGCGCCGCGAATCGGCTGACTATCCGGGTGCCGATATTGTTTCAACGCATCTCGCATCAGGCGCGCCGCGGGCCCGTGTCGGTTTGCTGCCCGACGGACGCGCGCCAGCACGCGAGGGCACCGAGATTTGCGCGCCGGACGGAACCTCCATTGGCACGGTCACGAGCGGCGGGTTCAGCCCGACATTGGGGCGGCCCGTGGCGATGGGATATGTGGCCGCTGATTTTGCTGCACCTGATACGCCAGTGCATTTGATGGTTCGCGGTCGGGCGCTGCCAGCGCGGGTGAGTGCAATGCCATTTGTGCCGCATAAATATGTGCGTGCCAAAAAATAGCGGGAACGCATTTGAGGATATGGAAAAGATGATAAGGAAGAAAAAATGAGCGCAGTGAAATTTACCAAAGACCATGAATGGGTGAGCCTTGACGGAGACACCGCCACGGTCGGCATCACCGCCTACGCGCAGGAACAATTGGGCGATGTGGTTTTTGTCGAAATGCCGGAGGCTGGCAAAACCGTATCGCAAGGTGATGAAGCCGGTGTGGTGGAAAGCGTCAAGGCGGCCAGCGAGGTTTATGCGCCCGTGTCGGGCGAGGTGGTCGAGGCCAATCCGGAGCTTGAGGATAATCCTGCGCTGGTCAATCAAGACCCGTTGGTCGGCGGCTGGTTTTTCCGGCTGCGCCTGAGTGACGCTGGTGAACTTGACGGATTGATGGATGAAGCCGCTTACAAAGCCTATATCGAGGAGCTTGACTGATGCGCTATTTACCTTTGAACGATGCCGATCGTGCGACCATGCTGGGTCGCATTGGGGTCGACAATATTGATGCCCTGTTCAGCGATGTGCCCGCCGCGGCGCGCCTGGACGGGCCGGTTGATCTGCCAATGCACAAAAGCGAAATGCAGGTCGAGCGCGACATGCAGGCACTGGCCGGACAAAACATGACGGCTGGATCTGTGCCGTTTTTCTGTGGCGCGGGCGCATACCGCCACCATGTGCCAGCGACGGTTGACCATATTATTCAGCGCTCGGAATTTTTGACGAGCTACACGCCCTATCAGCCGGAAATCACGCAAGGCACATTGCAATATTTGTTCGAGTTTCAAAGCCAAGTTGCCGAGCTGACCGGCATGGAGGTTGCCAATGCGTCCATGTATGACGGCTCGACCGCCGCCGGTGAAGCGGTGCTGATGGCCCATCGGGTGACGCGGCGCAATCACGCGGTGGTTTCGGGGCGTGTGCATCCGCAATATGTCGATGTCATTGCCAATTTGTCGGATATGGGGGGCTTTGGTTTAACTCATATTCCGCCGACCGTTCAGGGCGCGGAAGAGCTTTTGTCCTCGATCGACGAAAACACCTCATGCGTCGTTGTGCAAAACCCCGACTTTTTCGGCACGGTGAACGATTATACCGAACTGGCCGAGGCGGTGCATGCGCGCGGGAGCCTGCTGATCGTCGTCGTCACCGAAGCGGTGTCGCTGGGAGTTTTGAAAACGCCGGGCACGATGGGAGCCGATATTGTCGTCGGTGAAGGCCAGTCGCTGGGCAATGGCCTGAATTTCGGCGGGCCCTATGTCGGCCTGTTTGCCGCGCGCGAGAAGTTTTTGCGCCAAATGCCCGGGCGTCTGTGCGGCGAAACCGTGGACGCGGATGGCAAGCGCGGCTTTGTGCTGACCCTGTCGACGCGCGAACAACATATTCGCCGCGACAAGGCGACGTCGAATATCTGCACGAATTCGGGCCTGTGTTCGCTGGCGTTCACCGCGCATGTTTCACTGCTGGGCGGTGACGGTTTGCAGCATCTGGCGCGGCTCAATCACGAGCATGCGGTTGACCTTGCGGGCAGGCTCAGTGCCATTGACGGGGTGCGACCGGTCAATGACACATTTTTCAACGAATTTNCCCTCGAATTACCCCAACCCGCCGACACGGTGGNCGNAGCTTTGGCCGCGCGCGGCGTGCTGGGCGGGGTGCCGGTATCGCGGCTGATACCCGATGGGGGTTTTGAAAATTATTTACTGGTGGCGGCGACCGAAACATGCGCCGCCGAAGATATAGCCGCCTATGCTGCGGCACTTGAGGAGGTGTTGTCATGAGCGAGAAGGCCACATTCACCGGCAATCGCGGCCTTGAATTGCGCGAAGACCTGATTTTTGAAATAGGCGCGCGCGACAGAAGCGGCGTCGATCTGGCACCCTTGCGCGGGCTGCATGACCGGCTTGGCGGTATCACCCGCGACGCGGTTGACCTGCCCGGCCTGTCTGAACCACAAGCCATGCGCCATTATGTGCGGCTGAGCCAGAAAAACCATGCGATNGANATGGGGCTTTATCCGCTGGGCTCGTGCACGATGAAACACAATCCGCGCCTCAATGAGAAAATGGCGCGGCTGCCGGGCTTTGCNGATATTCACCCCTTGCAGCCGGTNTCCACCGTGCAGGGCGCGTTGGCGCTGATGGATGAGCTGGCGCATTGGCTGAAAACCCTGACCGGCATGCCGGAGGTNGCGCTGTCGCCCAAGGCTGGNGCGCATGGTGAACTGTGCGGNATGATGGCCGTGCGCGCTGCAATTGAAGCGCGCGGCGAGATAGACCGGCGCACGCGGGTGCTGGTGCCGGAATCGGCCCATGGCACAAATCCGGCGACGGCGGCACTTTTGGGTTTCAGCGTTGATGAAATTCCCGCCAGCGATGACGGGCGNGTNGATCTGGCCGCGTTTCGCGACAAGCTCGGCGATGACGTTGCNGCCATNATGCTGACCAANCCNAACACATGCGGACTNTTTGAGCGNGATATTATCGCCATTGCNGATGCGGTGCATGAGGTGGGCGGCTATTTCTACTGCGACGGGGCTAATTTTAACGCNATTGTCGGGCGNGTGCGCCCCGGTGATCTGGGCGTTGATGCCATGCACATTAATCTGCACAAAACATTTTCCACACCGCATGGCGGCGGCGGCCCCGGTGCGGGCCCGACAGTGTTGTCTGAGCGGCTGGCCGGTTTTGCGCCCTTGCCGCGTGTGGTTGCAGGCGCGTCCGGTTTGGAACTTGTTGAGCATAGTGCCCAAGCACCNGANATGCCGTTTGGACGCATGGTCGCTTTTCACGGGCAAATGGGCATGTTCGTGCGNGCGCTGGCTTATATGATGAGCCATGGCGCGGACGGGCTGCGNCAAGTGGCCGATGATGCCGTGCTCAATGCCAATTACATCATGGCCNAACTTGGCNACACNATGAGCGCGCCTTATGCGGGGCCGTGCATGCATGAGGCCTTGTTCGACGACAGCTTTTTGAAAGATNCCGGTGTCGAAACACTGGATTTTGCCAAGGCCATGATTGACGAAGGCTATCACCCNATGACCATGTATTTCCCGCTGGTCGTGCACGGTGCCATGCTGATTGANCCNACCGAGACGGAAAGCAAAGCCTCGCTGGATTTGTTCATTGCCACTTTGCGCGATCTGGTGGCCTCGGCAAAGGCCGGCGATACCGAGCGGTTCACAACCGCGCCACAACTGGCACCNACCAAGCGGCTGGATGAAACCCGCGCCGCGCGCCAGCCAGTTCTGCGTTATCGGCNAACGGAAAAAAAGCAGGTCCGTGCNGCTGAATAGGGCAGCGNNATGAGCCCTGACTTAAAACAGGGCTTGAGCCCGGAATTAGAACGCCGTGCCGGATGGCCGNGCCAAAAAATCGCCGGTGTAGACGAAGCCGGTCGCGGCTGTTGGGCCGGGCCGGTNGTCGCCGCGGCGGTNATTTTGCCCGAAAGCTATGCNTGGGACGGCCTCAATGACAGTAAAAAACTGAGCGCCGAACAACGCGCCNGCCTATGCGCGCGCATTCGGCAGGATGCGGCCACGGGGCTTGGCATTGCAACGGCGGCAGAAATCGACGCCTCGAATATTCTGGTTGCCAGTNTGCGTGCCATGGCGCGCGCNGTGGCAGAACTGGCGCAAACGCCCGATCATATTCTCGTTGATGGCAATCGCCTGCCGGACTGGTCGCATTCAGCCGAGGCGGTNATTGGCGGTGACGCNCGTGCGCCNTCCATCGCGGCGGCGTCCATTATCGNCAAGCACACACGCGACGAGATGATGGTGGCCCTTGACGCGNAATATCCGGGCTATCACTGGGCGCAGAATAAGGGCTATGGNGTGCCCNCCCATCGCGCCNGCCTTGCCGCGCAAGGTGTGTCGCCCGAACACCGCCGNACCTTCGCGCCCATTCGTCNCCTGCTTNAGCCAAAATNGGGGGCCTTGTGTGGACAAAATGTGGATAAATAACATCGCTCCTAATTAATATTTGACGCCGGACTCGCGATGACTCATTGTCGCGAGAATGGCCCGTAACCCCTTGAGTCCCGACCAAATTTTAGAAGGCGATTGTCTGACGCATCTGCGGGCGCTGCCCTCGGCAAGCGTCGATCTGGTTTTCGCTGATCCGCCATATAATTTGCAATTACGCGGCGAGTTGCACCGGCCCGACCAATCCAAAGTCGATGCCGTTACGGACGCTTGGGACCAATTTGACAGCTTTGCCGCCTATGACGCATTTACCCGCGCCTGGCTCGCTGAAGCAAAGCGTGTGCTGAAACCCACCGGCACATTATGGGTGATTGGCAGCTATCATAATATTTTCCGTGTCGGTACCGCCTTGCAAGATACTGGTTTTTGGGTATTGAACGATATTATCTGGCGGAAAAC
>NZFC01000042.1 GCA_002689195.1 Rhodobiaceae bacterium | reverse complement strand
TAGTGTCAGAGAACCCTTTTAATTTAATGGGTTTTTTCTCCTCAAAGTCAATTAATTCACTTACAAGACCNTTTGTTTCAGGCGATACAAGTATCTCCTGCGGACTGCAGGCTGCCTCTAACCGAGCCGCTAGATTTACTGGACTTCCAAGTACTGTGTAATCTACCCGTTGAACGGATCCAAAATTACCCACAGTACAGTATCCGGTAGATATTCCAGTACGAACTTGAAGACCTTGACTTATACCCTTCTCTTTCTTCCAAACCTCATCCAACTCCCCTACTCGCTTTCGCATCGCAATTGCCATCTCTAGACATCTTTTAGCNTCGACNNCNGTGCCTTCTGTTTCCGGATCTCCAAAAAATATTAAAATCGCATCACCNATGAATTTATCTATTGTNCCTCCAAACTGTAACGCAATTTCNGTCATTTCTGACAAATANTCNTTAATTATTTCAGCTAGCAAGTCAGGATCTAACCTATCAGATAAATTTGTAAATTCTTTTATATCAGAGAAAAAAATAGTTANTTTTTTCCGAGTGTANGTTTCAACCTTATCCGTATCAGTTTCGAATATGNTTTTGTATATTTGNGGGCTTAGATATTTTGCCAATTGANTAGATANCTTTTCTAAACGCTCTGTTTTAAANGATAACTCTTCAAAAGCTTTTTCATTTTCTANAAGCAACTCTTCATTTTTTGCTTGNAAAGTTACTTCGTTGGTACGATCGATTAATTGCCCTTGAACGCCAANNAGTTCATTTGAAAAANCACTTGAAGTTCGNGTNGAAGCCAAAGTGAAATAACGCTCTTCATCTCCTACTTTTATTTTTATTTTATGGATTAATAGTTTTCCGTCTTTATTCAGCTTTTGTTTAAATTCTGAGATATAGCTTTGCGCCACGTCTAACAANCCCAATAATGTTAGAAGGTTTTGACCCTCAAGNGTNACATCANNATTAAAAAGGGATCTGAAGTTTTTATTGACCTTAATTATATTTAAATCTGCNTCTGCAAAATATGTNGCTGTNATTGCGTTTTCAAAATTAAAAAAACTNAGATCATATAAAAATTTNTGATTAAAAAGCTTTTCTAATTCCATCAANNTCANTCCGTANGATNNTGTTTTTTATGTAATATTGGNATTAGAAAAAAGCCTGTAAATTGGTTTGTGATCGACCGAGTATTAGAGCGTGGACGTCGTGTGTACCTTCATAAGTATTTACCGTTTCTAGGTTCATTAAATGCCGGAATACATGAAAATCTTGTGAAATCCCATTGCCACCGTGCATGTCGCGAGATTGCCTGGCAATGTCCAATGCTTTTCCACAATTATTCCTTTTTATAAGGGAAATCATTTCTGGTGCAGCCCTACCCTCGTCCATTAGCCGACCAACCCGCAAGCATGCCGTTAAACCAAGCGTAATTTCAGTCTGCATATCAGCCAATTTCTTTTGAAAGAGTTGAGTTTGAGCTAAGGGCTTCCCAAATTGCTTTCTGTCTAAGCCATATTGTCGTGCCGCATGCCAGCAAAACTCAGCAGCTCCAATAACTCCCCAACTTATCCCATAGCGAGCTCTATTTAAACAGCCAAAAGGTCCTTTTAGACCTTCAACGCTAGGAAGTAACGCTTCATCTGACACCTCGACACCATCCATTACAATCTCACCTGTAACAGAAGCCCTTAAAGACAACTTTCCCTCAATTTTNGGACTNGATAAACCCTTCATACCTTTTTCAAGAATAAATCCTTTTATCTTACCNTCGTGAGCGTCAGATTTCGCCCAAATCACGAATACATCTGCAATTGGTGAATTTGATATCCACATTTTAGAACCTGTTATTCGATATCCATCTTTAGTTTTTTCTGCTCTCGTCTTCATAGAAGCTGGATCAGAACCTGCATCTGGTTCTGTAAGGCCAAAACACCCTACCATCTCACCACTTGCTAAAGCTGGTAGATATTTTTGTCGCTGGTCTTCCGTACCATAAGCATATATTGGATACATCACTAAGCTCGACTGAACGGACAGCATGGAACGATAACCACTATCAATCCTCTCAATTTCCTGTGCAACTAATCCGTAGGACACATAGTTTGCACCCAGACCGCCGTATTGCTCTGGAATGGTTATACCGAGAAGGCCCATTTTTCCCATTTCTGAGAAAATTTCAGGACAGACTTCCTCACCTGCAAAACCTTCAACTACTTTGGGCATTAAAACATCATTTGCAAACGATGCCGCACTTTCTTTGATTAGCACCTCATGTTCTTCGAGCAAATCTGAAAGCTTAAAGGGATCTAACCAGTCAAAATCATTTAAGTCTGGTGCATCTTTGGTTTTATAAGAGGCCGATTCAAAGTTCATTTAAACATCCATATCCTGTCATAAGTTTTTTATTGTCTTAACCCTATTTAATTTTTACTGATTTCATAAACTAAAAATATATAAAAGCTTAGTCAAAATTATCGAATTCAACACAAATTTTTTAATTAACTGAGTATACAGGTTAATAATATGAATGTATTTAGTGCATAGACTAAGCTGCAGCAAGTCATAAACTCAAGTTCATTTGATCCAACATAGCCTTGCACAATGGTGTGCACGGGTTGCCAAGTGAAAATAAAATTGAATAGTGTTGGTCATATTCTGGTTTAAAGAAGGTATAATTACTGCCTTGATCCTTTAACACATGCAGCATGTCCTCAGTTTGCCTAATCCACTCTGTAGTCTCCAAGCCCCCCACTGCGATAACCAGTTCGATCGACGGATCTGGCGGGTTGTAAACGGGGCTAAGTTCTTTGCACTCGTTTTGCTCAATCATTAATTCTTCAGAACCAGGGACTAAAAATATTGGCTCTAAATCCAACATGGCGCTTACAATAGTAGCTCCTTTAATAACATTTTTTGGCAATCCTAGTGATAACAAAGGCTCTGATATACATAGCATTGAAGCCAAATGGCCTCCGGCAGAATGTCCAGATATATAAATCTTATTTTTATCTCCATTTACTTTTTCAGCATTTTCATAAACCCATTTTAAAGCTAATCTGACTTGTTCAATAACCTTATGCAGACTAACAGTTGGGCAAAGATCATAATTTACAAGTACAGATGCACCACCAGCATCAACAACTGCAGGAGCTACAAGCGAATGATCAAAACTATCCAAAAAACGCCAAAATCCTCCATGTACAAATATATTTATTGGCGAGTTCTTATTCTTTGCTGGAAAAATATCCAAAGTTTGACCCTTCGAGGATCCGTAGGAAACTCTTGATATATTGTCATATTTAGATCTTGCGTATTCGCTAAACAAGGACCAGTGAGCCTTCCACACTGGATGCTCTGGAACGGCCTCACGAGGACTGTACTGATAAATCAATTCCTCTTGGGTGAAATCTAGATATGACATTCTTTTAGTTTCCTAAGTTAAAAAGTGATTTTATACCTTCGCTGCAGTAGCACAAATTTCTATTTTCCAGTGAGGTTGGGCCAAAGCATCAACAACCAACAAGGCAGCAGCAGGTTCGGGAAAGGATTTGCAACTATTGAAAACCGCGGCACGTCCTTCACGATAGCCCTCAATGTCATCAGTACTTGTGATGTATGTGCGTGTCTCCACTAAATCAGCTAATTCCATATTTTTAGCTCGAAGAATTATTTCAATATTACGAAAACATTGGCTGGTTTGTTCAGCCATTGCATCTGACATACTACCATCAATTCTAACGCCAACTTGGCCACCAATTATCAGTGTTCGAGCATTTGGAGGTATTTCAACAGCCTGGCTATATCGAGTAAACGGCTGCGCCATGTTAGGAGGATTAAATCTGTCTATTGTCTTAGTCATTTTTCTCACTCTATGTACTTTTTAGCCCAGTTAACAATTAAGGTATCCAATTGCCCATAAAATTGGCAAGGTTGAGCTTTTATTGATAGATTTAATCTATCAATAAACTATTTAGTTTGACCAAGAGGAACTTCGAAATGAAGCTAAATTGAAAGCAATCTGNTCTTTAAAGAATTTTGGATNATTAAATGCAAAACCGCCAATTTATTCTAAAGTCNAGGCCAGAATATCTGGCAGGACCNGAAAATTTTGATCTAAAGATATCGCCAGTTTTGCCNCTTAAACAGGGTGAGGCTAGAGTTGCTGTAGAAATGGTTGCGCTTTCTGCATGGCAAGGAATGAGAACAAAGGATTTTAAAAACTTCATTAGGCCATTTGATCTTGGAGAATTAATTGATTGCGACGTTTTTGGAAAGATTATTGAGACAAAATGCTCTGACTTACCTGAAGGAGTTTCTGTCGTTGGTAGACTGGGATGGCAGGATTATGCAGTAATTAAACCAGAGCAAGTAAGCATAGTTAGTAAAGAATTCTCTGCGGAAGAATGGCTTACTGCGCTTTCTTCACCAGGGCAGACCCCATATTTAGCATTATCTCAGGTTGCTCGACCAATGCCCGGTGAAACCTTAGTGGTCTCCTCTGCAGCAGGAGCAATAGGAGTTTATACTGTGCAGTTAGGACTTCTATCAGGAATGCGCGTGATAGGAATAGCCGGCGGTAGTAGAAAAACTGAATTCGTCACTACAAAACTTGGAGCGCATGCATGCGTCGATTATAAATCAAAAAGCTTTAAGGCTGATTTAGCTAATGCATGCCATGATGGCGCCAATATTTATTTCGATTTAGTTGGNGGCGAAACTGCCGACGCTGTTTCTGAAAATCTCGCAAAAAATGCGAAAATTCTTATGGTAGGACGTGTTTCTGCAAATAACAGCAACGATCCCGAATGGGATCCAGCTAATATGCGGCATGTTTGGTCGCAAGAGGCTACAATTTATGCATTCTCGAGATATTCGTATAAAAATTTGTTCCCGTCAGTAAATGCAAAAATTGGCCGATTGTTAAAACAAAAACTTTTGAAAATGCATAACACCAATTTCAGTGGCTTTGAGAATACACCATCAATTTTAAACCAAATGCTTTCGGGGCAGCACGTGGGTAAAGTTCTAATTAAATACGCAGATACTAAAGGAAATAGGATTTAATGAAATTTTTTACTAGTAGGGGTTTAAAGGTTTGGGAATGAGTAACTCTCAAGATATAATTAAAGGAAGTGAAGTTATTGCTTCGGCATTGGCAGATGCGGAAATTAAGACAATATTTACTCTAGCCGGTGGACATTTTCTTCCAACTTATGAAGCTATTGGATCTCAAAANCGTATTGAAATAATTGCAGCTCGGCATGAATTGGGTGCGGGNTATATGGCGTCAGGTTACGCTCTGGCTTCGGGGCAAACAGGCGTNGTGTTTTCTGGCGCACCAGGACCTGGGGCAACGAACCTTTTAACGCCAGTAGCAAATGCCTTTGCCGATAGTATTCCCCTTTTAGTGCTCACTGGCCAGGTAGATAGGCGTTACATGAATCGAAATATCCTTCAATATGCCGATAATATTGCTCTTTTTAGTCAATTTTGTAAATCNTCGTTTCAGGCTGTCTCTGCAGNTGAAATACCCAATCTAATTTCAACAAGTTTGCAAATTGCAAGTTCCGATCGACCTGGTCCTGTCCACTTAGATATCCCTCAAAACATTCAAGCAGAATTAATTAACAAATATCGTAAAATTGAGATAGCAAAATTATCTAGTAATCCTCCTTCCAAAAATATGATTGATCAGGTTATAAATTTAATCAATCAAAGTATGCGACCAGTCATTATTTCTGGACATGGCGTTATCAGAAGTAATGGAACAGATGCTTTGCTAGAGTGCGCGCAACTATTGGGTGCACCCGTCGCAACCAGTAGATCTGGCATTGGCAGTATTAATAGTTCTAGTGAGCATAGTGTTGGTATGCTTGGATTTTACGGAACAAGTACGGCTTCTGAGGCAGTTTCTTCTGCTGATTTGCTACTTGTCATTGGATGCTCCCTTGGTGAACAAACAACATATGGATGGAAGCCTAATCTATTTGCTGAGGGATCAAAGATAATTCAGGTAGATATCGATCCCAAACAACCAAATCTTGTCTATGGTGTCGACATGGGTGTTCAATGCGATGCGGCTTGCTTTTTATCCTCATTGGCAGCGCGACTTGGTAGCAAAACAAAATCATCTTGGTATTCAAAAAAGCCCATACCAATGTCAGCAAAAAATAATCCCACGCAAGGTCTTAGTGCGGCTGATGTTTTGCAGAGCCTAAACAAATATATTTCTGATAAAACCCTACTTTCNGGTGACATTGGTAATCACAGACTATGGATTTGTGATCAGTTAGAAATCACTTGTCCAGAGCGTTTGCTTCAATCTTGTGAGTTTGACGCAATGGGTTTCAGTTTACCTGCAGCCATCGGTGCCGCAATATATGATAGAAGTAGAAAGGTTATTTCAATAAGTGGCGATGGTGGCTTTATTCATACTATGGGTGAACTGGCAGTAATTAGGGAACTGAATTTGCCTCTAGTTATTGTTGTGTTTATTGATGGAGCCTTAGGAATTCTAAAACATCAGGCAGAAGAGATGTGGGGGCGAGATTATTTTGTAAATTTGCAACCCATTGAGTTCACTAAGGTTGCAGAAGGTTTTGGGATACCTGCGGAAAGTATCGAAAATATCGAAGATCTTGATGAAAAGATATCATGGGCATTGGAGATTTCTGGACCCTCTTTATTAGCAATAAGAATTGATAAAGATGAAATTTTCCCACCTCTCCGAAGCAAAATTGAGCAGCGAAAAAGAGATTTAATGACCAAATAAGTTTTTAGAAGAGAAGATAAAAGGAGGAAGACTATGAAAAATTTGAAAAATCTAAACTTAAGAACTTTTATAGCTACTTTAGTAACGACTTTTTTAGCTATGTCAGGCTATGCAGCGGCAGAAATAAAAATGGTTTACGCTGGGTATCCAAGCCCTCAGATTTCATCGGGAAAGGCAGTAAACTTTTTTGCTGAACATGTTGAAAAACGCACTGACGGCGCCGTTAAAATTGAAGTGAACCACAGTGGAAGTTTATATATTGAAGAAAAAGCAATAGAAGCGCTNCTTGCAGGAGCTATAGACTTAGCTGCGGCAGGAACATCGACTATAGGAGTCTTTACGCGGCATTACGATTGGGTGAACCTCCCGTATATTGTAAGTGGCGACATGAAAGTTGGACCTGTACAACTTCAACAAATGATGAACAGTGAAGTTGGATTGGAAATACAAGCCAAAGTTGAAAAAGAGTTNGGTTTGAAAGCCATATTTATGATGTCCAGTAATGGAGGCCCNCGAGCTATTGCAACAAGAAAAACNAAATTGCAAACTCCAGCAGATATCTCAGGAACNAAACAAAGAGTNAGTTTAGCNCCACTNGATGTTACAATCAATAAAGCNTGGGGNGCGAACCCGTTACCAGTTCCTTGGGCAGATACTTTTACTGGTTTCAGCCAGGGTATGTTTGAAGGTGTTCAAATACCNATACCACATATCCACAATGTAGGTTTTGATGAAATGTCAGAATACGTNTCTATGGTAAACTTTCAGTACCTTCCTCAAGTAATGTGGGTAAGAGTAGATTACTGGGAAAGCCTACCCCAAGATATAAGGGATACTATGNTTGAAGTTGGAAAAGAAGCCGCGCTTTATGAGCAAAANGTAGACCAGGAAATGCATCAAGAATTTCGAGATGCAATCACAAAAAGGGGTACAGAGATAATCGATTTAACACCTGCGCAAATGGCTGAATGGCAAGCCGCTAGCGAGTCAGTATATACAGACCCTGCAGTNACTAAACATACGCCACCAGATCTTTTAAATAGGTTGCGCNAAGCAGGTGAGTTAGGCGGTTAATTAAATATAAAAAANNTTTTTTAAAGNTGCACGTCAAATTTCAATATTGACGTGCACCTTCATTTTTATTGAAAAATTTATATAATTACGATTTGATCCATTTATGAAAAATACAGACAGAAACCTTCCAAATTTAATCAAATTATTTGTTCTAGTACCTGGGTTTTTATTCATAATTTGTTTGTTAAGCNTTAATATCTTTGACAGGTTTGTACTAAATGGCACCCTCGGNCTCATGTGGGTTGAAGAAGTAACTGTAATTGTTATGGTNTGGTTAATTTTTTTATCGACCGCNGCTATAGATAGGCAAGAGGGCCATATAAAAATTTCGATAATCGCAATACCGAAGAGAATGAATANANTTCTTGAGGATGCCGTGATGATCGCCTTCTTNGGCTTTCTTTTGTGGTCGACATACGAACTTCTGCCAAAAGTGTTTTCAAAGTATGCAGCAACTGGTTGGTCCATAAAAATTGGATATTATGCAATAATTTTTGGCTCAAGCCTCACGATATTTTGTCGACTGATAAAGTATTTACCAGAGAGATTTTCCAAATGGTTTTAACCGCTGCAATAGCAGGATTTGGTACTTTATTTTTATTGGCAATATTAGGCTTTCCTCTAGCGGCATCTATGGCCNTAGGTGGTGTCATAGGGATGGTAGTNGCAGGCTTTCCTCTCATTGGAGCACCCATTGCTGTAATGGGAGTNTTGGGTAATTTTGCATGGCTAGCATTGCCACTTTTTATTATCCTCGGTGGACTGTTGTCCCAAATAGGAGTAGCCAAAGGACTAATCTCACTTGGTGAGATTGTTGGCAGACGCGTCAAAGGCGGAATATCCCAAGTACTAATAACTTCATCTTTATTCATGGGTGGAATGACAGGCTCAACATTGGCAGAAGNGGGTATGCTTTCGTCTCTTTTTAAAAAGGATATGGANANATTAGGTTATCCAAAAGGATATTTAGCCGGTCTAATTTCCTGTGCCGGTCTTATAGGTGCTTTGATCCCACCATCTAATGTATTGCTAATACTNGGACTTTCCGGCCAAATGTCAATTCTGAGACTTTGGATTGCAGGAATATTACCTGGCATATTATTAGCACTTGGCCTTATGCTTATCGCTGCTCTGATACAAAATAGATACGAAACTACAGAAAGCGTTTCTTTTGTCAGTCAGGACAAAACCCTATCGAAAAAAAGTAATTCTTTATTGTATGCATTACCCGGCTTATCTGTGCCAGTTTTCATATTAGGCGGTATGAGAATGGGCATATTCTCACCCGTTGAGGCTGGTGCAGCCGGAATTTTATTTGGTTTACTTCTTGGGTTTATATGGTTTCGGAAAGAAATGGCTATAAAGAATTTAGCTGATGCCTTCAGCCGCGATTTGTTAAGCGCTTTTAGTTATCTTCTATTAGTGGTGGGAGCGGCTATCTTTGGTGTATTAATAGTGAGGCTTAACATTACTTCGATAGTCGAGCAATTTTTTACTGATCAAAACTTTTCAACTACTCAATTTATGATTGTTAACTTTTTGATATTTTTTCTAATGGGATTTTTTATAGAAGCCGTCCCCATTATGCTAATATTTTTTCCACTCATGTTGCCAGCGGCTCGAGCGATCGGTATAGACCCAACCCATTTTGGCATTTCCTTTAGTATGATAATACTATTAGCTAATCTAACCCCACCAGTCGGAGTACAAACTCTATTTGTCTGTCGACTTTTAAATGTATCTGTTTCAGAGTGGTGGCGACATGGCAAATACTTTTTTTTCGTAGTTCTTTTAGTAACTTTTGGGGTAATGTTTATTCCACAAATATCGCTTATCCTACCCAGTATTCTTCTCAACTAAAAAAATCTCAACAACCATTTATTTGATCTAACATAAATATTAAATTTTTATTACTAGATCTTTTCAGCCAAACAGCGGACGTTGTAACTATACTTTTTACGTCATTTATCGGTACAATTTTTAAACCAAAGCGTGACGTATTTTCTATGCATTTAGGATAAATTAATGTTCCAAGCCCAGCCATAACCAAAGACAATAGTTCCTCTCTGAGGTGCGCTGTTTCACGAATTCTGGGCTGGAAACCCCGAGATGCGCAGAGCCTTGTAACTAAATTATTAAATCCAGACCATGTTGTATCACCCATTACAAAATCGGAGTCTTTTAAATCATTTAGCTTAATACCTGAAGAATTACTTAATTTGTGATTAGGAGGTAAAACCGCTACCAATCCCTCCCTAGATATTGGTTTTGAGCNAAGATCTTCTGGAAGAGTGTTGTCGTTACTCATGATAAAACCAAGATCAATGGAACGTTTATANACCGCCTCAATTTGATTTCTAGAGGATATAAAATTTAAATCAACATGCACATTTTTATTTACTGAACGAAACTTTGTTAGGATCTCAGGCAGGGGCCCNAGCATTGCAAAATCGATATAGCCAACTGATATGCTTCCACCACCGCCGGATGCAACGTCTTTTGCTGAAGTTAGCGCGATATCCAGACGATCAAAAATTGATGGTAAATGTGTATATAACTCTTTTCCTGCTGGCGTAAATTTTACATTCCTGGTGCTTCTCTCAATAAGCGATACACCTAACTCACGTTCAAGATTTTTAATAGCTACAGTGAGTGTTGGCTGCGTTAGTTCCAAATCAGNGGCCGCTTTATGATAACTACCGCTCTCTATTATTGCCCTNAAAATTTCTAAATGTTTTAACNTTACTTTCATGACTTTAATCTAATATGATTTTTCATATTTCATAAACACATAAATATTTTTTATCCTAGCGCGTAACCTGCTCCGCGCACAGTACGAATTAAATCCTCAGCACCATTCTTANAAAGGGCGCGCCTGAGCCGCCCAATGTGCACATCGACTGTTCTAGTATCTACATAAATGTCTCGACCCCATACCCGGTCCAGCAAAGCGTCTCTAGACCATACTTTTCNCGGTCTTTCTAAAAAAGTGGCTAACAACTTAAACTCAATAGGTCCTAGCTTTATATTTTCACCAGAGCGTTTAACTCTATAGGTCTCCATATCAAGNTCAATATCCTCAAATGAAAGTTTTTCTGCAACCGCTGCCTCTCTTACGCGCCGAAGCTGCCCTTTAATTCGAGCTAATAGTTCTTTAATACTGAATGGTTTGGAAATATAGTCATCTGCTCCAATCTCCAATCCTCTAATCCGATCGACCTCTTCGGATCTTGCCGACAACATTATAACTGGAGTATTTTTTGTACTTGATGACGATTTTATTTGCCTACACAATTCTATACCACTAAGTCTAGGCATCATCCAATCTAGCACTATGACATCTGGTTCGTAATCTTTGATGAGCTCTAAACCAATTTCACCATCCGCAGCAGAAATAACTTCATAACCCGCTTCCTCCAAGTTATGTTGCAATATAAGACGTTGAGCCTCTTCATCCTCTACGATTAAAATTGTTGGTTTCGCCACGTCTAAAATCCTTTTTAGTCGTTACCTTTGATATCAGCGGTAGCATCCACCTTTGGTCGGTCGTCTAAAGGGTATTCTCCAGTCGCAACATATATGGCCTGTTCAGCAATAGATGTTACATGATCCCCAACTCTTTCAATATTCTTTGCGATAAAGTGTAAATGCATACAGGTGGTAATATTCTTTGGGTTTTCCATCATAAATGTTAAAAACTCACGGAATAAAGCATTATAGTGTTGATCAATATCTTGGTCTTGTAAGATTACAGACTCCGCGAGATTAACATCCTTTCTGATGTACGCATCAAGACCGTTATTCATCATTACGATAACGTCTTTTGTCATCCGCCTGAGAGACCTACATCCTTGTTCATTAATTGAAGAAGGCTTCATTACAAGAGCGCGCTTGGCCATATTTTTTCCATAATCACCTATACGCTCTAAATTTGAGGCGATTTTAATGAATGATAATGCATCCCTTAGATCGGTAGCTGTCGGAGATCTTAGAGCAATAAGTCTTGCTGTTTGAGCATTAATTTCTTCTTCCAACTCGTCGATAGTTCGATCGTTTTCTCTGACTAGTTTGGCCAAACCCAAGTCAGACTTAACAAGAGCTTCGGATGCATCAAAAAGAGACTTTTCAACTAGCCCACCCATTTTCATCAGAGTAGATTGAATATTTTCAATATCCTCATCAAAAGCCGATACTATATGTTTTTCAACCATCCGTTATCCAATCTTTCCACTAATATAACTTTCCGTTCGGGGATCAGTAGGTTTGACAAATAACTCCTCTGTTTCTCCGTACTCAACTAAGTCACCAAGATGAAAAAATGCAGTTTTGTTACTTACTCGTGCCGCCTGTTGCATTGAGTGCGTAACTATCACGACACAGAAGTTTTCCTTCAAATCGGCAATTAACTCTTCAATTTGCGCAGTTGCAATTGGATCCAATGCGGAACAAGGCTCATCCATAAGAAGCACTTCAGG
>NZFC01000021.1 GCA_002689195.1 Rhodobiaceae bacterium | reverse complement strand
ATATCCGCTCCGGTTTGGGCGCATCGGTGGCGGGGGGGGCCTTCGCGCATGGCGAACTTACCCTTGAAGCCAATGCCGGCATGGTCGAGCCGGTCATCAAGTTTTTGCGCGATGACCCCGAATGTGCCTTTTCGCAATTGATTGACCTGTGCGGGGTCGACTATCCAGAGCGCGCCTTGCGCTTTGACGTTGTCTATCATTTGCTGTCGATGACGAAAAACCGGCGCATCCGCGTCAAAGTTCAGGCTGGCGAAGAAACGCAAGTGCCAAGCCTCACAGGTCTTTTCGAGGCGGCCGCATGGTTTGAACGCGAAGCCTTCGACATGTATGGCATTTTGTTTTCCGGCCATCCGGATTTGCGCCGCCTGCTAACCGATTACGGCTTTGAAGGCTATCCGCTCCGCAAAGACTTTCCGCTCACGGGTCATGTCGAAGTGCGCTATGACGACGACCAGAAAAAAGTGGTTTACGAGCCGGTGACGTTGGTTCAGGAGTTTCGTGATTTTGATTTTGAGAGCCCGTGGGAAGGGGCTCGTGGCGCGTTGCCGGGCGATGAAAAAGCCAGCGTAACAAACGAGCAGGAAGGCTAAACCGCATGTCGGCGCAATCGAAAACCCCGGTTCAAGACGACCGCAAATTCACCATTAATTTCGGCCCGCAACACCCCGCTGCCCATGGCGTGTTGCGGCTGGTGATGGATTTGGACGGCGAGCGCGTCGAGCGCATCGACCCGCATATCGGTTTGCTGCATCGCGGCACGGAAAAACTGATTGAGCATAAAACCTATCTGCAATCAGTGCCGTATTTCGACCGTTTGGATTATGTCGCGCCGATGAACCAAGAACATGCCTTTGCGCTGGCGATCGAGCGTATGCTGGGGCTCGAAGTGCCGCGTCGCGGCCAGTATATTCGCGTGCTGTATTGCGAGATTGGCCGCATTTTGAGCCATCTTCTCAACATCACAACGCAAGCCCTGGATGTCGGCGCGCTGACGCCGCCGCTTTGGGGTTTTGAAGAGCGCGAAAAGCTGATGATTTTTTATGAGCGCGCCTGCGGTGCCCGCCTGCACGCGGCTTATTTTCGGCCCGGTGGTGTGCATCAGGATTTGCCGGAAGGGTTACTGCAAGACATTTACGATTTTTGCGATCCGTTTCTTGAGGTCATGGACGACATTGAAGGGCTGCTGACCGAAAACCGCATTTTCAAGCAGCGCAATGTCGATATTGGGGTGGTGTCGGTTGACGATGTGATGACTTGGGGGCTCACCGGTGTTATGGCGCGCGGGTCGGGGTTGGCTTGGGACTTGCGCCGGTCGCAGCCTTATGAAGCTTATAATGATTTCAAATTCAACATTCCGATTGGCAAAAATGGCGATTGCTATGACCGCTATCTGGTCCGGGTCGAGGAATGCCGCGAATCGGTGCGGATCATGAAGCAGTGCATCGAGAACATGCCCGACGGCCCGGTTTCTTCGGCTGACGGCAAAGTTGTGCCGCCCAAACGCGCCGAGATGAAGCAATCAATGGAAGCCTTGATCCATCACTTCAAGCTGTACACGGAAGGCTATCATGTGCCCGCCGGTGAGGTTTATGCCGCCGTGGAAGCACCCAAGGGTGAGTTCGGCGTGTATCTGGTGGCTGATGGCTCCAACAAGCCCTATCGCTGCAAAATCCGCGCGCCGGGCTATGCACATTTGCAGGCGCTGGACCATTTGTGCCGCGACCACATGCTGCCGGATGTCTCGGCCATTTTGGGGTCGATGGATATCGTGTTCGGGGAGGTTGACCGATGAGTGTGCGCCGCCTTCACGAAAACCAGCCAGACAGCTTCGCTTTTACCCAAGAAAATATGGATTGGGCAGCGACCCAGATTGCCAAATATCCCGAAGGCCGCCAAGCCAGTGCCATATTGCCGCTTTTGTGGCAGGCCCAAAAGCAGGGCGGGGGTTGGTTGTCGGAGCCGGCCATACGCTGCGTGGCTGATATGCTCGGCATGGCGTATATTCGCGCGCTTGAGGTCGCAACTTTTTATTCGATGTTCAATCTGTCGCCCGTGGGTGAGTTTTTTGTTCAGCTGTGTGGCACGACGCCGTGCTGGTTGCGCGGTGCCGATGATTTGAAGGCCGTATGCCTCAGGCAAATCGGCGAGCCGGGTGATGTTTCCGGCGACGGCAAACTGAGCTGGATTGAGGTTGAGTGCCTCGGCGCGTGCGTCAACGCACCGATGGTTCAAATCAATGATGATTTTTATGAAGACCTGACAGCCGATACGTTTGAGCGGCTGCTGGAAGATTTGCGTCACGGGCGCGATGTGTTGACGGGGCCGCAAAACGGGCGGCAAGCCTCGGCACCCGAAGGCGGCCCGACTGTGTTGAAAGGCGATATGTGATGTTACGCGACGAAGATCGTATCTTTACCAATATTTACGGGTTCCACGGGGCTGATTTGGGCGCGGCGAAGTCGCGGGGCGATTGGGACAATACGGCTGGCCTGATTAAAAAAGGTCGTGACTGGGTGATTGACGAGGTGAAGAACTCCGGCTTGCGCGGACGCGGCGGTGCTGGTTTTCCAACCGGGCTGAAATGGTCTTTCATGCCGAAAGAAAATGATGGCCGACCGCATTATCTGGTCGGCAATGCCGACGAGTCTGAGCCGGGCACATGCAAAGACCGCGATATTATGCGCCACGAGCCGCATAAATTGCTGGAAGGTTGCCTGCTGGCCGGTTTCGCAATGGGCGCGCATGCTTGTTATATCTATGTGCGCGGCGAGTTTGTGCGCGAGCGCGAAGCTCTGCAACGCGCCGTTGATGAAGCCTATGCCGACGGACTGCTGGGCAAAGACGCCGCAGGTTCGGGCTGGGCTTATGATATTTATGTGCACCACGGGGCCGGCGCGTATATTTGCGGCGAGGAAACCGCGCTCATTGAAAGCCTTGAAGGTAAAAAAGGCATGCCGCGGCTGAAGCCGCCATTTCCGGCAAATGTCGGGCTTTATGGCTGCCCGACCACGGTCAATAATGTTGAAAGCATCGCTGTGGCGCCTACCATCTGCCGACGCGGGGCAAGCTGGTTTTCAGGCCTTGGGCGCGAGGGCAATACCGGCACCAAACTGTTCTGCATTTCGGGCCATGTAAATCGCCCGTGCAATGTGGAAGAGGAAATGGGCATTCCGTTGAAGGAATTGCTGGAAAGGCACGCTGGCGGCGTTCGCGGCGGATGGGACAATTTGCTGGCCGTTATTCCGGGCGGCTCGTCGGTGCCATTGCTGCCGAAAGAGATTTGCGACACGGTGCTGATGGATTTTGACAGTCTGAAAGATGTGCAGTCGGGGCTGGGCACGGCCGGTGTGATTGTCATGGATAAATCCACCGACATTGTTAAGGCCATTGCCCGCATCTCGCATTTCTACAAGCATGAAAGCTGCGGGCAGTGCACGCCTTGTCGTGAAGGCACGGGCTGGATGTGGCGCGTTATGGAACGCTTGGCTTCGGGGCAAGCCCAACCGCGCGAGATCGACATGCTGTTGCAAGTGACCAAGCAGATTGAAGGCCATACCATTTGCGCGCTGGGCGATGCGGCGGCGTGGCCGGTGCAGGGGCTCATCCGGCATTTCCGGCCCGTGATTGAAGCACGCCTCACGCAAAGCCGAACTGCGGAGGCTGCCGAATGAGTGAACGCGTGAACGTAACCGTTGACGGCGTTGCCGTTGAAGTCGAGCCGGGCACGACCATTCTGCAGGCATGCGAGGCTGCCGGCGCTGAAATTCCGCGCTTTTGTTATCATGAGCGCTTGTCGGTTGCCGGTAATTGCCGCATGTGTCTCGTCGAAGTTGAAAAAGCACCCAAGCCCGTCGCCAGCTGTGCCATGCCGGTTGCGCCCGATATGGTGGTCAACACCCAGAGCGAAAGCGTGAAGTCGGCGCGTGAAGGCGTGATGGAGTTTTTGCTTATTAACCACCCGCTCGATTGTCCGATTTGCGATCAGGGTGGTGAATGTGACTTGCAGGACCAGGCACTGGGCTATGGTGTCGACTCGAGCCGCTTTGA
Source organism: Rhodobiaceae bacterium (assembly GCA_002689195.1). Taxonomy (GTDB): domain Bacteria; phylum Pseudomonadota; class Alphaproteobacteria; order RS24; family RS24; genus UBA7378. The sequence goes on along the minus strand of NZFC01000021.1, from coordinate 79,323 downwards.
AGACAATAAGCGCGCCGTCGAGGAAAAGGAAATGGGGCCGCTGGTCAAAACCGTGATGACGCGGTGTATTCACTGCACGCGTTGTGTGCGCTTTGCGACGGAAGTTGCCGGTGTGCCGGAGATCGGCGCGATTGGGCGCGGCGAGGATATGGAAATCACCACCTATCTTGAGGCCTCGCTGGAAAGCGAAATGTCGGGCAATGTCATTGACCTGTGCCCGGTCGGTGCGCTGACCTCCAAGCCTTATGCGTTTACCGCGCGCCCTTGGGAATTGCGAAAAACCGAAACCATCGACGCGATGGACGCGGTGGGCAGCAATATTCGCGTAGACGTGCGCGGGCGCGAAGTTATGCGGATTTTGCCGCGCGACCATGAGGCGGTGAACGAGGAATGGCTGTCCGACAAGTCGCGCTTTGTCTGGGACGGGTTGAACACCCAGCGTCTCGACCGACCCTATGTGCGGGTCGATGATAAATTGCAGGCGACGAATTGGCAGAGCGCGTTTGATGCGATTGCTGCGCGCCTTAAAGCCGGTTCGGGGCAGGTGGCGGCGCTGGCGGGCGACCTTGTATGCACCGAAGGGCAATTTGCCTTGAAGTCGCTGATGGAAAAGCTGGGCAGTCCGCATCTTGATTGTCGTCAGGATGGCGCCAAGCTGTCGGGCCCACGCGCAAATTATCTGTTCAACACCGGCATTGCCGGTATTGAAGATGCCGATGCACTGCTGCTGATCGGCACAAACCCGCGCCTTGAAGCCGCGGTGTTGAACGCGCGCATTCGCAAGCGCTGGTTGGCGGGCAATTTCCCCATNGCCGCGATCGGCCAGCCAACNGATTTGACGTATGATGCTGAGTTTATCGGNGCCGGNCCGCAAACCTTGGCGGAGCTTGTCGCGGGCAAGCACNGGTTNGCNGATGTGTTGGCGAAAGCCGAGCGCCCGATGCTGATTTTGGGGCAGGGCGCATTNGCGCGCGNCGATGGCGCGGGCGTTTTCGCGCAAGCCCTCGCGCTGGCGGAAAAAACCGGCATGATTTNGGATGGCTGGAACGGGTTNAATGTGCTGCACACCGCCGCCGCACGCGTTGGTGGNATGGATGTNGGGTTTTTGCCNGGCGAANANGGGCGCGACCGCGACGGCATAATCGAAGGCTGCCAGACGGGTGATGTCNCGACGGTTATTCTTTACGGNGCCGATGAAATAGACCGCGCCGAACTGGGCGATGCGTTTGTGATTTATGTCGGCAGCCATGGCGACCGNGGCGCGCATGGNGCNGATGTGATTTTGCCNGCCGCCGCCTATACCGAAAAACAGGCGATTTTCGTGAACACGGAAGGGCGCGCGCAAATGACCGAGCGGGCAGCGTTTCCGCCGGGTGAGGCNCGCGAAGACTGGAAAATTTTCCGTGCCCTGTCGGANAGTTTGGGTATGACACTGGATTTTGACACGGTTGACGCATTGCGCGCGACGCTGTTCGAGCACGCCCCGCAACTGGCGCGTCTTGACACGCTGGTGCCCGCAGGCGCGCCCGAAAAACCGGCTACNGANGTGCGCGATCTGGANNAGGCNGCNTTTGCGCCGGNNGTGANCGATTATTATTTCACNAATCCGATTNCGCGNGCATCGGCAACCATGGCCGCATGCGCCGAAGCCAAACGTGAACGCGCCAAGGCCATTGGCGGGACGGGAACCGATGGATAATCTGCTGCTCGAAACTTATATCTGGCCGGCGTTTATCGTAGCCGGACACAGCCTGCTCATTNTGGTGGCGCTGCTNTTGTGGNTNGNTTTTTTCATGTATGCCGAGCGCAAAATTTGGGGGGCGGTNCANTTGCGCCGCGGGCCCAATGTGGTGGGGCCGTTTGGNCTNCTGCAAAGCTTTTCGGATATTCTGAAATATCTTTTCAAGGAAGTTATTTTTCCNACATCATCCAACAAGGCNGTGTTTNTGCTGGCACCGATTGTGACNCTGTTTCTGGCGNTGAGCGCATGGGCGGTTATTCCGGTTGCCGANGGCTGGGCCGTATCGGACATCAATGTCGGTATTTTGTATATTTTCGCCATTTCATCGCTGGGAGTTTACGGCGTGATTATGGGCGGCTGGGCCTCCAACTCCAAATATCCGTTTCTGGGCGCGCTGCGCTCNGCGGCGCAAATGGTGTCGTATGAGGTTTCCATNGGGCTGGTGATTATCACCGTGCTGTTGTGCGTCGGCTCGTTNAACCTGACAGATATTGTTTTAGCGCAGAAGACNGTGTGGTTTGCCATTCCGCTGTTTCCGATGTTTGTGATTTTCTTCATTTCCGCGCTGGCTGAAACNAATCGCCCGCCCTTTGANCTGCCCGAAGCNGAAAGCGAACTGGTGGCGGGCTTCATGACCGAATATTCCTCNACGCCTTATGTCGTCTTTATGATCGGCGAGCTTGCCAATATCGTGCTGATGTGCGCCATGACGACAATATTGTTTCTGGGNGGCTGGCTGCCNCCGGTCGATGTCGCGCCCTTTAACTGGGTGCCGGGCGTTGTCTGGTTNNTGCTNAAANTGACCTTCATGTGNTTNATGTTNTCAATGGTGAAGGNCATTGTGCCGCGCTATCGCTATGACCAGCTGATGCGCCTTGGGTGGAAGGTTTTCCTGCCGATCTCGNTCTTCTGGGTNGTNNTGACGGCAGGTGTNATCCAGTATTTNGGACTGGCAGGNTAAGAGAGGGATAGNCGATGGCTTGGTTAGATCGAACAGCGCGCGANCTGTTTCTCGTTGAATTTGTCTCGGCTTTCGNGCTGGCAATGCGGTATTTCTTCAAANAGAAACTCACGATNAACTATCCGTATGAAAAAGGCCCGCTNTCCCCGCGCTTTCGTGGTGAACACGCCTTGCGCCGCTACCCGAACGGGCAGGAGCGNTGCATCGCGTGTAANTTATGCGAGGCCGTGTGTCCGGCNCAAGCNATTACCATTGAGGCGGGCCCGCGCAATAATGACGGCACACGGCGCACGGTGCGCTATGACATTGACATGGTGAAGTGCATTTATTGTGGTTTTTGTCAGGAAGCGTGTCCGGTCGATGCGATTGTTGAAGGCCCAAATTTCGAATTTGCGACNGAGACNCGCGAGGAACTGATCTATGACAAGCAGAAACTTCTGGAGAACGGCGATCGGTGGGAGATCGAAATTGCCAAAAACATTGAACTCNACGCCCCCTANAGATAAACAGAACATCNGATGACCCTGACAGCCCTTGCATTCTACCTGTTCGCAACCGTTTCCNTTGCCAGCGCCTTTATGGTGATTTCGGCGCGCAATCCGGTTTACTCGGTCTTGTGGCTGATTTTGACCTTTTTCAATNCCGCCGGCCTGTTCGTNCTGATGGGNGCGGAATTTCTCGCGATGATTTTGGTGGTGGTTTATGTCGGCGCCGTTGCGGTGCTGTTTTTGTTCGTCGTCATGATGCTGGATATTGATTTTGCCGAACTGAACGAAGGGTTCCTNCAATACATGCCGATCGGNGCGACCATNGGGCTTATTTTGCTNCTTGAGCTGNTGCTGATTTTCGGTGCCTCGACCCANCTGGTGAGCCAGAGNGCCCTGCCGCAGGCAACGCCTNAAGGCATGACCAATGCCGAGGCTATCGGGCGGGTNTTGTATACTGATTATATNTATTATTTCCAGGCNGCNGGAGCTGTGCTGCTGGTCGCCATGATCGGTGCCATTGTGCTGACACTNGTCAAATCCGAAAACCCGCGCCGGCAAAGNATCGCNGCNCAAAACGCCCGCAGNCGCGAAGACGGGGTGGAGCTTGTCGATATCGAGCCCGGTCAGGGGCTTTAGGGGAGCGTTATGGAAATCGGTCTGAACCATTATCTGACGCNGGCTGCCATTTTGTTNACAATCGGTGTGTTCGGCATATTTTTGAACCGCAAAAATGTGATTGTCATTTTGATGTCCATCGAACTGATGCTCTTGGCGGTCAATATCAACCTCGTTGCGTTTTCGGCTTTTCTGGGCGATCTCGTCGGGCAGGTGTTCGCGCTGCTGGTGTTAACGGTCGCGGCGGGTGAGGCGGCCATTGGTCTGGCTATCCTTGTCGTGTATTTCCGNAACAGAGGCGGCATTGCGGTTGAAGATGTCAGCCAGATGAAAGGCTAACGATGTATCAGGCGATAGTATTTTTTCCGTTATTGGGTGCCCTGATCGCCGGGCTTTTCGGGCGTGTGATTGGCGACCGGCCTTCTGAAATCATTACTTCGGCGCTGCTTATTCTGTCGGCGCTAATGTCGTGCGTCGCTCTTGTCGATGTCGGGCTGAACGGCGAAACCCAAACCGTGCCAGTGTTGCAATGGATCCATTCCGGCTCGCTGCACATTGACTGGGTTTTGCGGATCGACACGCTGACCGCCGTCATGCTGGTGGTGGTGACATGCGTGTCGTCAATGGTGCATGTATATTCGATCGGCTACATGAGTCATGACAAGTCGCGCGCGCGGTTCTTTGCCTATTTGTCGTTGTTCACCTTCATGATGCTGGTGCTGGTGACGGCGGATAATTTCGTCCAGTTGTTTTTCGGCTGGGAAGGCGTTGGTCTGGCGTCTTATCTGCTCATCGGTTTCTGGTTTAAAAAGCCGTCGGCAAATGCCGCCGCAATCAAGGCCTTCGTGGTCAATCGCGTGGGCGATTTTGGCCTCATTCTGGGCATGGCGGCGATTTATTTCACGGTCGGGTCGCTGGAGTTTGACAATGTGTTTGCGGCTGCCGATGCGCTGGCCGAGGGACAGTTGGAATTTTTAGGCCTCACCCTGCCGGCGCTCACCACGATTTGCCTGTTGCTGTTCATGGGTGCCATGGGCAAGTCGGCGCAATTTTTGCTGCATACATGGCTGCCNGATGCAATGGAAGGCCCGACGCCGGTTTCCGCCCTCATTCATGCGGCTACCATGGTAACGGCGGGTATTTTTCTGGTGGCACGGTGTTCACCGCTGTTTGAACTGTCGCCGACGGCGCTGGCCTTTGTCACGGTGGTTGGCGCGGTGACGGCGTTTTTCGCAGCGACCGTGGGTCTGGTGCAAAACGATATTAAGCGCGTCATCGCTTATTCGACCTGCTCGCAACTGGGATACATGTTTGTCGCCCTCGGCGTCGGTGCGTATCAGGCGGCAATGTTCCACCTGTTCACACATGCGTTTTTCAAAGCGTTATTGTTTCTGGGCGCGGGTTCGGTCATTCACGCCATGCAGGATGAACAAGACATGCGGAAAATGGGCGGCTTAAGGACGCTTGTTCCGGCAAGCTGGTTTGTCATGATTGTTGGCACATTGGCTCTGACGGGTTTTCCGCTCACTGCTGGCTTCTTCTCAAAAGACGCGATTGTCGAAGCCGCTTATGCCGCGCATAACGGCCCGCATATGTTTGCCTTCACGCTGCTAGTGGTCGCTGCCCTGTTCACCTCGTTTTATAGCTGGCGGCTTATTTTCCTGACTTTTTACGGGCTGCCGCGATGCTCAAACGAAACGCTCTCCCATGTGCATGAAAGCCCGCCGGTAATGCTCGTGCCGCTCATCATTCTGGCGATTGGCGCGTTGTTTGCCGGCTTCACATTCTATGACTTCTTCATTGGAGACGGCCAGGCGGCCTTCTGGGGCGGTAGTATTTTTACTGGTGCGGAAAACCATGTGCTGCACGAGCTACACAATGTGCCCGGATGGGTAAAGCTGTCGCCGCTGGTGATGATGCTTGTCGGCTTCACATTGGCTTGGGTGATGTATATTCGCCGTCCGGCGCTGCCCAGCCAACTCGCGCGCGAGCATGACCTGATCTACAATTTCCTGCTCAACAAATGGTACATTGACGAAATTTATGATTTCATTTTTGTGCGTCCGGTGAAATGGCTGGCGCGCCTGTTCTGGAAGGGCGGCGACGGCGCGGTGATTGACGGCCTTGGGCCCGACGGCATTGCCGCCACTGTTTTATATGTGACGCGTCGCGCGGTCGGCCTGCAAACCGGCTTTGTCTATCACTACGCTTTTGCCATGTTGCTCGGCATTGCCGGATTGGTGAGCTGGTTCATGCTCACAGGAGGGCAGTGATGACTGACTGGCCGATCCTTTCCACCATTACATTTTTGCCCCTGCTGGGTGCCTTCTTCATTCTGCTCATTCGTGGTGACGAAGCCACGGCTGCGAGCAACGCAAAAGCCGTGGCTTTGTGGACATCGGTTGTAACCTTGTTCCTGACCGGATTTATGGTCAGCCAGTTTGACGGCAGTTCGGCGGCGTTTCAGTTTGTCGAACGCATTGAGTGGTTGGGCGACGGGGTCGACTATGCCATGGGCGTTGACGGCATTTCTGTATTGTTTGTGCTGTTGACGGCCGCGCTCATGCCGATTTGCATTTTGGCAAGCTGGCATTCGATCACCCATCGCGTGCGCGAGTACATGCTGGCGTTTTTGGTGCTTGAAACCCTGATGATCGGCGTTTTCTGCGCTATGGATCTCATTCTCTTCTATCTGTTTTTTGAAGGCGGCCTTATTCCAATGTTCCTGATTATCGGGATTTGGGGCGGCGGCCGGCGTGTCTATGCCAGTTTCAAATTTTTCCTGTACACATTGCTGGGCTCGGTTTTGATGCTGTTGGCAGTGCTTGTCATGTATTTGCAGACAGGCACGACCTTCATTCCCGACCTGATGGAAACGGCGTTTGCACCCGATTGGCAAAACTGGTTATGGCTGGCGTTTTTTGCGTCCTTTGCCGTCAAAATGCCAATGTGGCCGGTGCATACATGGTTGCCTGACGCTCACGTTGAGGCCCCGACCGCGGGCTCGGTTATTCTGGCCGGTGTGCTGCTGAAAATGGGCGGCTATGGCTTCTTGCGCTTTTCTTTGCCGATGTTTCCCATTGCCTCTGATTTGTTTGCGCCGATGGTGTTTGCGCTGAGTGCCATCGGCATTGTCTATACGTCTCTGGTAGCCTTCGCGCAGGAAGATATGAAAAAGCTGATTGCATATTCTTCCGTGGCGCATATGGGATTTGTCACTATGGGATTGTTTTCGGCCACGGTTCAGGGCGTGCAGGGTGCGATTTTCCAAATGCTGTCGCATGGCTGGATTTCTAGCGCGTTGTTTTTGTGCGTCGGGGTAATTTACGACCGTATGCACACGCGCGANATTGCGGCCTATGGCGGGCTGGCAAACCGCATGCCGGTTTATGCGGCCATTTTCATGCTGTTCACCATGGCAAATGTCGGCTTGCCCGGCACCTCCGGCTTTGTCGGTGAATTTTTGACTATTATCGGCACGTTCCAAGTCAGCACATGGACGGCGATGTTCGCCACGAGCGGGGTTATTTTTTCCGCCTGTTACGCGCTAACGCTTTATCGCCGCGTCAGCTTTGGGCGCATTGAACATGAAGGCTTGCAGCAGATTGTCGATACTGACCGGCGCGAGATTTTCCTGTTTGTACCGCTGGTCATTGCGACCCTGATTTTCGGCGTCTGGCCGATGCCGGTGCTTGATATAACGGCTGTCTCGGTCGACCAGCTTGTTTCGAACTATCAAGAAGCCCTGTCATCCCATGCCGCCAACGCATTGCTTTCGGGCGGTGCCGAGAGCCTACGCTAGGAGTTTCGCATGTTGGCAAATGTCACACTGTTACTGCCCGAACTGGTCCTGTTCATCGGCGCTATGGGGCTGCTCATGGTTGGCGCATTTGCCACCACTGATGCAACGCGCGTCATTGAGTATGGTGCCATCTCGCTCTTGCTCATCGCCGCGATTGCCTCATGGATGCAAGGCGAAGCATACCCCCAGCTTGCCTTTGGTGATGCCTTTATCGTTGATGCGTTTTCGGCTTTCATGAAAACACTGACCTATCTCGCCACAGCGGTTGTTATCATTATGGCGCGCGGCTTTATGCAGAACGAAAATCTGGCGCGGTTTGAAGTGCCGGTGCTGATGATATTGGCCGCGGTGGGCATGGGCATGATGATTTCTGCCAATGACCTTATTGCGCTTTATATGGGCATCGAATTGCAAAGCCTTGCGCTTTATGTGCTGGCCGCCATTAAGCGCGACAGCTTGCGCGCCACGGAAGCGGGTTTGAAATATTTTGTGCTGGGCGCGCTGTCCTCCGGCATGTTGCTTTATGGCGCATCGCTAATTTACGGCTTTTCGGGCACCACGAATTTTGCCGGTATCGCCGAAGCCTTCACCGCCGAAGACGGCATTTTGCCACTGGCGCAAGTCGTCGGCATGGTGTTTTTGCTGGCTGGTCTTGCGTTCAAAATCTCCGCCGTTCCCTTTCATATGTGGACGCCGGATGTCTATGAAGGCGCGCCGACGCCCATGACCGCGTTTTTCGCTGCCGCGCCGAAACTGGCAGGCATGGCGGTTTTCCTTCGCGTGGTGATTTCCGCCTTTCCCGATGCCATGGCTGCGTGGCAGCAAATCATTATTTTCATTTCTGTTGCCAGCATGGTGCTGGGGTCTTTTGCGGCTATCGGCCAAACCAATATTAAGCGCCTGATGGCCTATTCTTCCATTGGGCATATGGGCTTTGCACTGGTGGGCTTTGCCGCTGGCACTGAAGACGGGGTCGCCGCCGTTATTTTGTATATGACGCTCTATGGCATTATGACCTTGGGCACATTTGCCTGCATTTTGTCGATGCGCCGCGACAGCGGNATGGTGGAGCAGATCAAAAGNCTGTCCGGTTTGAGCCAGGTGCGGCCTTTCATGGCGCTGTGTCTTGCCATATTGATGTTNTCGCTGGCTGGCATTCCCCCGCTGGCTGGATTTTTNGGCAAGCTTTTCGTGTTTCACGCTGCCATTGATGCAGGGCTTTATGCTTTGTGTGTGCTGGGNGTTTTGTCGAGCGTTGTCGGTGCTTATTATTATCTGCGGATTGTCAAAATCATGTATCTCGACCCNCCAGCGGACGAGGCTAATGATCCCATGCCGCGCGAATTGTCTATCGTCGCCGGTGCTTTGGCCGGNGTTTGCCTGTTATTTTTCATCTATCCCTCGCCATTGATTGATCTGGCGGCCNGCGCNGGCCAAGCNCTGATCGANATGNCAGCACCGGAAGCCGTGCTGACGGGGCTTTTNGGGCCCGCTGACATNAGGTGATCGCACTTCCCGANAGCTATCAGCTGGTTCACCTTGANACCGTGGACAGCACAAACGAAGAAGCCAAACGCTTGGGCGCGCAAAAGGTCGTGNAGCCACACTGGATATTGGCCGANGCCCAAACCGCCGGGCGCGGNCGTCGCGGGCGGACGTGGCAGTCGCCCAAAGGAAATCTGATGACGAGCNTTTATTTGCCCGGGCGCATTGAAACGGTGAAAGCCGGACAGTTGAGCTTTGTGGCTGGGCTGGCTCTGGCCGATACGGTTGCCTCGCTCATTGGGCCGGACGGTGCGGTATCCATAAAATGGCCAAATGATGTGCTGTTGGGCGGTGCGAAAATCTCCGGCATATTGCTCGAATCCGATACCGTCTCAGGGGCGCATCTGGATTGGGTGTGCGTCGGAATGGGGCTGAACCTCGCCCATTATCCGGACGATACGCCATATTTGGCAACCAGCATTGCCGCCCATACCGGGCATCGGCCAGGCAATTTGTCGACGCTGGAGGTGCTGGCTTCGGCGTTTGAGCGTTATTATCAACAATGGCAGCAGTTTGGGTTTTCCGTCATCGTCACGAAATGGCGTCAACAGGCGCATAATTTGGGCCGCGAAATTACTGTGCGTCTGGAAAACAGCGACTTAACTGGCGTTTTTGAAGATATTGACGAAACCGGCGCGCTATTACTTTGCGCCGAGGACGGGCAACACCATATTGTAAGTGCTGGCGATGTATTTTTCCGCTGATCGGTTGAGCTATGACACAAAACGAAAATAATCTGGTTTTTGTACCGCTGGGTGGCACTGGCGAGATCGGTATGAACTGCAATCTATACGGCTATGGGACAGGCAAGCGCCGCGACTGGATTATGGTCGATCTCGGCGTCACATTTGGCCGTCATACCGAGCCGGGCATCGAAATAATAACGGCGGATACAGGCTTCATCGAAGCCGAGCGGGGGCCGCTGCATGCGCTGTTGCTGACGCATGGCCATGAAGACCATATCGGCGCGGTGGCGCATTTATGGCCGCGCCTGAAATGTCCGGTTTATGCCACGGCGTTTACGGCCGAACTGGTGCGCGGCAAGCTAGCCGAGGCGGGCCTTCTGGACACTGTGCCACTGCATATTGTCGACCCGCAGCGACCGATTGAACTGGGCCCGTTCCTCATTGACTACATCGGGCTGACGCACTCGATCGCTGAGCCCAATGCGCTGGCTTTGCGGTGCGGCGACGCGCGCGTGCTGCACACGGGCGACTGGAAAATTGATCCCGATCCGGTCATTGGCAAAGTTACCGAGCATGAGCGGTTAAAGGCCTTTGGCGATGAGGGGGTCGACGCGATTATTTGCGACAGCACTAATGTGCTGTCCAAAGGGCGCTCTGGTTCCGAGGCGGATGTTGCCACCGCTCTGAACAAGGTGGTGGCCGAAAGCACGGGGCGGGTTGTGGTCACAACATTTGCGTCGAACATTGCGCGCCTGTCGAGCATTGCCAAAGCTGCCGCCGATAATGGGCGGCATATCTGCTTGGCGGGCCGCGGTATGCATCGGATTTTTAATGCCGCGCGCGCGACCGGATATCTGACAGATTTTCCCGCGCCGGTCGAAGAAGANGACGCCGCCTATCTGCCNCCGGAGAGACTTGTAATTTTGTGCACCGGCAGTCAGGGCGAGTACCGCGCTGCGCTNGGGCGCATGGCGNATGGGCNCCATCCCCATCTCGTCTTGGAGGCNGGCGACCGNGTTGTGTTCTCCTCCAAAATGATCCCCGGCAATGAAACNGAAATTCTCGCGCTGCAAAATCAGCTAGCCTCAATAAATGTNNAAATTATNACNCCTTATAACAATNACCTTCATGTATCNGGTCATCCCAATCGTGATGAGCTGGTCGATATGTATGGCTGGGTGCGCCCGCGCGCGGCGGTGCCGGTGCATGGCGANCATCGCCATTTAATCGCCCATGCGGCGCTGGCCGCGGAGCTGGGCGTGCCCGAACCATTGCGCGTTCACAATGGCGATATGGTGCNGCTTTATCCGGGCCCNGCGCAGGTGCTGGACACGGTACCCAATGGGCGGCTTTATCTGGATGGTGATATCTTTACCCAAAGCGATGCGCTGGCGGTGCGCGAACGCCGCAGGCTGTCGCATAATGGCGTGGTGTTTGTCAGCATTCCGCTCGACGGGGCGAACCGTTTATGTGGGCGCATTGAAGTTCAGATGCGCGGCATTCCCGAACATGACGGNGATGTTGATCTNGTGAACTGGGCGCTGGATGCGGCTGAGCGCGCGTTGCCGTNCAGCGGCAAGGTGACACCGGCGCGTGCCGAAGAGGAGATCNGCCAGCACATTCGCCGCGAGCTGGGCCGGCGCTGGGGCAAGAAGCCCATGGTTGTGGTAAGCTTTGTAAATGTGTGATCGGAATTTCACGAACNGGGTTTTGCGGTGATNNAAATCGGTTTTCTATTNGGCANTGCCATATACGGCATTATTTGGTTTTTGACCCTGTTCNTGGTGCTGCCCTTTGGCGTGGTGTCACAACACGAAGACGGGCNCGTCGTGCCGGGCTCGGAAGCTGGTGCCCCNGCGCGGCCCATGATTTATCGCAAGCTGGNAATGACCACGCTTTTNTCGGCTGTTTTATACGGGCTCGTCTANATGCTTTTGACGTCCGGTATCTTGGCGCANATCNATTTGCCGTTTCTGCCCGACCTNGGCCTCNACANCCNGTAATTTTCGAATTNGCAAAAAAAAGCGGAACCTNAAAGGTTCCGCTTTGTGTCTCCCGTAAAATACGGAGGGCTCCTCCCAAAACCCGAGAACNCTANGTTCTCTNTCCACGNNNAAAATACTANGAAAAAACNACAGCCCTGTCATTAAGATTTTACATTTTCTTGACCCTTCCTCAAACGCATGGGACAAGCGTAATTCCTATGGTTNTGACCGCGGACTGAATATATGCGCCTTACCGATTATTTTCTGCCGACCCTTAAAGAAGACCCTGCCGANGCCCAGATTGTTTCGCACCGCTTGATGCTGCGCGCNGGCATGGTGCGCCAAAGCGCGGCGGGCATTTATAGCTGGCTGCCTTTGGGGTTGCGGGTGTTGCGAAAAATTGAGGCGATTGTGCGCGAAGAGCAAAATCTGGCTGGCGCCATCGAGGTGCTGATGCCGACNTTGCAGCCAGCAGATATCTGGCGCGAGTCCGGNCGCTATGAAGATTACGGCAAGGAAATGCTGCGGATTACCGACCGCGCCGACCGCGACCTGCTNTACGGGCCGACCAATGAGGAATTGATCACGCAGATATTCCGCGACAGCGTCCGCAGCTATAAGCANTTNCCGTGCAATCTNTATCATATTCAGTGGAAGTTTCGTGACGAGATTCGCCCGCGNTTCGGGGTGATGCGGGGCCGCGAGTTTTTGATGAAAGACGCCTATAGNTTNGATATTGACGAGGCGTCGGCGCGGGTGGCGTATCAAAAAATGTTNGTGGCTTATTTGCGGACCTTCGCGCGGCTTGGGCTTCGCGCGCTGCCCGTNGCGGCTGATACTGGCCCNATTGGGGGCGATTTGAGCCATGAGTTCATTATTCTCGCCGAAACAGGCGAGTCGGAAGTGTTCTGCCATGCCGACCTTCTGGAACGCCCGGCTCCGGCGGCGGATTANAGCGGCGATCTAGAGGCTGTTATNGCGCCGTTTACCGCTCTTTATGCGCGCAGTGATGAAAAGCATGAGCCGGAAGTTTTCGAAGCNGACGTNCCCGCCGAAAAGCAGGTGCGCGCGCGCGGCATTGAGGTNGGGCATATTTTCTATTTCGGGCAGAAATATTCANAGCCGATGCAGTGCCGCGTGGCCGGTGCCGATGGCAAGGAGATTGCCGTGCNTGGCGGCTCCTATGGTATCGGGGTTTCGCGGTTGGTCGGCGGTATTATCGAAGCTTGCCATGATGANGCTGGCATTGTCTGGCCNTGGGCGGTGGCACCGTTTCAAATAGGGCTCATNAATTTGAANCCGGGCGACGCCCAGACAGATGAATTNTCCGANCGCTTATACGCNGCGCTGACACAAAAAGGCCTCGATGTGCTGTATGATGATCGNGATGAACGCGCCGGTGGCAAGTTTTCCGATATGGATCTTATCGGCTTGCCGTGGCAGGCGGTCATCGGGCCGCGCGGGGCGGCAGCGGGNGAAATAGAAGTCAAAAACCGGAAAAATGGCGACAAACAAACACTTGATTTCGAGGCCGCCTGCGCTNTGCTCGCCGGGCCGCCGACCGATTAGGCCNCGCCGATGACGCGCGCGTTTAACAGGCTGGAATGGCAGTTNGCCGGGCGGTATTTGCGGGCGCGNCGCCGCGAGAGCTTTATTTCGATCATCGCCATTATTTCCTTTCTNGGCATCATGCTGGGCGTGGCAACGCTGATTGTTGTTATGGCCGTGATGAACGGNTTNCGCNCCGACCTGTTAGACCGTATTTTNGGCGTTAGCGGGCATGTCGTTGTGCGGCCATGGAACGGCCAATTTGAAGACCGCGCNGCNAGCGTNGCGCGCTTGCAAAAACTCGCCCCCGTCGTGCTGGCAACGCCGCTGGTCGACGGCCAAGCCATGCTGTCTTCCGGANAGGCGGTGCNTGGTGTCGTGTTGCGCGGCATGCCGACCGATGCGCTGAAACGCCTGCCNGCGCTGGCTGGCAATGTGCGCGCTGGTGCNCTCGATNNTCTGGGGCANAGCGGGCAGGTGGCTATNGGTCTGCGTTTGGCCGAACGCTACGGCATTGGTNTTGGCGACCCTGTGACGCTCATTGCGCCGCGCGGCATGGTNACGCCNTTTGGCNCAACCCCGCGCATCAAGCAGTTNCGCGTCGCNGCGATTTTCAGCATTGGATTGTNTGAATATGACATGAACATNNTGTTTGCGGGCCTTGAGACGGCGCAAAAGTTTTTCAGTNANAGCGACCAGTCCGGCGCCATTGAACTGACNCTGGACNACCCCGACAATGTGGAAGCCTATCGCGAGGNTNTGCAGAACACCGCCGGAGCGGATGTTTCGCTGGTTGANTGGAANCAGGCCAANCGCACGCTGGCNGGTGCGCTGGAGGTTGAGCGCAATGTCATGTTCCTCATCCTGACGCTGATTTTGCTGGTNGCGGCGCTCAATATTGTATCNGGGCTGGTNATGCTGGTGCGCGACAAGCACCGCGATATTGCCGTTTTGCGCTCAATGGGGGCCAGTCGCGGCATGATTTTGCGGGTGTTTTTCATCACCGGGGCNNGCATTGGCGTTATCGGGTCGCTGGCNGGTTTTGGCCTCGGNGTTGTNTTTTGCGNCTATATTGAAGAGATCCGNCAGCTCTTGGTGATGATTACCGGCGCGCAGCTTTTTCCNGCGGAAGTTTATTTTCTGGAACGCATGCCTGCGCGTCTGGTGATGTCGGATGTTGTGCAGGTGCTTTCCATGGCACTGACNTTGTCGTTTCTCTCAACGCTTTATCCGGCGTGGCGTGCCGCTTCGCTCGATCCGGTGGAGGCCTTGCGTTATGAGTGAACGGTTTTCACTGCGCGGCATCCATCAGGGCTTCGACCANGCAGGTCGNCGGCTGGAGGTTTTAAAAGGCGTCGACCTCACCATAGCGGCNGGCGAAACGGTNGCGCTTTTAGGNCCGTCCGGTTCTGGCAAATCATGTTTGCTGCATATTGCCGGGCTTTTGGAAAAACCGGCTGCTGGAGANATTCTGGTCAATGGCCGCGTGCTGCCCACCGATGANGACAGGNTTCGCACGCGCGGGCGGTTGCAGCATATTGGCTTTGTCTACCAGTTTCATAATTTGNTNCCGGAGTTTAGCGCGCTGGAAAATGTNATGTTGCCATTGCGCTTGCGNGGGCAGNGCAGTGGCGCGGCGCGCATNGCGGCGGGGGATATTCTGGCAAGCCTTGGTCTGACGGACAGNCTGGCGCATTTGCCAGCGCAGTTGTCGGGCGGCGAACAGCAGCGCGTNGCGATTGCGCGCGCACTTGTGACGCGGCCGGATGTNATTTTGGCCGATGAGCCGACCGGCAGTCTGGACGGTGCCAATGGTNCNGTTATTGCCGAGTTATTGCTTGATTTGGCNCGCGAGGCNCAGGCCGCCGTATTGCTTGCCACCCATGACACAACACTGGCCGCCCGCGCCGACCGCGTGGTGCGCTTNCAGGNCGGTATTCTCAAATAAAACAGNNATTTAACGGGNTTNAATTTTATNTGTTGACAAAAGAACAAAACATGAACATATTGACCTTCCTAANTGGGAGGAAAACCGATGACAGATCTTGTTGAAGACATTTTGGCGCTGACAGCCCTGTTCGCCATGGGCTATGCGATTTTGTTGTGGGGCACCATCGGCGCGGCGCTTGCCNGTTAAAAAACCTGNTAACTCCCTTTAANCCNACTTATCCCCCGAATAGCGCGCCCNCGNCATGNCAGGAATTCCACATNCCNTAGNATANNGANNATATGTGAGTCGTNGCTTTNGGGAAANTATGNCGGAACCGGAAATAAAACCGTCAGGTCGTNTGCTCATGGTGCCGAAATTCATCCATTTGCGCGTGCACAGCGCCTATTCGCTGCTNGAAGGGGCGCTGCCGATTACTTTGTTATCGCGCGCCGCCCAGTCAATGNGNATGCCGGCACTGGCGGTGACGGATCGCAATAATTTGTTCGGCGCGCTCGAATTTTCCGAAACCATNGCCGCGCTCGGNATNCAGCCCATCATCGGCACCACGCTGTCGGTTTATTTTGGCGCGGATGACGAGCNGCCTTTCAGCCTTGCCTTATTGGTGAAAAACCAAACCGGCTATCAAAATCTCATGGCGCTGGTGAGNGCCGCCCANCTGGAAGACCGCGCGCATGGTGCGGTGGGNATTGATGCCGACCTGCTTGGCGCGNATAGCGCCGGGCTCATCTGCCTNACTGGTGGCCCCGAAGGGCCGCTCAACCAGCATTTGAGTGCCGGGCGCGCGGGGCCCGCNGAAGAGGTTCTTGCGACATTGCAGAGNATGTTTCCCGACAGTCTCTACATTGAATTGCAGCGTTATGCCGATGGCGCACCGGCGGATATCGAAGACGCGCTGGTGCAATTGGCTTATGCGCGNGAGGTGCCGCTGGTGGCGACCAATCAGGCGTATTTTGCATCCGAAGATGATTATCGCGCGCATGATGCGCTCGTTTGCATTGCCGAGGGACGTNATCTNNACGAAGAAGACCGGCGCCGCCTCACGCCCGACCATCGGTTGAAAACCGCCGAGGAAATGGTGGCGCTGTTTGCCGACTTGCCGGAAGCGCTTNAGAGCACTGTCGAGATTGCNCAGCGTTGCGCTTTTCGGCCCACCGAGCATAAGCCCATTTTGCCCGCCTTTGCCGCAGGCGATGAGCTGGCCGAATTGCGCCATCAGGCCGAAGAGGGCTTGCGCGNGCGGTTGACGCAAGTGACCNCCTCGGCACCCGAAGCCGACTATTTCAAACGGCTGGATTTCGAACTGGATGTCATCGGCAAAATGGGGTTTCCGGGCTATTTTCTAATCGTTGCCGACTTCATTAAATGGGCCAAAGCGCAAGATATTGCCGTCGGCCCGGGGCGCGGCTCCGGTGCGGGGTCGGTGGTGGCTTGGGCGCTGACGATTACCGACCTTGACCCGTTGCGCTTTAATTTGCTGTTCGAGCGGTTTTTGAACCCCGAACGTGTGTCGATGCCGGATTTTGATATTGATTTTTGCCAGTCGCGCCGCGACGAGGTGATTTCCTATGTGCAGTCGAAATATGGCCGCGATCAGGTGGCGCAAATCATCACTTTCGGCAAATTGCAGGCGCGCCTTGTGCTGCGCGATGTCGGGCGGGTTTTACAAATGCCGCACGGTCAGGTCGACCGTCTCGCCAAGCTGGTGCCGAATAATCCGGCCAACCCGGTAACGCTGGCGGAAGCGATTGACGAAGAAGAGCGCCTGCGCGAGGCGCGCGACAGCGACCCGCAAGTGGCCGAGTTGATTTCCATTTCGCTGAAGCTGGAGGGGCTTTACCGCCACGCTTCGACGCATGCCGCCGGTGTGGTGATTGGCGACAGGCCGCTAAACGAGCTGGTGGCGCTTTATCGTGACCCGAAATCGGACATGCCCGTAACCCAGTTCAATATGAAATGGGTCGAGCGGGCGGGGCTNGTGAAGTTCGATTTTCTGGGGCTGAAAACGCTNACCGTGCTGGAAAAAGCGGTCGACCTGCTCAAGGGCAAGGGCGTNGATGTCGATGTCAATAATCTGCCGCTGGATGATGCGGCGACGTTTGAGCTTTTGGGGCGGGGCGACACGGTTGGGGTGTTCCAGTTNGAAAGTGCTGGTATGCGCGATGTGCTNCGCAAAATGAAGCCGGATGCTTTTGAAGATATCATTGCNCTTGTGGCGCTTTATCGGCCGGGGCCNATGGAAAATATTCCCAAATTTGTGTCGTGCAAAAAAGGCGAAGAAGAGCCCGATTATATGCACCCGTCGCTGGAGCCTTTGCTGGCCGAAACCTATGGCGTGATGATTTATCAAGAACAGGTGATGCAAATCGCGCAGACGCTNTCGGGCTATTCGCTGGGNGAAGCAGACCTCTTGCGCCGCGCNATGGGCAAGAAAATCAAGGCGGANATGGCGGCCCAGAAAGCCCGCTTCATCGACGGTGCGGTCGCCAATGNGGTGGATAANAAAAAGGCAGGNCANATTTTTGATCAGGTCGATAAATTCGCCGGTTACGGGTTCAACAAGAGCCATGCGGCGGGCTATGCGCTGATCGCCTATCAGACGGCCTANCTGAAGGCCAATTATCCGGTGGCTTTTTTAGCCGCGTCCATGTCGCTGGATTTCGAGCGCGTCGACAAGCTGGCGTCTTTCAAACAAGACGCCGCCGACCGCGANATTGCGGTTCGGACCCCGGATATCAACAAATCCGATGTGCAGTTTGCCATTGANGATNATTCGATTTTTTATGCGCTNTCGGCCATTCGCAATGTCGGGACACAAGCCATGCATGAAATTGTCANCGTGCGTGAAAANGGCGGGGNGTTTANAGACGTGTTCGATTTTGCGCGGCGTGCGGGCGGGTTGGGGCTGAACCGCAAACTGCTTGAAAACCTGATTNCCGCGGGCGCNCTGGATTGCCTTGAGCCGGACAGGGCGCGCTTGAGTGCGGGTGTNGATATGTTGCTGGGNGAGGCGAATNTTGCCCAAAACGACCGCAAAACCCANCAGGAAAACCTTTTCGGTGAGGCGGAAATGGCCGAAAGCGCCGTGTTNCCAAGNGCTNACCCGTGGTCGGCCATGGANCGGCTGGCGCNTGANTTTGATGCCATCGGCTTTTATCTTTCCGGGCACCCGCTTGATGATTATCAAANCGCGATGAAGCGCGCGCGCATTGTGGCGTTTGCGGATTTGGAAAAGCGGGTTGAAAACGAGTTGATGGTGGCCGGTGTTGTCACGCGNATTGACNAGCGCAGGTCGCAGCGCGGCNCGCCTTTCGCCTTTGTTTCGCTGTCGGATGTGACGGGGCAGACCGAAGTGACGGTTTTTTCCGAGGCNCTTTNCGAGGCGCGNGAGTTTCTGGAGGTTGGCGGTCTNATGGTTGCCACCGTCAAGGTNGAGCGCGAAGACGGNCANATACGCATGATTGCCAACAGCTTGCGCCCGCTCGATCAGGTGNTCGGCAATGCGTCGGAGGGTTTGCGGATATTCGTTGAAAAACCGGAAGCGTGTGCGGGGCTTGAAAAGCGTTTGTCGGAGGCGCGCCAAGCCGCGCNCAAAACCGGCGGCACGGTATCGCTTGTGATGATGTCGCAAGNGCGCGAGGTGGAGCTGCGGCTGGCCNATAATTTCGTCATCACGCCGCGCGTCACCGGGGCCATCAAAGCGCTNCCCGGTGTCTTGCATGTCGAGGAATTATAGCGCNCAGGCGGGTNATTTTTGCCANGNNAGCCCCGCCCTCAACTAGCGCTTGCAGTGNCGNGCATTTTTGCNTATAGAACTTNCATTACTCACGNAGGGATAGCCCATTTGCCGGGCACCTCTTGTGTNGGATATGAGATCTGATGACACCCTGCGGCGGTTTAACGAGAGAAAGGAAGGCAACGCAATGGCTCTGCCCGATTATAATATGCGCCAACTGCTTGAAGCAGGCGTNCACTTTGGTCACCANACACATCGCTGGAATCCCAAAATGGCTCCGTTCATTTTCGGGGANCGNAANGGTATTCACGTTATNGATTTGTCGCAGACGGTTCCGCTGCTGCATCAGGCACTGGTCGCGGTACGCGATGTGNTCGCCGGTGGNGGTCGGGTGCTGTTTGTTGGCACCAAGCGGCAGGCGGCTGAGCCGGTGTCGCGCCACGCNTNACAATGCGCGCAGTTTTTNATGAACTCGCGCTGGTTGGGTGGCACGCTGACCAACTGGCAGACAATTTCAAATTCGATTAAGCGGTTGCGNGAACTTGAAACCATNCTGGANGGCGACGGTGCGGGTGGCCTGACCAAAAAGGAAATTCTNAACCTGACGCGCGAGCGCGAAAAGCTGGAGCGCGCGCTGGGNGGNATNAAGGAAATGGGNGGTGTGCCNGAAATGATGTTTGTGGTCGACACCAATAAGGAAGCGATTGCGATTGCNGAGGCGAAAACGCTGGGCATTCCNGTGGTTGCCATTCTGGACAGTAATTGCGACCCCGACGGCATTGATTATCCGATTCCGGGCAATGATGATGCAGCCCGCGCCATCGAGCTTTATTGCGACCTGATTTCGAAAGCNGCNATTGCCGGTATCGAAGAAGGCAATATTTCTTCCGGTGTCGATTTGGGCGCTGCCGAAGAGCCGGGCGTTGAAGCGGTGCTTGAGGAAGCCCCTGCGGAAGAGGCACCTGTCGAGGCCGTTGCTGAAGAAGCACCCGCGGAAGAAGCACCCGCGGAAGAAGCACCTGTCGAGGAAGCTCCAGCAGAGNAAGCNCCAGAANAGGAAGCTCCAGCAGAGGANGCNNCNGNNNANGAAGCNCCNGNNGANGAAGCCCCTNCGGAAGCAGCGACCCCCGATGAANANGCTTCCGCCCAAGCCGAATAATTTCAANNCTTCAAGCTACGGAGATGAAACATGGCCGAAATTACAGCGAGCATGGTGAANGAATTGCGCGAAGNNTCCGGCGCCGGCATGATGGACTGCAAAACCGCCCTGAACGAAAATGATGGCAATATGGAAGCNGCCATTGACTGGCTGCGTACCAAAGGNCTNGCCAANGCCGCGAAAAAAGCCGGGCGCGTTGCCGCNGAAGGGCTGGTGGGCGTGGCTTCGGGCGGNACATCCGGTGCTNTNGTAGANGTTAATTCCGAAACNGATTTNGTGGCCCGCAACGAAACCTTTCAGGCCATGGTGACAGACATTTCCGCCATTGCGCTCAACACGGGCGACGCGCACGAGGCTTTGCTGGNGGCTGATTATCCCGGTGCCGANAAATCGGTNGAAGCACATNTGCAGGAAATGGTCGGCACGATTGGCGAAAACATGACTGTTCGGCGTTCAAAAACGCTGAGNGTCAGNGATGGTGTTGTCGCCAGNTATGTGCACAGCCAAGTCACTGACGGGCTNGGTAAAATCGGTGTTCTNGTGGCGCTNCAATCAACCGGCGATAAGGAAAAACTCGAAGCGCTGGGTCGCCAGCTTGCNATGCATGTGGCGGCCACCAACCCGCTGGCCGCAAATGTCGACAGCTTGAACCCCNNAGATATTGANCGCGAGCGCGCCGTNCTGATTGCCGAAGCCAAGGAAAGCGGCAAGCCGGATGAGATTATTGAAAANATGGTCGAAGGTCGGCTCCGCAAATTCTACGAAGAAGTTGTGCTGANCTCGCAAGTTTTTGTGATTGACGGGGAAACGCGCATTTCCAAAGTGCTGGAAAATGCCGCCGGCGATGTCGGCGCNCCCNTTGAATTNACNGGGTTTNCCCGATTTGAANTGGGCGANGGTGTCGANAAGGGCGAGGAAGCCGATTTTGCGGCAGAAGTTGCGGCGGCGGTCAGCAACGCCTAGCAATTNTTNATGTCTCCGNTAGTCGGGGGAATCGCGCCAGACTTCAGGCCGTTGATACGCCANAGGAGCAGCGCATGAGCGCAGAACCAGAATATAAACGTGTCCTGCTGAAGGTTTCGGGCGAGGCACTGATGGGCGGCGGCCAATACGGNATCGACGTTGCAACNGTTGACCGCATCGCCTCGGAAGTGAAAGANGCNNTCTCGCTGGGCGTCGANGTGTGCATGGTAATTGGCGGCGGCAATATTTTCCGCGGGCTTTCCGGTGCTGCCGATGGCATGGACCGNGCCAGTGCCGATTATATGGGCATGCTGGCAACAATCATGAACGCCCTCGCCATGCAGAACGGNCTNGAACGCTTGGGNGTGCCGACACGGGTGTTGTCGGCCATTCCGATGACNAGCGTGTGCGAGCCNTATATTCGTCGCCGNGCNATCCGGCACATGGAAAAGNCCCGNGTGGTTATTTTCGCCGCCGGAACCGGCAANCCCTTTTTCACGACCGNCNCNGCGGCTGCGCTGCGAGCCGCGGAAATGAGCTGCGATGCNTTGATGAAGGGNACGAATGTGGATGGCGTGTATTCGGCGGACCCGAAGACCGACCCGTCGGCGGAGCGNTTTGACCNGCTCAGCTATATTGATGTTCTGACAAAAGATCTTAAGGTGATGGATGCGTCGGCGGTGTCTTTGTCNCGTGAAAACGGCATTCCGATTGTTGTTTTTTCGATCCAGACATCGGGCGGTTTNATGAATGTTTTGCNGGGCACTGGCAAAAGCACCGTTGTTCGTGATTAGATTGANGGGCTTGGGGGAAGAAAAATGAGTATTGATCTAGATGACATTGAGCGCCGCATGGANGGTGCCGTTGCCACGCTGAAAACCGACCTTGGCGGTTNGCGAACNGGGCGCGCCAGCGTCAGCCTGCTGGAGCCGATTATGGTCGAAGCCTATGGTCAGCAAATGCCGATTGCACAGGTTGGCACAATTTCTGTGCCGGNGCCGCGCATGCTGTCCGTGCAGGTTTGGGATAAGNGACANGTGGCCTTNGTCGAAAAAGCCATTCGCGAATCCGGGCTTGGGCTGAACCCNATGGCGGACGGCCAACTTGTGCGTATACCGCTGCCCGAGCTTAACGANGAACGCCGCGAAGAATTGGTTAAAGTCGCNGGGCGCTATGCCGAACAAGCGCGTGTCGCGGTGCGAAATGTNCGCCGCGACGGGATGGACCAGATAAAAAAGGGCGAAAANGACGGTGATATGTCGCAAGACGACGCCAANCTGTTTTCCGATGAAGTGCAGGAAACGACCGACCGTTTCGTCAAACTGATTGATGANACGNTGGAGGTCAAGGAAGGCGAGATCCGTCAGGTCTGANNCGCCGAAAACGATATGGAACCNGATGTTGACCAAATAGCGCCCGTATCGCACCTCGCCATTGTNATGGATGGAAACGGGCGCTGGGCGCAGCNGCGNAACCTGTCGCGTCAAGAGGGCCATGCGGCAGGCGTTGAAACCGTGCGCCGCGCGGTTCGTTTTATTGCCNATGCGGGNATTGAGTGCCTCACGCTGTTTTCATTNTCGACTGACAANTGGCACCGNCCATCNNTTGAAGTGAAGTTTTTGATGCGNCTGCTCAAACATTACATCGAGGCGGATTTGGCTGATTTGCACGACAATGATGTGCGCGTNAAAGTTATTGGCAAGCGGCANGATTTGGANGCNCAATTGGTCAAACTAATCGAGCATGCCGAGCAGNTGAGCGCCCAAAACACCGGCATGCGGNTGCAAATTGCGTTNAATTATGGCGCNCGCGAGGAAATCGCAGATGCNGCGGCNCGTTTNGCGNANCGGGTTGCACAAGGCGAACTNGAAGCTGGCANTATCACGCCGGATCTGGTCGATGCNGAATTNTCGACCCACGGGCTGCCGGACCCGGATTTGGTTATTCGCACCAGCGGNGAAAACCGNCTGAGCAATTTTCTGCTCTGGCANTGCGCNTATTCGGAGTTTTATTTTACCGATGTGTTNTGGCCGGATTTNGATGCCNCTACNTTGCGCGCCGCGCTGCGNGCCTATCACCAGCGCGAACGCCGCTTTGGTCGTGTTGAGCCGGCCTTNAGCAAAACGGACTGAAACNCATTATGGCATTTTCTGAAAGACTGAGCAGACTGGGGGAGGGGCTGATAAAGCGCGTCTGGTCGGCGCTCGCCATTTTGCCACTGGTGCTGCTGGCGGTTTGGGCTGGNGGCCCNGCCTTATTGGTGTTTCTCGCCATTGCNGGCGTCATTATGAGTTATGAGTGGGTCAGGCTGCTTGCCAGCGCGCNNCCNCGTGGCGANNCAATTGTTTTGTCGGGCGGATTGTTTGCCCTGCTNCTGGTGGCTCATCTGGCCTCGCCAAATGATGCGCTGCGNCTGCTGCTTGTGTTTNTCTTTGTGCTCGGNGGCATGTTTTGGTTTTTCCGCTGGCGGGNNACGCCGGTGGTCGGTGGCNTNGTCTATCTGGGNTGGCCGCTTCTGGCGGTTGCTTTTTTCCGCGACAGCGCTTNGGGCGGCTNCGTGCTTTTGTATATTTTTCTGACCGTCTGGTCGGTCGATATTTTTGCCATGNTTTCGGGCAAATTANTCGGNGGGCCGCAAATGGCCCCGCGCATTTCGCCCAATAAAACTTGGGCNGGTTTGATGGGTGCCGTGTTCGGCGCNGCGCTTGTTGGCCTTNTNGCCTATTATACCGCCAATGCGCTGGTNGCACTGACGCTGGCNCTGCCGGTGNTTTTGCTACTGGGCGGGNTNCTGGCTNTTGTCTCGCAAATGGGCGACTTGTTTGAATCCGCCTTGAAACGCAAATATGACCTGAAAGATGCCGGGTCGATTTTGCCCGGACATGGCGGCGTGCTTGACCGCGTTGACGGGTTGATAGGTGCCTTGATTTTTCTGCATCTGATTGTGCTTTTGCGCGGCCAGTCGCCATTGCATTCCATTTTGGTGTGGTGAGGCATGCGTAAGCTTTCGGTTTTTGGCGCCACCGGCACTATTGGCGATAACACGCTTGATCTGGTCAGCAGGCACCCCGATAAATTTGATGTTCAGGTTTTAACGGCGCATGAAAATGTCGAAAAACTGGCGGCACTGGCGCGCGCGCATATGCCGTCACTGGTGGTTGTGTCCAATCCAGAATGCCAGCCCGCCTTGGCATCGGCGCTTGCGGATTTGCCGATAAAAGTGGAAGCGGGCGCAAAAGCGCTGGTGGATGCGGCAAGCGCGCCGGTCGACCTTATGGTTATGGGCATTGTCGGTTTCGCCGCCCTTGGGCCCAGCCTTGCCGCCGTGCGCTACGCCGATGCCGTGGCGCTGGCAAACAAAGAATGCCTTGTCGTGTCCGGTGCCCTGTTGATGGAAACGGCGGCGCGCCACGAAACGCGCCTTCTGCCCGTCGACAGCGAGCACAATGGCGTTTTTCAGCTATTGCAGGGACGCGACGCAGACACGCCTTCAAAAATTGTTCTCACGGCTTCCGGCGGGCCGTTTCGTGAGATGGCGCTCGACGACATGGCGCAGGTGACGCCGGAAATGGCCGTGGCGCATCCCAACTGGACGATGGGCGCGAAAATTTCCGTCGACAGCGCGACCATGATGAATAAGGGGCTGGAACTCATTGAGGCGCGGGTTCTTTTTGACATTGACCCCGCCCTGCTCGATGTGGTCGTGCATCCGCAATCCATCGTGCATGCTTTTGTGCATTTTCGCGATGGCAGCGTTTTGGCGCATATGGCAACGCCCGATATGCGGGTGCCGCTGGCTTATTGCCTTGGGTTCCCCGAACGTATGGATCACGGAGCCAATGTGCTCGATCTGGGTGTTATCGGGGCGCTGAATTTTGAGCCTATCGACCGGACACGGTTTCCCTGCCTTGTTCATGCCGAACGCGCCATGCACGCTGGCGGCATCTATCCGACCGTGCTTAACGCCTCGAACGAAGTTGCGGTGGCGGGATTTTTGTCCGGCCAGCTTAAATTCACCGATATTGCCGATATGGTCGCCCGCGCGCTGGACGCCGAGGGGGAACTCATTGCGCCCTTCGATCCGGCGACGCTTGGAGAACTTGAGGCCTGCGACAAAAAAACCAGACATTTCTGCTTAGAATTGATAAAAGATTTAGCATAAATTGTGGAGGTTCCATTGCCGGATGGACATGTGGTTCCGGTCGTTAGCTGTTTTTGAAACATCTTGCCAGTTTGAATTTGGGAGGTCCCATGGAGGCGCTCGTCTCACAGATATTTTCTGTCGGTTTCGGCATTATCGTGCCGTTCATTATTGTGCTGACGATTGTCGTATTCTTTCACGAACTCGGCCATTTTTATGTCGCCCGCCGCTGCGGTGTGGCGGTTGAGGTGTTTTCCGTTGGCTTTGGGCGGCCTCTGGCAAGCTGGCATGACAAGCACGGCACGCAATGGAAAATTGGATGGATGCCGCTGGGCGGTTATGTGAAGTTTCTAGGCGATGAAAATGCCGCCAGCGCGCCGGATACCGAAGCGCTTAGCAAAATGGACGCGAAAACGCGCAAAAACACATTGTTTGATAAGCCTCTGGGTCAGCGCGCCGCTGTGGTTGCCGCCGGCCCGATGGCGAATTTCCTGCTGGCGATCATTATCTTCGCCGGTCTTTACGCCGTCTTGGGCCAGCGCGTCACCGACCCTGTGGTTGGGGAGGTGGTTGCCGAGAGTGCCGCCGAGCGGGCTGGTTTCCAACCCGGCGATCTCATAACCGCCATTGACGACACCAAGGTTCAGACTTTTGCCGAAGTGCGTCGCATCGTAACGGTGAATGCCGATACCGAGTTAATGTTTGAAATTCAACGCGACGGCAACACGCTGCTTTTGCCCGCGACGCCCGACTGGTATCTGGAAACCGACAGATTTGGCAATGAGTTTCGCATTGGCCGGCTGGGTGTTTCGGTAGGGCTCGATGACGCCAATGCCCGCCATGTGCGCTACAATCCCGTCACCGCCGTGTGGATGGGGGTCAAAGAGAGCTATTTCATTATCGACCAGACCTTCACGGTGCTGGGCCGCATTATCACTGGCCGCGAAAGCGCGGAGAGTCTGGGCGGGCCCATTCGCATTGCACAGCTTTCTGGGCAGGCCGCGTCGCTGGGTCTTGTGGCGCTTATCAATTTGACCGCGGTCCTTTCGGTCAGCATTGGTTTGGTCAACCTGTTCCCGATACCGATGCTTGATGGCGGCCACCTGATGTTTTATGCCTATGAAGCTGTTGCTGGCAAACCCATGCCGGAAAAAGTGCAGGAGGTGGGGATGCGTATAGGCCTGTCTCTTGTCCTTGCCTTGTTTATTTTTGTGACGTGGAACGACATTACCAGATGAATGCTGGCGTAAAACATGTCAGTTTACCGTAAGACCAACCCCACCAATTCAACATTAGATTTCAAAGGTATGATTATGCGATTTCAGGGTTTTCGGCTTGCGGTTTTCTTTGTTTTTGCGTGCGGGCTGAGCTTCGGGGCACATGCACAAGAAGCAGGCGAGGGCGCAACCTCAGAAACTGAAATTATTCAATTCATCCGCGTTGAGGGCACCCAGCGCGTTGAAGAAGAAACCGTGCGCGCCTATATGGTCGTGCGCGAAGGCATGGTCGATGATGTTGATATGGTTGACCAATCAGTGAAGACGCTGTTTGCCTCCGGCTTGTTTTCCGATGTAACCATCCGGCGCAGCGAGGGCGGGCTCATCGTATCGGTGGTCGAGAACCCGATTGTCAACCGCGTCTCATTTGAAGGCAATGGCGCTATTAATGATAACACATTGACCGACGAGGCAGAATTGCGCCCGCGCCAAGTTTACACCCGCGCGCGCGTGCAAGACGATGTGGAGCGCTTTATCGAAATTTACCGGCAGAGCGGTTATTTTGCCTCGCGCATCGAGCCAAAGGTCATTCAACTGCCGCAAAACCGTGTCGATGTGATTTTTGAGATCAATGAGGGCCCGATAACCGGCATTCGGTCGATCAATTTTGTTGGCAATAAAGCGTTTGATGATGACCGCCTGCGTGAGGAAATCATCACCTCGGAGACGCGCTGGTGGCGGTTTTTTGCTTCGTCGGACAGCTATGACCCCGACCGGCTGAACTATGACCGCCAGCGCCTGCGGCGGGTTTATCTCAGCAAGGGCTATGCCGATTTCCGCGTTGTCAGTTCCAGCGCTGAACTGACCCGAAACGGCGAAGAGTTTTTCGTCACCTTCAATATTGAAGAGGGTGAGCTTTTTACATTTGCAAACTCGCGCGTCAGATCAACCGTCGAAACAATTGAAATTGATGCCCTTGAGGGGGCCATCGAACATGTCGAAGGCGACCGCTATGACCTCAGAAAAATCGAGGATACCGAAGACGCGCTGACCAAGCTGCTGGGCGAGAAAGGCTTTGCGTTTGCCGATATTCGCGCCCGCACGCGCCGTGACCGTGAGAACAATCTGATCAGGGTCGAATATGTCATTGAAGAGGGCCCGCGCGTTTATGTCGAGCGGATTAATATTAATGGCAATGACCGCACCCATGACGAAGTGCTGCGCCGCGAAATGCGGATCAGCGAAGGCGATGCGTTTAACCGCGTGCTTCTGGAACGCTCGCGTCGGAACTTGCGGGGGCTCGGATATTTCAGCTCGGTCGATATTGAAGAAAGCCCGGGCAGTGAACCGGACAAAACCATTATTGATGTGAACGTTGTTGAGCAGTCAACGGGCGAGCTGACCTTTGGCATCGGCTACTCATCGGCAGAAAACGTGACAACCGAGTTTGCTATTGCCGAGCGCAACCTTTTGGGGCGCGGCCAGCGACTGAATTTGCGCGTCGGCGTCAGCAGCGAGGTGCAGCGCTATGCCTTGAATTTCACCGAGCCATTTTTTCTAGACCGGCGCGTCGCGGCTGGTTTCAGTCTGTTCAACACTGAAAATGACTACGACAATGAAGCAAATCTGGAAACCCGCTCCACGGGCGTTGGTGGTCAGGTGGCGTTTCCCTTGTCGGAAGACGGGCGGCTGTCTTTGTTCGTGAACCTATCTGAAGACGAGTTGACCAATACCTCCTCAAGCAGTTTGGTCAATCCGGGCTATCAGGTTTTCAAGGAGGAAATCGGGTATTATTATTCCATCGACAAGCGCGATGACCCGATTGACCCGACAGATGGCTGGAATTTCGGCTTCGGTCAGGATCTGGCAGGCCCGGCGGGTGATATTAGCTATTTGCGAACCACTTTGATCGCCAATTATTACCACGAGATTGCCGAAGGTTGGGTGTTTCACGGGCGCGCCACGGCAGGCCTCATCTATGATTATGAGGGCGGCGTCATCAATTACAGTGATCGCTTCTTTAAAGGCGGCTCGACTTTTCGCGGCTTCGACAGGTCGGGTATCGGCCCCCGCCAAGTCAGCACGGGCTACGCGCTGGGTGCAAACCGCTATGTTGTGGGCACCACGGAAGTTTCTTTGCCACTGGGCATTCCAAAGGATGTGGGCATGAAAGCCAATGCATTTATTGATTTTGGTGCTTTGGGCGACACGGACTCCGTCTCATTCGTGGCAAATGACATTGAAGACGAATTTGCCTTTCGCGCAACTACCGGGTTAAGTATCTCATGGCGTTCGCCATTCGGGCCTGTCCGGTTTGACTTTGCGCGTGCCCTGGTCAAGGAAGATTATGACGATACGCGGTTCTTCCGCTTCTCAGTTGGTACACGTTTTTAGGAGATATCATGATGACGATTTTTAACAGAAAATTTTCCCTTGTTTTTGCAGCACTGTTGGCCTTTGCCCTAACTTCGCTGCCGGCCGCTGCCGAGCAAGTTGTGGTGGTTTTCGACGTCAATGCTGCCTTGGCGCAATCAAAAGCCGGCAAAAGCATGGCGAGCCAGCTTGAAAGCCAAATGAAAGTGGTGAACGACGACGCACAGAAATTTGATGCGCGCATGGCCGGCGAGGTTGAAAAGCTGAAAGAACAGCGTGCCCTGATGGCGGCAGACGCGCTGCAAGGCAAGGTCGAGGAATTGCGGCTTGAAGAACTTCAGACGAAGCAGGAGTTTGGTAAACGCCAACGCGCTATTCAGGCCGGTGGTCAAAAAGCCGGTCAGGAAATTTTGAAAGTCGCGCTTGAAGAGCTTGCGGCCATCGCCGAACAGCGCAATGCAGCTCTGGTGGTGCGGCGCGATGCGGTTTTCATTTCCAGCCCCGGTCTTGATGTGACAAAAGATGTCGTCAGCGCGATCGACAAGAAACTGTCAAGCGTCAAGGTTAAGCCCATTGAGGTGAAGGAATAATTTCCTGCTATGGCTGACCCGCGTTTCTTTACCCGCGCCGGGCCATTTACAATCGGCGATATCGCGTCGCAAATTGGCGCACAAATGCCCGACGGTGCCGATGCGGGTCGCCTGATCAACGATATTGAAGATATCGCCACCGCGTCCAACGACAGCCTGTGTTTTGTGACGGATAAAAAATATCTGCCGCAGCTAGCTGAAACGCGCGCCGCGGCCGTGCTCGTGGGCAAAGCGCATGTGGATGCGTGCCCGCCGCATATCATTGCGCTGGCGTGTGACGACCCTCACGCGGGCATGGCGCGTGCCGCGCAAGCCTTCTATCCGGACGCCGCGCTTGCCCGACCCATGCCGGGGCAAATGCCAGCGGGCGCGCCCGCCATTCATCCGACAGCGAAAATAGGGCAAAACTGCCAGATTGCAGACAGCGTGACGATTGGCGCTAATGCCGAGATTGGCGACAACACACACCTTGCCGCCCATGCGGTGATTGGCGAAGGTGTGGCGCTGGGGCGCGATTGCACGCTGGGTGCCGGTGCGGTGGTGGGTTATAGCCTTGTTGGTGATCGTGTCACCATTCATGCGGGCAGCTGCATCGGGCAATGCGGGTTTGGTTTCGCGCCTGGCAAGGCGCACTTGAAAGTGCCGCAGCTTGGCCGCGTTATCATTCAGGCCGATGTCGAAATGGGGGCCAATTGCACCATTGATCGTGGCACGCTGGGCGACACGATTATTGGCGAGGGAAGCAAGCTCGATAATCTGGTGCATCTGGCGCATAACGTCGTGCTGGGACGCCATGTTTTCATGGCCGGTCAATCCGGCATTGCCGGTGGCACGCATATTGGCGATTACTGTCAGGTTGGCGGGCAGGCCGGAATTTACGGGCATTTGACGCTGGGCGCGCATGTCGTCGTGGGGGCAAAATCCAGCGTCACCCGCTCATTTCCCGACAACACGCAACTCATGGGTATTCCGGCGCGTCCGGCGCGCGAGTTTTTGCGCGAAACGGCAACTCTCAAACGCCTCGCCAAATCCGGCGACACACCCGGTTCCGGTAAATAACGTAATAAACCGACACAATCCTTTATTTGTAAATTCGCGCGGGCAAATTTACACAACATGCTAGGATTGTTTCATGACGGATGTTCATAGCACGGCGCTGGTCGCCGACACGGTAAAGCTGGGGCGCAATGTTACCATCGGGCCCTATTGTTGCGTGGACGGCAATGTCGTGCTCGGCGATAATTGCCGCCTTGACGCGCATGTGGTCGTTACTGGCGACACAAGCATCGGGGCAGACACCCGCATTTTTCCTTTTGCATCGATCGGGCATATTTCGCAGGATTTGAAATATGATGGCGAACTTGTCTCGTTAGAGATCGGCGCGCGCAACACCATTCGTGAGCATGTGACCATGAACCCCGGCACCAGCAATGGCGGTGCCGTCACGCGCGTCGGCGACGATAATTTGTTTATGGTTGGCGTGCATGTGGCGCATGACTGTGTTGTTGGCAGCAATGTCATTATGGCAAATAACGCCACGCTGGGCGGCCATGTGAGCGTGGCGGATTTCGCAATTCTGGGCGGCCTTGTCGGTGTGCATCAATTTTCCCGCATCGGCGCGCATAGTTTTGTAGGCGCGGGCAGTCTGGTTACGGAAGACGTTATTCCGTTCGGTATGGTTAGTGGCAATCGTGCCATTTTGGGCGGGCTGAACCTTGTCGGGCTGAAGCGGCGCGATTTTGACCGCAATGAAATTAATGCGCTGCGGGCGGCCTATAAGGATGTGTTCATGACCCAGAATGCGACGTTTCAGGACCGCGTGCTGCGCGCCCGCGAGACATATGCCGAGAGCGGTCTGGTCAATCAGATGATTGATTTCATTCTGGTCGAAAAAAGTCGCGGATATTGCCTGCCATCTCCATCACCGTCGGGGGCTTGATTGGCAGCGCCGACGCCTCTGGGACTGATAGCCGGTAACGGCATGTTGCCTTATCGGATTATCGAAAATCTGCGTCAATCGGGCCGCACGGTTTTTGCGCTGGGTATTTCCGGCGAGGTGGCCGAAGACATTTCTGAAAATATGGATGCGTGGGTCGGCATCGGCCAACTCGAACTGGCGCGCGATTTAATGCAGCAGGCGGGCGTGCGCGATGTTGTGATTGTGGGCGGCGTGCAAAGACCCAATTTGACGACGCTTGAACTGGATGCGGGCGGCCTCTGGGTGGTTGAACGTGCGCTGTCGCAAGCCCAGCGCGGTGATAATGCGTTGTTGACCCATGTGCTGGATTATTTCGAGGCGCAAGGGTTTGCCATCGTATCGGCTGCCGATGTGCTGGCGCAGACCCGGCCCTTGCAAGGGCTTTTGACCGGCGCCACTATAGAGCCGCACCAGCAAGACATGACGCGCGCGGTCGAAATCGCGTCGCATATTGGCGCGCTTGATATCGGCCAGGCCGCAATTGTCGCGCGCGGCATTGTACTGGGGGTCGAGAGCGTGGAAGGCACAGACGCCATGCTCGCCCGCGTGGGCGACTTGTCGGAAGAAGTGCGCGGTACGCCCGAAGCGCGCGCTGGTGTGCTGGCTAAAATTCCAAAACCGCAACAAGACCGGCGTATTGATTTGCCGGCGCTGGGGCCACAAACCGTGGAAGGCGCGGCGCGTGCGGGACTGGCCGGTATCGTGTTCGAGGCTGACGGCGTGCTTTTTGAGGCACTTGACGCGTGCATTGAGCAGGCCAATCGCGCCGGCTTGTTTTTATACGGGCTAACGCCGGAGGATTTGTGAGCGCGCCGCACATCATGATCGTCGCCGGTGAAACATCCGGCGATCTTCTGGGCGCAGACCTCATCGAAGCCATTCGCGCCCTTTATCCCGATGCCACTTTGAGCGGTGTGGGCGGGCCCGCCATGACGCGCGCCAGTTTTTCATCTATTTTCGACATGTCGGAGATTGCCATTATGGGGCTTGGGCCGATTTTGGCGAATTTGCGCCGACTTTTTGGTCTGGTCGATTTAACGGCGGCGCATGCGTGTGACACGCGCCCCGATATGGTCGTGCTGATCGACAGTCCGGAGTTTAACCACCGCGTGGCCGCGCGCATCAAAAAGCGTCATGCTGATATTCCTGTGATTTGCTATGTGGCACCGTCTGTTTGGGCCTGGCGGCGTGGGCGTGCGCGCAAAATGGCGCGCCATTTTGATGCTGTTTTGTCGCTGTTTCCGTTTGAGAGCCATATTTTCAAGGCGCTTTCGGGGCCGCCCTGTCATTTTGTCGGCCACCCCATTGTTGCCCGGTTTCAAAGCTACGCGCCCATTGCCGATTTTCGGGGCAAATATAATATTCCCGCCGCGGGGAAGCTGTTGTGCGTTTTGCCCGGCAGCCGCATGAGCGAGATACGGAAACTGGCCCCTATATTCGAACAAACCATTGCGCGCGTCTCAGCCCAAGTTGAGGATTTGTCGGTGGTTATTCCGGTGGTGGCCCATACGCGCGAGGCGGTGCGCGCGCGCGTTGCCGATTGGCCGGTTGAGCCGATTTTGGTGGAGGAGGAGAGCGATAAAATAGCTGCTTTTTCCGCCGCCAATGCCGCACTCGCGGCTTCCGGCACGGCGACGCTTGAACTGGGCATGGCAGGCTTGCCGAGCGTCATCGCGTATAAAATGGGCGGGCTGATGGGCGCGCTGCTGATGCGTGTGTTGCGCGTGCCTTCGGCGGTTATCGTCAATTTGGTGCTTGATGCGCCAGTGATGCAGGAATTTCTCGAAGACCGCTGCACGGCGGATCTGATAACGCCGGCCGTGTGCGACCTGTTGAAAGATGATGGTTTAAACGACGCAAAACGCGCGCACCTTGCTCCGCTGGCTGATGTGCTGGGCAGCCCCGGTCAATCGCCAGCCGCGCGCGCGGCGGAAATTATCCGCTCACTAATTCAATAAGCCTAGCGGTCGGCAATGTCGGTGTAGTTGCGCTTGGCCGAGCCGATATAAAGCTGGCGCGGACGCCCGATACGCTGGCTCGGATCCTCAACCATTTCATTCCACTGCGCCACCCAGCCGACAGTGCGCGCAAGTGCAAACAACACGGTAAACATGGTTGTCGGAAAGCCCATGGCTTTCAGGGTGATGCCGGAATAAAAATCAATGTTCGGATAGAGCTTCTTCTCGACGAAATATTCATCATTGAGCGCGATTTTTTCGAGCTCCATCGCCACATCGAGCAGCGGGTCGTCTTTGATGCCCAGTTCCCCCAGCACTTCGTGACAGGTCTGTTGCATCACGCGCGCGCGCGGGTCGTAGTTTTTGTACACGCGGTGCCCAAAACCCATCAGGCGGAAGGGGTCGTCTTTGTCTTTGGCCCGCTTTACAAATTCGGGAATATTGTCGACCGAGCCAATCTCGGAAAGCATTTCCAGTGCCGCTTCGTTCGCGCCGCCATGCGATGGCCCCCACAGACACGCAATACCGGCGGCAATGCAGGCAAAGGGATTGGCACCCGAAGAGCCAGCAAGCCGGACGGTTGAGGTCGAAGCGTTTTGCTCATGGTCGGCATGAAGAATGAAAATGCGATCCATGGCGCGCGCCAGTGTCGGGCTAACATTCATTTCCTCGCAAGGCACGGAAAAGCACATGTGCAGGAAGTTTGATGCGTAATCCAGATCATTGCGCGGATAAACGAAAGGCTGACCGATCGAATATTTATAGGCCATGGCAGCAATCGTCGGAATTTTTGCGACCAAACGGCGGCTGGCAATTTTGCGCTGCTCGGGGTCGTTAATATCCGTGCTGTCGTGGTAAAACGCCGAGAGCGCGCCGACGACGCCGACCATAATCGCCATCGGGTGCGCGTCGCGGCGGAACCCATGGAAAAACCGGTTCATTTGCTCGTGCAGCATGGTGTGGCGCGTAATGGCGGTTTCAAACTCTTCCAGCTGCTTGCGGCTCGGCAATTCGCCATTGAGCAGCAGGTAGCAGGTTTCAACAAAATTGCCCTTTTCGGCCAGCTGCTCAATCGGATAGCCGCGATGCAAAAGCGTGCCTTCTTCGCCGTCAATATAGGTTATGGATGACTGGCAGCTTGCCGTTGAGGTGAAGCCGGGGTCGTAGGTAAACTGCCCCGTCTGGGCGTAAAGCGAGGAAACATCGATAACGCTCGGGCCCACAGTGCCCTCATTGATGCCAAAATCATATGTCTTGCCGAGACTGTTCAGACCAGCCAATTTCGCATCATCCGCGCTCATTGCTTCTCTCCTGTATCATGTGCTGATTTACTTTGTGCGTGTCATACCACATCACCCCGTAAATCGCTACTATTGGCGCATTTTATTGTGGAATTTGACTTAAAAATTGATACGTCAAATCTGGTCTTCAAGACGCCCAAGAACTTCTGCCTTTTCAAGCAGCGCGACGACATCGAAAATGCCCGGCGAAACGGGCGTTCCGGTCAGTGCGGCGCGCAAAGCCGGGGCTATGTCGCCCAGCTTGAGGTCGTGCTCGGTCAAAAACGCACGGATTTCCGCCTCAATCGGCTCGTGTTCCCAGTTTTCGAGAGCCTCCAAACGCGGGCGCAATGCGCCCAGCCGTGCGCGCGCCTCCGGCGTTAGCGCCTTGGCCGCTTTTTCCGAGATTTCAATTGGCCGCGCGCTGATCAAAAACCGGCCCATATCGGCTATTTCGTGTAAGTTTTTGGCACGCTCCTTCAGCACGGGCATGGCAATTTCGAGCGTCGCCTGCACTGGCGCAAGTTCGGGCGTGCTGGCACAAACCAGCGCGGCGAGGGCGGCGTCATCATGGCGGCGAATGTGGTGTCCGTTCACATTTTCCAGCTTGGTCGTGTCGAAGCGCGCAGGCGATTTGCCAATCGCTTCAAGCCCGAACCAGGCAATGAATTGCTCGGTCGTGAAAATTTCGTCATCGCCATGGCTCCAGCCCAGTCGCGCCAGATAATTTCGCATGGCTTCGGGCAGCAACCCCATATCACGATAGGCATCGACCCCCAGCGCGCCATGGCGCTTAGACAATTTGGCGCCATCGCTGCCATGGATAAGCGGCACATGGGCAAACACTGGCACTTGCCAGCCCAGCGCATTGTAAATCTGTATTTGCCGCGCGGCATTGGTCAGATGGTCATCGCCGCGAATAATATGCGTGACGCCCATATCGTGATCGTCAACCACCACTGACAGCATATAGGTTGGTGTGTTGTCGGAACGCAGAATTATCAGGTCATCCAACTGGTCATTGGCAATTGTCACCGTGCCCTGAACGCAATCATTGATCTCAACATGGCCTTCTTGCGGGGCGCGAAACCTGACGACATAAGCCTGCCCGTCAGGGGCTTCGGCTGGGTCGCGGTCGCGCCAAGTGCCGTCATAGCGCGGCGGCTTGCCGGCGGCGCGCGCTGCCTCGCGCATGGCCTCAATTTCTTCCGGCGTGCAGTAGCATTTATACGCATGGCCGGATGCCAGCAGCGTTTGAGCAATTTCGATATGCCGGTCGGCATTTTTGTGCTGGAAAACCGGCGCATCGTCGGCGTCAAGGCCGAGCCACGCCATGCCATCCAAAATGGCCTCAATCGCGGCATCGGTTGAGCGCGCGCGGTCGGTATCTTCGATGCGGAGCAAAAACTTGCCACCATGGTGGCGCGCGAAAGCCCAGCTAAACAGCGCCGTGCGCGCGCCGCCAATATGCAGAAAACCCGTCGGGGAGGGCGCAAAGCGGGTAACAACCGGGCCGGAAACCATGAATTTTCTCCTGTAAAAACGGTTTCATCTGCAACCTCTGATATGTGGTGTAACGCATGCAAGGCCGCCAATACTTGAGCGTAAGTAGCACAAATCCGTTTATTTCAACAGAGTCACGCAAAATGCGGGCGGGACGGTTTTCAGTGGATGATGCGAGACATTTTTTCCCGTTTCTGCCGGTCGCCTTCGCGCTTGGCATTGCGACATATTTTGTCTGGCCGAGCGAGCCGGGCTTGCATTATCTGGCGGCGCTGCCAGTTTTGTTAGCTGTGGGGCGGGTGCCATCTCTGCGCGCGCCTGCGGGCATTTATGAACTTTATGTGAAATCGGCGATGATTTTCTGCATGTGCCTGATTTGCGGCGCGGGCTGGGCGCATTTGCACAGCTATCGTGCGAGCCAGAACTGGGCCACGCCGCTTCTACCAGCGGGCGGCGTTGAAACCACGATTGCGGGGCAGGTCGATATGTCGGAAATTCGCTGGCGCGGCGGCGAACTGCATATCACGGTGCGCGAAAGCAGTTTCACGGATAACGCAGCCGAAGTGCCATCTGGGATATTACCTCGGCCCTTTCGCGCGCGCCTGTTTAGCAGCAAAGAAATCGCCTTCCGTGCCCGACCCGGCTGCCATGCCCGTTTGAAAGTGCGCTTGCAACCGCTCGGCGCGCCGCTGACCGATGGCGGATACGACCCACGGTTTCCGGCCTTCTTTGAAGGGTTGCGTGCGCGTGGCTTCGTCAGGGAAATTGTGTCGCTGACTTGCGAAACCGGCACATGGGCACACCGGCTGGCGCGCTTGCGCCTTGATATGGCCGACCAAATACGCACTACCCTGCCACCGCAAACCGGCGGCGTTGCCGCGGCACTCATCGCGGGCCTGCGCGGTGGTATATCGCCTGCCATCCGCGACACGTCTCGCAATAGTGGTCTGGCCCATATTTTGGCTATTTCGGGGCTGCATATGGCGCTTTTCGCGGGCACGGTGTTTGCGCTTTTGCGCGTGCTGTGTGCGCTGTTTCCCCGCTTTGCCCAAGCCCATGATGTACGCCGGATAAGCGCCTGCGTCGCGCTTGCCGCCGCTGTCGCCTATCTCGCGCTGTCCGGGGCCAGCTATGCCACCCAGCGTGCCTTTGTCATGATCGCGCTGGTGTTCATTGCCATCGCCATTGGGCGCCAAGCGCTGACCATGCGAAATGTCGGCTGGGCGGGGCTTTGCGTCCTGCTCATCAATCCGCATGCCGTCAT
Organism: Rhodobiaceae bacterium; assembly: GCA_002689195.1. Taxonomy (GTDB): domain Bacteria; phylum Pseudomonadota; class Alphaproteobacteria; order RS24; family RS24; genus UBA7378. The sequence continues at coordinate 41,842 of NZFC01000021.1, read as the reverse complement.
GCAGGTCGGGTTTCAAATGTCGTTTGCAGCCGTAATTATTCTGGTCGGGTTTTTCGAGGCGTGGCGGCGCCATAGTGCCCGCCACGGGCAGGTGTTTGGCAAAGGCGCGCTCTGGCGCGGGGTTTCTCGCGCCCGCGTCTATGTGTTTGGCCTGCTGCTCACCAGCCTGCTTGCCGGGGGCGTCACCGGCGTGTTGGCGCTCATCCATTTCAATCAGATGGCGAAGTTCGGGCTTATCGGCAATCTGATTGCCATGCCGATATTCGGAATGATGGTCATGCCAGCGGCGTTTGTGTCTGTCGTCGCCATGCCTTTTGGTCTGGCTGCCGGGCCGCTATGGGTGATGGGGACGGGGTTGAATTGGATACTTCTGGGCGCGGGCCAATTGGTTGAGACCGGCGACCCGCTGTTTCGGGTCGGGGCGTCGCCGGTCTATGTGCTGCCAGCCTTCATGATCGGGCTCATCTGGCTGTGTCTTGTCGGTGGCCGCGCGCGCTGGTGCGGCCTTGCGGCGATGATGTTTGCTCTCTTGTCGCTCGGCCGCCAGCCCGTGCCAGATGTTCACATTCTGGGCGAGGCGTATCAACTCGCATGGCGTACCCCGTCGGGCGATATGGCCGTAATGCATGAAAAGCGCGCCGGATATGAAACCGATATTTGGCGTCGGCGGCTGGGCTGGCCGGCGCAGGTTTCCGATGCGGGCTACGCTGCGTGTCGGTTTCCGGCGTGTCGCATTGATTTGCGCGCGGGCGCACAATTGGCGCTGGTGACAGATGCGCGTCACTTATCGGCGGCATGCGGTTCGGTTGATGTTGTTATTGCGCCCTATATTCGTGCCCGCTACCCGTGCGCGGCCCATCTTGTTGACCGGCGCGCCCTGAAACCATTTGCGACGACGCTTGTTTATATCGATCCGACAGCGAGCGGGCTTCGCGTTTTCACGCGCATGCCGCGCGCAAACACGGCCCGCGTCTGGCAAAGGCGCGCGCCTAACACGGTGAGGCGTTAAAATCTAATATTTGCGGATGAGCCCGACGAGGCGACCTTGAACCCTGATCTGGTCTGATCTGAAAATGCGTGTCTCGTAGCTGGCATTGGCGGCTTCCAGCGCAATCATTTCACCTTTGCGGCGCAGCCGCTTGAGCGTGGCCTCGTGGCCTTCGACCAGTGCCACGATAATCTCGCCATTTTCCGCTGTGTTGCCGCTTTGGATAATCGCTGTGTCGCCATCGAAAATGCCGGCGTCAATCATTGAATCGCCGTGTACCTCCAGCGCGTAATGCTCGCCCGAGCGCATCATTTCCATCGGCACGCTGATCTGGTTGACCTCTTCCTGCAAAGCCTCGATCGGCGTACCAGCCGCAATGCGTCCCATGACGGGCACGCAAACACTGCGGTCATCATTGACTGCAGGCGGCGGGGTGGTGGCGCGCGACGGGGCGGCAAGGCTGGTCGACATGCTGTCGGGCAGCTTGATGACATCAAGCGCGCGCGCACGATGGGCCAGCCGCTTGATAAAGCCGCGCTCTTCAAGCGCTGTGATTAGCCGGTGGATACCTGATTTTGATTTGAGGTTGAGCGCTTCTTTCATTTCGTCGAAGCTGGGCGATACGCCGGTTTCTTTCAGCCGTTCATTTATGAAAAGCAAAAGCTCAAATTGTTTTTTGGTAAGCATGGAAACCTCTGCGTGAAAAGAGAACGAATCACCAACATCCGTGTTCTACTTTTATTCGCTTTCGCAGGCAAGACTCAAAAATTCAAAAATCTGTTTTGATTCGTTTAGATGCCGAGAAGCGCGCGGGTCGCAGCCGTAACATCGTTTTGCCGCATCAAGCTTTCACCGACCAGAAAGCCGCTAACGCCGTCTGCCATCAGGCTGGCAACATCGGAATGTGCGCCAATGCCGCTTTCGCTGATGACAAATGCGCCCGCCGGTGCGCTCGTGCGTAAGGTGCGCGTGGTGTCGAGGCTAGTCTCAAAGCTACGCAAATCACGATTGTTAATCCCGACGAGGCGCGGCGACAAACCGTGCAGGCGCGCCATCTCTTCGTCATTATGCACTTCGTATAAAACATCCATGCCCCACTCGGCGGCGGCATCTTTAAGTTCGCTGGCTTGGGTGTCGGTGACGGCGGCCATGATGATCAAAATCGCATCGGCACCCCAGGCGCGCGCCTCGACAACCTGATAAGTGTCATACATGAAATCCTTACGCAGAACGGGCAGGGCGGTTGCCGCGCGCGCCGCCGACAAAAACTCCGGTGCCCCTTTAAACGAGGGCGCATCCGTCAGCACGGAAAGGCACGCCGCCCCACCTTGCTCATAAGCGCGCGCCAAAGCGGGCGGGTTGAAGTCGGCGCGAATAAGACCCTTGGACGGGCTGGCCTTTTTAATTTCTGCAATCAGCGCCGGTTTGTTTTGCGCGGCAAAGGTGGTCAGGGCATTTGCGAAGCCACGCATGGGCGACGCATTTTGCGCCGCGTCACGCAAGTCGGCTACAGAAATGGTTTGCTTTGCGGCGGCAATTTCTTCCAATTTATAGGCCGTTATCCGCGCGAGAATATCTTCGGTGGGTGGTGGCATTTAACCGGCGTCCCGATTGGAAACATCGACCAGATTTGCCAGTGCTTTGCGCGCGCCGCCATCATCAATTGCCAAAGCTGATACTTCAACACCTTCTTTTAAGCTACTGACTTTATTGCAAATATAAAGAGCTGCGGCTACGTTAAACAGCACAATATCGCGATAGGCGCTGTGGGCGCCATCGAGCAATTCATTCAAGGCGGCGGCGTTTTCTTCCGGCGTTCCGCCCACAAGGTCGGACGGCTCACTGCGTTTGAGGCCAGCGTCTTCCGGATTAACCTCAAAGACTTCAACTTCGTTTTTTCTAAGCTCGGCCACTTTGCTGGGCCCGGTCGTCGTCAGTTCGTCCATGCCGTCATGCCCGTGCACGACCCAAGCGCGCTCCGAGCCCAAATGCTTCAGCACATGCGCGATCGGCTCCACCCAACGGTCGGAGAAAACACCGAGCAATTGTCGGTTGGCACCAGCCGGGTTCGACAACGGCCCCAGCAGATTGAACACGGTTCTGAACCCAAGCTCTTGGCGTGCAGGCCCGACATGGCGCATGGCGGCGTGATGATTGGGCGCAAACATGAAACCGATGCCGGCTTCACGAATGCAGTTTTCAATCGTGGCGGGGTCGACATCAAGGCGCACACCCAAATGCTCCAGCACTTGCGACGAGCCGGAGTTCGACGACAGGGCACGGTTGCCGTGTTTGGCGACATGCACCCCGCAGGCCGCGACGACCAGCGCCGTAGCGGTGGAAATATTGAACGTGCCGGTGCCGTCGCCGCCCGTGCCGCATGTGTCGAGCGCGTGGTCTGGTGCTTTGACGGCAAGGGCGTGGCGGCGCATGACTTGTGCGCCGGCGGTGATCTCTTCAACCGTTTCGCCGCGCACGCGCAGCGCCATCAAAAACGCGCCGATTTGTGCCGAGGTCGCCTCGCCCGCCAAAATAGTCTCAAAGGCTTGCGTCGCTTCGGCAGCCGAAAGCGTCATGCCGCTGGAAATCGTTGTAAGAAATGGTTTTAAAGCGTCCATAAAACACTCACTACTGTGAACTCAAGTCTAGGGTTGATGCGGGAGGCACCGCTTTTGGATTTATACCCGCTATTTTCAGAAAATTGGCAAGAATCTTGTGACCAGCCTGCGATGCGATGCTTTCGGGATGAAACTGCACACCGTAAACGGGCCGCTGCATGTGGCGCAGCCCCATAATGACGCCGTCGGATGTTTGTGCCGTAACCTCCAAACAGTCCGGCACGGAGGCCGGCGCAACCGTCAGCGAATGATAGCGCGTCACGGTGAGCGGCGCGGGCAGGTCTTCGAAAACATGGGCATTATCGTGGCTGATGTCACTCAGCTTGCCATGCATGATATTGGGTGCCCGCACAATCTCGCCGCCAAACGCCTGTCCGATGCATTGGTGTCCCAGACACACGCCGAAAATCGGCAGGTCGGCAGGTGCTTCGCGGATAAGCTCAAGGCAAATGCCCGCGCGGTCGGGGTCGCAAGGGCCGGGCGAGATGATGATGGCTTCGGGCTTTTGCGCGAAAACATCCGCCGGTGTGGTCTTGTCATTACGCACGACTTGGCAGCCAACGCCCAAATCCCCGATGAATTGTAGCAGGTTGAACGTGAAACTGTCATAATTGTCTATCAGCGTCAGCATGCTATCCGCGGTTCTTTCTTATTTTGGCGTCGTCGACGGCAATCTCGGCGGCGCGAAACAAAGCCGCCGCCTTGTTGACCGTCTCGTCATACTCATATTGCGGCGTGCTGTCATACACGACGCCGCCACCGGCCTGAACATACAGCATGTCGTCTTTAACCACCGCCGTGCGGAGCGCGATGCAGGTGTCCATGTCGCCGCCAGCGGAGAAATAACCGACGCAGCCGGAATAAATGCCGCGACGTTCGGTTTCCAATTCATCGATAATTTCCATAGCGCGAATTTTCGGCGCGCCTGAAACCGTCCCAGCAGGAAAGCCTGCGACCAGCGCGTCAATCACATCGCATTCGGGCAGCAATTTGCCGGTCACATCAGAAACAATGTGGATCAAATGCGAGGTCTTCTGCAGGCCGAAAGCGGTGTTGACCTGAACCGAGCCGATTTGTGCCACGCGCCCGACATCATTGCGGCCCAGGTCGAGCAGCATCAAATGTTCGGCGCGTTCTTTTTCATCGGCCAGCAAATCGGCGCTGATATCTGCGTCTTCGTCCGCGTTTGCGCCGCGCTTGCGCGTGCCGGCAATGGGGCGGATATTGACCTCGCGGTCTTTGACACCGACCAGAACTTCCGGGCTGGAACCAACAACGCTGAAATCTTCAAATTGCAGATGGAACAAATAGGGCGAGGGGTTCACGCGGCGCAATGTCCGGTACAAATCAAATGGCGGCAGGGTGAACGGCGTTTTGAAACGCTGGCTGATGACAACCTGAAAAATATCGCCTGCCTCGATATAGGCTTTCGATTTTTCAACCATGTCGAAATAAGTTTCCTGCGCGACATTTGATTGCGGCGGTGTCATGTCGCTCACGGGACTAAGGCGTGCTTCGGGCAGTTCGAGATACATTTTCTCACGCGCCGCTTCAAGCCGCGCGCACGCCGCTTCATAGGCCGCATCTGCGGAGATGTTGGCGTCAGGNCGCACNGGCGTNACCAGCTTGAGCATATCCGTGACNCCGTCGAAAACCGCNATNAGCGTTGGTCGGATAAACAGGCATTCGGGCAATTGCAACACATTCGGATTGNTNTCGGGCAGNGNTTCCATGAAGCGCACCATGTCGTAGGAAAGNTACCCGAATATACCGGCGGCCATGGGCGGCAGATTGTCGGGAATNTCAAGCNCTGAGGCTCGCAAAACCTTTCGCAGCCCGTCGAGCGGGGCATCATCAAGGCGCTCAAAAGCCTCCGGTGCNGTGTCGAACTGNGCGTTCAGTTCGCACACGCCGTCTTTGAACCGAAACACNAAATCGGGGTCGAGNCCGATCATCGAATAGCGTCCGCGCACATCGCCATCCGTTACAGATTCGAGCAAAAACGAATTGGGCNGGGAATNGGCAAGTTTCAGATAGGTTGCNACCGGCGTTTCCAGATCGGCAACCATCTCNGTCCATAANAGCTGCGGCGTGCCGGCATCGTAAATTTCTTTGAACGTNCCGANGGCGGGCTGGCANACCATCATTGTGCNACCAGTTCGCCCAGCGTTGTCTCGATATTTTGCTGGTNGATGCTCACGCCATAGCTGTTTTGCAANGCGCGAACAAACTGCGCCGTCAAGTCCGACTGAAACTTGGTGCGCTCGNCACCGTAAATTGTTTGCGTGGCTTCGCCGTCATCNNTCTNTGGNGGNATNACCTTGGAGGCCTGCATNACAATCAAATCTGTGCCGAAGCCGACCCGCGCCCATGCGAAACGGCCAGACTGAAGCGAAAACAGCTTCTCCACCGCCTGCTCGGAAAAGGTTTCATTGGAAACCTGACGGGTCATGGGTTCCGATGNCAGCGGGTCGCGCCCAAATTCTTTGGTGATCGTTTTGAAGCTGCCGCTCTCATTTCCCTTTTTCACAAAATGCTCGGCCATNGCTTCCAACAGCTTNCTGCGCTCGGCNAATTGCCATTGGGTGATGGCGTCNGCGCGCACTTCGTCCAGCGGCTTNACGCGGCTCGGTNTGATTTGNTCGAGGCGCACCCAGGCAAATGTGCCGTCCGGCATTTCGAGCATTGGCAGGTCTNCACCGACCGCACCGCCGAAAATGTTTTGTNTCAATGTCGGGTAGGCGCTNATNAGCGCCCCGGCNTGGGCTTCGATTTTGNTGCCGCCATTGCCGTCGCGGTCCANGTTGGAAATTTTGANGACTTCNAGATCAAAACGCTGGCCGATCTCTTCCAATTCGATACCCGCCGCGCGTTCATCTTCCACGGTTTCGGAAAACTCGATCATTTCGTTCACNGCGCGGTCATAGGCCAGACGGTCNCGCAAGATGTCGCGCACCTCTTCATAAGGGCGTACAGNGCCTTNTTCGATTTTGCGAACGCGCAAGATAACNGCACCTAGCGGNCCTTCGATAATGTCGCTAACTTCGCNCNCCTGCATGGAGAAGGCGCGCTCGGCCANCGTGCNTGAGATTAGCCCGTCGCGNGTGATTAACCCAAGGTCAGTGTCNTCGAGNGTNTGGCTGGCGGCGTCAACGATTTCGGCAAACGGGCGGTTTTCATNCAGCAGCTTATTTATTGTCTCNATCTCTTCGTCGCTGCNTAGCACNAGCTGGTCGATGGCGCGGCGTTCAGGGCTTGAAAATTCATCAATCGACAAATCATATTCGGCGAGAATTTCGTCATNGCTNATTTTNATGNTTTCGGCAAANCGCTCCGGCGTGATGAGCAGCACCGACCCGTNGCGGCGTTCNGGTTCGGTGAAGCGCANCNTTGTTTCGCTGAAAAAGTTTTCCAGCTCTTCTTCTGTNGGTTCGCCAACNTCATCCGTCGCNTCCAGTGAAACGATCAGATAGCGCGCCACGCGCTTTTCCAGNACATGCCGGTACATTTGCGACAAAAGCGCGTCCGGAACGAGGCTTTGGCGCACGCTGCTATCCATNAGTTGCTGGCGCAGGNGAAATTCNCGCTGGTCTTTCACGAANATTTTTTCGGTCAGGCCGTTTTGCCGCAAAATTGACCGGAAGGTCGGNGCGTCAAACTTGCCGGACGGCCCGTAAAAGGCAGGGTCGTTAATGATTTGGCGCGCGACNTGNTCGTCGCTATGGGCCAGCCCCATATTTTTCGCCATGCCNGACAGCGCCGCCATGCCCAGCATGTCGGTCAGCACGCGCTNGTCAATGCCCAGACTGCGCGCTTGGCCGACCGAAAGCGGTTCGCCGATTTGTTGCGATACTTGCTGGATTTGNTGTTGCAGCCGCAGCCGGTATTCNTCGCGCTCAATNGGCTCGTCGCCAACGCTTGCCAGNGTCGCATTGGAAAAGCCGGTAAACGTGTCGGCAATGCCCCATAAAGCAAAGGCGATGACGAGCAGGCCGATTAGAAATATGCCGACNACNCCACCGGCAGATCTACGCAAAATATCAAGCATGTTTTCGGTCTTTCCGTTGATCAGATNGGGTGNCGCCGACGCCNCTATCGGTGCCTGANTGNANGGCATCATAATGCGGAGCGNGTGGTACGGCAAGCCACCGGGCATATGCTTTTGACATTCCCCGAAATGGCGGTAAACAGGCANTGTTAAATAGGGGGCTAAACGCCAAAAAGGAGTGTTGCATGAGTGNGCCNAAGAAAATTAAGCCATTGGTTGCCGGCAACTGGAAAATGAACGGCACNGGCGCGGATTTGCGNGAATTGCGCCGCCTGCACGCTGGCCTGGCGAAGCACAAATTCGGGTGCGATGTGGCCGTNTGTGTGCCCGCCACCCTTATCCACCGGCTGTCGGGCATGAAGNTCGGGGCANAAATCATGAGCGGCGGTCAAGATTGCCATGGCGCTGAAAAAGGCNCGNATACNGGCGATGTNAGNGCCGAAATGCTGAAAGACGCCGGTGCCAAATGGGTGATTGTNGGCCATTCCGAGCGCCGCGCCGAGGTAAAAAGNGGCGGGCANGGCGAAACCAGNAAAAAAGTGCGCGACAAAGTGCTNGCCGCGCAAANGGNGGGNCTGCGAAGCATTGTGTGTNTCGGNGAATTGTTGGCCGAGCGAAAGTCNGGCGACACGCTGAAGGTCGTCGGGGCGCAATTGCGCCANTCNCTGCCCGATACATGCAGCGCGGCAGATATTGTCATNGCTTACGAGCCTGTCTGGGCCATNGGCTCCGGCCTGACGCCGAGNGTTGAGCAAATNAGTNCCGTTCACGGCCATATCAGAAAGGCACTGACGCGCCGCTTTGGTGATGCAGGCGCGGCCATGCGNATTTTATATGGNGGGTCGGTCAAGCCTTCCAATGCNGCNGAACTCATGNCGATTGCCAATGTCAACGGCGCGCTGGTGGGGGGTNNGAGCCTGAAGGCGNCCGATTTTTCCGGAATTATTGGTGCCTATCGANGCTAACGGGTTTGGGCTGGTCAGCCTNGCGCGAATGCGCTAGAACACCNNCGCGAAAAGGAGATTGTTCATGTCCACCATTTTACTGGTTGTCCATCTGATGATCGCGNTGGCGATGATCGTGNTTGTGCTGCTGCAACGCTCTGAGGGCGGGGCGCTGGGCATTGGCGGTGGCGGCAGCGGCGATGGCNTNATGTCGGGCCGCGGGCTTGGCAATGCTCTGACGCGCAGNACCGGCATTTTGGCTGGCCTGTTTTTTGTAACCAGCATCGGNCTCACCGTGCTGGGCACTATGGAAAACCGCTCTTCGGTGCTTGATGGTGTTGATTCCTCCAGCGGCAATCCGCTGGAAGCCCCGGCTCCGGCGCTGCCGGTTCCTGTAGCGCCTGCGCCAGCTTTACCCACACCGGAATAATTAATTTCAAATAGACGGGTGCGAATCGGTTTTTCGACTCGCACGAATCATAGTCGGCGTGTATCTTGCCGACCCATGGCGCGTTATATATTTATTACCGGCGGCGTGGTTTCTTCTCTTGGCAAAGGGCTGGCCTCGGCTGCACTTGGAGCGCTGCTTCAGGCGCGCGGCTATTCCGTCCGCCTCCGCAAACTTGACCCTTATCTCAATGTAGACCCCGGCACGATGAGCCCCTATCAGCACGGCGAGGTGTATGTCACCGATGACGGGGCCGAGACAGACCTTGATTTGGGTCACTATGAACGGTTTACCGGCGTGCCAGCCAGTCGCGGCGACAATGTGACGACCGGACAGATTTACAGCGAAATTCTGAAACGCGAGCGGCGCGGTGATTATCTGGGTGGCACGGTGCAAGTCATTCCGCATGTGACGGACTCTATCAAGGCGTTCATTCAGCGCGATGTCGAAGATCTGGATTTCGTGCTGTGCGAGATTGGCGGCACGGTGGGCGACATTGAAGGGCTGCCGTTTTTCGAGGCCATTCGCCAGTTGCAAAATGATTTGCCGCGCGGCCAGACGGTTTTCGTGCATCTGACGCTGCTTCCCTTTATTCCGGCCGCTGGCGAGATGAAAACCAAGCCGACCCAGCACTCGGTTAAAGAGCTGCGCTCGATCGGCATCCAGCCCGATATTTTAATGTGCCGGTGTGACCGACCCATACCGGACAGCGAAAAGCGCAAGATTGGCCTGTTTTGTAATGTGCGCGAAAGCGCGGTTATCGAGGCGCGCGATGTCGACACAATCTATGCCGTGCCGCATGCCTATCACGGCGAGGGGCTGGACCGCGAAGTGCTGGATGCGTTTGGCATGACGGATGCGCCGCCGCCCAATTTGTCGCGCTGGGACGAGGTGTTGTCATCGGTGCGCGAACCCGAAGGACAGGTGAATATTGCCGTTGTCGGCAAATATACCGAGTTGAAAGATGCCTATAAGTCGTTAATCGAGTCGCTGCAACATGGCGGCATTGCCAATCATGTGCGGGTCAATCTGGAATGGATGGACGCGCAGATTTTCGAGCGCGAAGACGCCGCCGCCTATCTGGAAAAGGTCAATGGCATTCTGGTGCCGGGCGGGTTTGGCGAACGCGGGGCCGAGGGAAAAATTGCCGCCGCGCATTTTGCCCGCACGCGCAATGTGCCGTATTTCGGCATCTGCTTCGGCATGCAGATGGCCGTGCTGGAGGCGGCGCGTCATCTGGCTGGCATAACGGATGCCACATCGACCGAGTTCGGCTTGGCTGGCACGCCGGTGGTCGGGCTGATGACCGAATGGGCCAAAGGGGAGGTGCTGGAAAAACGCGGCATCACATCCGATCTGGGCGGCACGATGCGGCTGGGTGCGTATGAGGCGTTTTTGGCCGAGGATTCGCGCGTGGCCGATATTTACGGCACGCGGGTGATTTCCGAGCGCCACCGCCACCGCTACGAAGTGAACATGGAATACCGCGCGGTGCTGGAAGATCAGGGGCTGGTGTTTTCAGGTGTGTCTCCCGATGGCGTGTTGCCCGAAATTGTGGAGATCCCCGAACACCCGTGGTTCGTCGGCGTGCAGTTTCATCCTGAATTGAAATCGCGACCCTTCGCGCCGCATCCGCTTTTTGCTTCGTTTATCGAAGCTGCGCTGGCGCAGGCCCGTCTGGTTTAGGAGACATCGAAAATGTATCAGCTCAACGGCTATGGCGGCATCAGCATCGGCACCAGACAACCGCTTTTGGTGATGGCTGGTCTGAACGTGCTGGAAGATGAGGGGCTGGCGCTGGAGGTTGCCGCTGAGTTAAAGCAAATATGTAATTATTTATCGTTACCATATGTTTTTAAAGCAAGTTTTGATAAGGCTAACCGGTCTTCCATCACCAGCTATCGCGGGCCCGGGCAGGCCGACGGGCTGGCAATGCTGGGCGCGGTTAAGCGCGCGCATGGGCTACCTATTGTCACCGACATCCACACGCCAGAGCAGGCCGATGCGGTTGCCGAGATTGCCGAAATAGTCCAATTGCCAGCTTTTCTCGTGCGCCAAACCGATCTGGTGATTGCGGCCGCCAAAGCCGTGGCGCGCAATGGCGGCTGGCTGCATGCCAAAAAAGCGCAATTTATGGCACCGTGGGATTGCGCGAATATTATTTCGAAGGCGCGCGAGGCGGCCCCCGACCTGCCGGTTATTTTGTGCGAGCGCGGCTCAAGCTTTGGCTATAACAATCTGACGGTCGACATGCTGGCTATTCCCGAAATGCACAAGCTCGGCGTGCCGGTCACAATCGATGCGACCCATGCGGTACAATTGCCCGGTGCCGACCCGCGCACCGCAGGCGCAAGCACGGGTGGGCGGCGCGATGGTGTGTCGGTTCTGGCAAAGGCGGCTGTGGCGGCTGGTGCCGATGGGGTTTTTCTGGAGTTTCATCCGCGCCCGGATGAAGCTTTGTGCGATGCGCCAAGCTGCCTGCCGCTCGATGCCGCGCGGCATCTATTGAGCACGCTGAAGGATTTGCACGCAGTCGTACAAGATTGAGTGCAGGACTGAGTGCAAGGTTAATTTCGCGCGTCCCCCTAGGCGGGGCAAAGGCGCTAGGCAAAGGCAAACCTTGTATTGGCTGCAAAATCACCACATCATAAAAGCCTGTGAACAAAAAAAACGGGTGCCATCTTGTCCTTCACATCATTTCTGAAACTTTTGGTCGGCCCGGCATTGGCCGTGTTGGTTTTGCAATTAGATATTCCGGGGCTTTCGCCTGCGGGCCAAAACATGCTGGCGGTCGCTATTGTCATGGCGGTGTGGTGGGCCACCGAAGCCCTGCCGCTGGCGGTAACGTCTTTGACGCCGATTATTTTGCTGCCCGCGCTCGACATTATGCCGATGGCGCAAACCACTGGAAGCTACACGCATCCGGTCACTTTTTTGCTGTTTGGCGGCTTTGTGCTGGCGCTCGCCATTGAGCGGTGCGGGCTGCACATTCGCGCGGCCTATGGGTTTTTAAGCCTTATTCGCGCGCAAGCGCGCTATCTCGTGGCCGTGTTGATGGGGGTTGCCGCTGTCACCAGCATGTGGATTTCAAACACCGCCACAACGCTGATGCTGCTGCCCGTCGCCATTTCCATAACCCACATGATGCGCCAGCATCTAACCGATTTGACCTCGAAACAACTGCATGATTTTGATGTGTCGATTTTTCTGGGGCTGGCATTCGCGGCCACGCTGGGTGGCATGGCGACCATTATCGGCACCGCGCCCAACGCTTTCGCCGTCGGCTTTATTCAGACAACATATAATATCGAAATTGGCTTTCTGGACTGGATGATGTTCGCCGTGCCGCTCATGGTGGTGATGCTGCCGCTTGTCTGGTTCGTGCTCACGCGCATCACCAATCCCGTTTCGTTTGCCATCACGCCCGACACGCAAAAAGAAATGCGCCGCCATTATCATGAGTTGGGCGCTCTAAGCACCTATGAAAAGCGCGTTTTGGCTGTGTTTGTCGTCACTGTGCTGGCGTGGATATCGCGCAAATATGTTGTTGGGGCGCTGGGCATTTCCGGCATCACCGACACCACCGTTGCCATTGGCGCGGTTTTTCTGCTGTTCACCGTGCCCGCTGGCGACCGCGAGGGTGCTTTGCTGGACTGGAGCGATTTGACCCGAATGCCGTGGGGCGTTTTGTTGCTGTTTGGCGGCGGGTTCGCCTTGGCTGCGGGTATTTCCCACAGCGAATTGAGCAACTGGATCGGCGCGCAATTGTCGGTGGTCGCCGCCGCGCCGCTGGTTGTTATCCTGCTTTGCCTCGTGGCTTTGATTGTTTTCCTCACCGAGATAACCAGCAACACGGCAACCACCACCACATTTTTGCCGGTGATTGCCGCCCTTGCGCTGGAAATCGGGCAGCCCCCTTTAATGCTCGTTATCCCAGCGACCCTTGCGGCGAGCTGTGCGTTCATGTTTCCGGTGGCGACCCCGCCCAATGCCATTGTCTTCGGGTCGGGGCAGGTAAACATCGCCAATATGGTGCGCGCCGGTTTCTGGATTAATCTGCTGGGCGTGGGCATGTTGACGCTGCTGGCGCTTTATCTCGTGCCACGCCTTTTGCCTGTTTGATAACCCGCTCAGTCGGCTTGCAGATCCACACACGGATTGCCGCCAGCCTTGATCGACGAACACGCCGCCCAGAAGACCCGCGTGGTTCCCCTAGGGTCAATGAACGGTCGCGCGCGCGCCCATAGATCATGCAAGTCAGTATTGCGCTCAACGCCAATGACATGCGGCACAATATTGCCAGAAATATCCAGCCCGCGCGGCGGGTGCAGCGCCATATTGGGAATATCGCCCGTGGCGCTGGTGTAGACCGCGTGGCGGTGTGGTGAAAACTGCTTCGTTACGCTTGAGCGGATATAGAGTTCGGTAATGCGTTCGCCGCGTTCCAACGCCTGCCCAAGGCGATTGGTGATGCCGGCACCGGGCGGGGCCAGCAGGTAAAACTCAACACCTGCGGGCACCCGCGTCACCTTGCCGGCGGCGGGCAGGGTGGAGCCGTGGCCGGAAAACACGACATCGTCGCGGACGGTCTGTATCAGCATGAAGCTTGCCTTAAGTGGATGGCGTCGCGGCTGGCTGGGCCTGGTTCGGGTCACCGAGCGTGATGCCGATATTTATCTCGGTGGCCGCTTCGACAACCTTGTTCATGCTGTCCAGCACCTTCATCAGGCCTTCTGGCACGGGCGACTGGGCCATGTTGATATCCACTTCAAGTGTGGAGCTATAATCCGACTTGCGGCACACATCGCGGTTGACGCCGACCGATGATTTAAAGCTCGCCGAGGCGCCGAACATGCCAAAGCCGATTTTTGCGCTACCGGAAGCTTCCGTCTGGCTGTTCACCGACATATTGTCCTCGCGCGAGGCCGACACATTCATGGTCGTTTTGATTGTGGCGGTCTGCACTTCAAGCCCCCGCATATCGGCAACCACAGCGACCGGCACATCATAGTCCACGCGCAGCGGGTCGTCGCGCCCGATAATGGTGGTCGAGGCGCTGGTTTTCAGATTATCCATGCCCAGAATTTCGACCTGACGCTGCAAGGTGCGTTGCTTGGATACAGCATCAGCTTCGACAATGGCGGTTGCCATGCCGCCAAGCTGGGGGCCCAGTTCGTTAAACTTTCGCGCTTCGCGCTCCTCAAATTCAGCCATTTTAGGTCTCCTGTGTTATTGCCAAATGTTTGTTGAGTTTGTCTTTGATTTGCGCCGCGGTTTCGCTGGCGTCCGCAAGATTGAAGGATGCTTTGACTGTGATTTCCGTGCCGGACGAAAACAGCCCCTTGCTCATGCCCAGCGCGATTTTCGGGTTGCCGCCGGTTTCCGTTGATGATTGCAAGTTCATGTCGATCACAGTCTCGAACTCGATTTCCAGTTTTTTCATGTCGAGATGGCCGCACGGCACCAGCCCGTAAACCGGCACATCTTGTGTCTCGTTGCCTATTTGCACGCGCAAGGTTTTGAACGCATGCACGCCGTCTTCATCAGCCGGTTCAAGAAAATGTTGAAGCTGCGCGATGTTGGCCTCCGCGCATTGCTGGCGGGCAATAGTTCCGGCCCGCCCGATTGCTTCGAGAAAGTCACATAAGCCCACAACTTGTTTTTTATCTGCCATACCCAACCTTGTTATTCAGGCACCCTGTTTGCACGGGCGCGCACGCGGTGTTGCAGCCAGTTTAAGCTGTGTCGGCAGGGGCGTTGATAACAAATAGGTTTCGTATTAATTTCAATGGGTTAGATGAATGTAACCGATTATCGGGTTCGGCTGCCAGCGTTCTGCCTTCTTGAACGGGAGCAGATGCGCCGCGCGGCCGAACCCTGCGTAGTGAGGCGCAACCAGCTTGCCGGTGAAATGGTTAATTTAGGGTTAACGGCCCTGATAGGGCGCAACGCCGGGGTCGGGCACATAAAGGCCTTCCGGCACCGCGCCCGACTGCCAGAACACATCTATCGGAATGCCGCCGCGCGGATACCAATAGCCGCCAATGCGTAGCCAATGCGGAGCCAATGTGTCGACCAGACGCTTGGCAATCGCAATCGTGCAATCTTCGTGAAACGCGCCGTGATTGCGGAAACTGCCCATATAGAGCTTGAAGCTTTTGCTTTCGACCAAAAAAGCGTCCGGCACATAATCGATCACCAGCCGCGCAAAATCGGGCTGGCCCGTGACCGGACAAATGGAGGTAAACTCCGGCACGCTGAAGCGCGCGACATAGCGTGTATCGGGGTGCGGGTTTGGCACGCGCTCCAGCACCGCCTCATCCGGAGAGGCGGGCAGGTCGGTGGCTTGCCCCAGCATGTGTGCGCCGGTTGTGTCGCTGGGCTCGCTCATGTGGCTTCCCCCTCATAGAGGCACGACTGACCAAGGCTGTCGCGGAACACTTCGATGGCGCTGATATGGGGCAGGTCGCCGTGCAGTTCCGACCACATCCACAGGCATAAATTTTCCAGTGTCGGTGTGCCGAGCCCGTCAATATCATTCAGCATATTATGGTCGAGGCGCTTGCGAAGTTTTTCCAGCACATCGCCAAAACTTTCGAAATCCATAATCTGACCATTTGCGTCGGGCGCGCCGGACAGCGTTATCCGCGCCCGAAAGGAATGCCCGTGCACGCGCGCGTTTGGGTGGCCCGGCCCGTATTGCGCGAGGCTATGGGCTGCATCAAACAGAATTTCGCGTGTTAATTTCATGACGCGCTTATGCCCGATTAGCCTCGGCGGGGCAATCTAGCCCTTCAATCCAACCCTTTAATCCAGACCAATGATTTTGTGGGTCTGCAGGCTCAGCCGCCATTGCGGGTTTTGCAGGCAATAGGCAATCGCGGCTTGGATGTTGTGCCAGCGCGTTTCGTCGTCGTCGACATCCATGGGCTGCAGGAAAAAATGCTCGAAATCAAGGTGTTCAAATTGTTCGGGCGACAGGGTTTCCTGCGGGTAAACAAATTTCAGCTCGTGACCGGCTTGCTGCACAAGCGTGCTTTCGGGCTTCGGGCTGACACAAATCCAGTCGATTTGCGTTGGCACGGGCAGGGTTCCATTGGTCTCAACGGCTGTTTCAAAGCCTTGTGCCGCGACCGCCTCAAGCAGGGCGGCATCCAGTTGCAGGCACGGTTCGCCGCCGGTGAAAACAACCAGCGCATCGGCGCCCGGCTCGGCTTCCGGCCATTGCGCGGCGATGGCTTCCACTAAGGCTTGTGCGTCGGCGAACTTGCCGCCGTTTTGACCATCCGTGCCGACAAAATCTGTATCGCAAAACCGGCACTGGGCGGTTGCGCGGTCGCGCTCCAGCCCCGACCAGAGATTACAGCCAGCAAAACGGCAAAAAACCGCGGGCCGACCGGCTTGGCCGCCTTCGCCTTGCAGTGTGTAGAATATTTCTTTGACAGCGTAGCTCATGCGGCCTTCCATTCGGCAAACCCGCGCTGGCGCAAATCGCAGGCCGGGCAGTCGCCGCACCCATAGCCCCAGTCATGGCGCAAGCTGCGATTGCCGCGATAGCAGGTATGCGTGTGTTCGACGATAAGCTCGACCAGCGCGTCGCCGCCCAGTTCATCGGCCAGTTTCCATGTCGCCGCCTTATCAACATGCATCAGCGGCGTTTCGATTGAAACTTGCGTGTCCATGCCGAGCGCGAGCGCAGTTTCAAGCGCATCGAGCGTGGCGCGCCGACAATCGGGATAGCCGGAATAGTCTGTTTCGCACATGCCGCCGACCAGCACATCAAGCCCGCGCCGATAAGCCAGCGCCGCGCCATAGGTCAGAAACAAGAGATTGCGCCCGGGCACGAAGGTCGAGGGCAAATTATTCGCCTGCATTTTAATCTCGCCTGCGCCAATCAGCGCCGTGCCGCCAATGTGCGATAAGGCGGGCATATCGAGCACATGGTCGTCGCCCAGCCGCGCGCGCCAGCTTGGATCAAGTTCGGTTATTTTTTGCAAAATGACATTGCGGCAATCCAGCTCGACGCGATGGTTTTGACCATAATCGAACCCCAATGTTTCGACCCGCTCATACCGCGCCAGCGCTTGTGCAAGGCAGGTTGTACTGTCCTGCCCACCGGAAAATAGCACCATGGCTTTTAGGGTCTGCGTCATGTGCTGACATGACCCAATATCTTTTGTCGCGTCAAGTATGATTCGCGCGGCATACGCCGCCGCCACTTGTGCAAGCCTTGTGAGTGGTGCATATGCGGGGCGGCGTTTGCAAGACATGGGGAAACGGGTTAAACCCGTTGCATTATCCACGCAAAACGGAGCGCGGTCATGACGGCGATTTGGGACATTATCGGACGGGAAATTCTCGACAGCAGGGGCAATCCGACCATTGAGGTTGACGTTGTTCTTGATGATGGCAGCACGGGCCGCGCAGGGGTGCCGTCGGGCGCCTCAACGGGCGCATATGAGGCCGTCGAATTGCGCGATGGCGACAAAAAGCGCTATCTCGGCAAAGGTGTTCGCAACGCAGTGGACGCGGTGAACGGCGAAATTTTGTCGGCGCTGTCCGGC
The DNA here is from genome assembly GCA_002689195.1 of Rhodobiaceae bacterium. GTDB lineage: Bacteria > Pseudomonadota > Alphaproteobacteria > RS24 > RS24 > UBA7378. The sequence goes on along the minus strand of NZFC01000021.1, from coordinate 24,232 downwards.
ATGGACGCCACCCAACAGACCCATATTGATTTGGCGCTGCGAACGCTTGACGGCACCGAAAACAAATCGCGGCTGGGGGCCAACGCGATGCTGGGCGTTTCGCTGGCGGTTGCCAAAGCCGCCGCCGCCTCGCAAGACACCCCGCTATGGCGCTATGTTGGCGGCGTGTCGGCACACACCTTGCCGGTGCCGATGATGAATATTGTCAATGGCGGCGCGCATGCCGACAATCCAATCGATGTTCAGGAATTTATGATTATGCCCGTTGCCGCCGACACCTTGTCGGAAGGCGTACGCATGGGCGCGGAAATCTTTCACACGCTGAAAGGCCTGTTGAGAGATGACGGGCTTTCTACCGGCATAGGTGATGAAGGCGGTTTTGCGCCGGCTTTGTCGTCCACCGATGCGGCGCTTGAATATGTTATGAAGGCTATCGAAAAAGCCGGTTATAAGCCTGGTGATGACGTGATGCTGGCGCTGGATGCGGCGGCCACGGAGTTTCACGAAAAGGGCGTTTATCATCTGGCTGGCGAAGGTAAAAAGCTGGATGCGGGCGGCATGGCCGATTATTGGGCCGCACTTTGCGACCGCTTTCCCATCGCTTCAATCGAAGACGGCATGGATGAAAATGACTGGGATGGCTGGCGCGCGCTGACAGATGCGATTGGCGCGCGTGTGCAGCTTGTCGGTGATGATGTGTTTGTGACCAATCCTGCGCGTCTGGCCGAGGGCATTGAAAAGGGCGTTGCCAATTCAATCCTCGTCAAGGTGAACCAAATCGGCACTTTGAGCGAAACGCTGGAAGCGGTGGATATGGCGCATCGGGCGTCTTACACGGCTGTGATGTCTCACCGTTCCGGCGAGACGGAAGATGCGACCATCGCGGATCTGGCAGTGGCGACAAATTGCGGACAGATTAAAACCGGTTCGCTGGCGCGCTCTGACCGGCTGGCGAAATATAATCAGCTTATTCGTATCGAAGAAATGCTGGGCGATCAGGCCGTTTATCCGGGCAAATCCATCCTTAAATAGCGTTTCGAATCACTTTGCGCTTGACCGTGCGAATCACTGTGTGATTCGTTAGGTACATGATTCGTTTTTTCTCATCGCGCGTTTCAAGCCGCACTGTCGGGCAGGCACCACTGCGTTTGCGCCGGTTGCTGCCGACATTCATGCTGGTTTTGGTGATGGGCGGGCTGGTGTTNCAGGCNTTNCAGGGCGAGCGGGGNTTNCGCGGCTGGCAGGAATTAAGCGCCAAAAGCGANGAGCGCGCGGTGGTGCTGGCGGGGCTTGAAAAAGAAAACGCCGAAACCATGACGCGGGTGCTNCGCTTGAGCGCCGGNTCGCTCGACCTCGATTTTCTGGATGAGCGCGCCCGCCTCNTGCTGGGGCTGANCCAGGNNGATGAGCGCGTATTTTTCAATGATNCACNAGCATCACCCGCCNATTGAACGNGTTGAATAGTCACACNAACTAGACCTGTATTCATCGCGTNAAATGGCGTATAGAAAANNCATGGTCGTTGTNATAGACAATTCGAAAGAGCGTCCGCGCCACCCTGAAAAACAGAGCAATGCGGACAGCCCNATTTTGCGTAAACCCGACTGGATCCGCGTCAAGGCACCGGGGTCGCCCGAATATNCGCGCACGCGCAATATCGTCAAAACGCATAATCTGGTTACGGTTTGCGAAGAGGCNGCGTGCCCGAATATCGGCGAATGCTGGTCGCAGCGNCATGCCACCTTCATGATACTGGGTGAGATTTGCACCCGNGCATGTGCGTTTTGCAATGTATCGACGGGNGTGCCATTGGCCGTTGACGAAGATGAACCCGCGCGCGTNGCCGATGCGGTCGTCAAGCTGGGNCTTCGCCATGTGGTCATCACATCCGTTGACCGTGACGATTTGGAAGATGGCGGCGCAGAACATTTTGCCCGCACCATANGCGCCATCAGAGCGGTTGCGCCCGAAACCAGCATTGAGGTTTTGACGCCGGATTTTCTTCGTAAANACGGCGCGCTGGAAACNGTGGTTNGNGCGCGCCCTGATGTTTTCAATCACAATCTGGAAACCGTGCCCGCGCTGTATCTGAATATTCGGCCCGGCGCGCGTTATTTTCATTCNTTGCGGCTGTTGCAGCGCGTTAAGGAGTTNGATGCCAGNATGTTCACCAAATCCGGCATTATGGTCGGGCTNGGTGAAACGCGCAGCGANGTTATGCAGGTGATGGATGATATGCGCGCGGCNAATATTGATTTCATTACCATCGGCCAATATTTGCAGCCGACCCGCAAACACGCACCNATTNACCGCTTCGTGACGCCGGATGAATTTGNCGGCTATGCCGCCACCGCNCGGGCCAANGGCTTTTTAATGGTGTCNGCNACGCCGCTGACGCGNTCTTCGCACCACGCCGATGAGGATTTTGAAAAACTCAAANCGGCGCGGGCGTCNGCCACCCGGTAAATTTCATGNAAAATATCAGCCTTNAGCGCATCAGCCCGTATCATGCGNGCCAGATGTTTGATCTGGTGGCCGATGTNGACCGCTATAGCGAGTTTATTCCCTATTGCACGGCGTCGCGTGTGCGCCACAGCCACGAAACNGANCAGGGCTTTGAAATGCNGGCCGATCTTTTGGTGGNGTATAAGTTTTTGCGTGAGAAATATTCCAGCGCGGTGGTGCTGACCCATGACCCGCTGACGATCACGGTCAATCAGGCCCANGGCCCGTTCAGCACTTTGTATAATCGCTGGGAGTTCAAAGACACNGGCGAAGGCTCNGTCATTGACTTTGAGTTGCAGTTTAATTTTGCCGTGCCGCTTTTGCGCCGCGTTATCTCGCCATTGATGAACCGCGCTGTGTCAAANTTTGTCGACGCGTTCGAGGCGCGCGCGCATGAGATTTACGGGCCCCNGAAAGACTAGTCTTTNAAGCGCGCAAGCAGCATATCGGCGGCGGCGTGAACNGTCGCAAGCCGGACACCTGCGCGGCCAANATCCCCAAACTGGCAGCATTGGTGAACAACATCGTCTTTGGTTGCGGTCGCCATATGTACNGTNCCGACAGGCTTNATNGTCTGACCCGCCGCCCGGCCCGGCAATGCCGGAAACCGCAACNGTGAGATGCGCNGTCGTCATGTCGAANGTGTTTTGCGCCATNGCGCGNACCACTGGNTCGCTGACCGCGCCATGCTGTTTCAGNAAATCGGCGTCGACGCCCAGCACCTCGCGCTTGGCGCGGTTTGAGTAAGTGACAAAGCTGCGCCCGATGACGCTCGACGAGCCGGGGATTTCGGTNAGCAGAGCNGCGATCAATCCGCCNGTGCAGGACTCGGCGGCGGCAACGCGCAAATGCCGCTCGCGCCCNATGCTCAGAATTTCTTCCGCCTTCGCCATCAGTTCCTTGTCAAACATCGAAAATCTCCAACCGGTATGAATTAAATAAAACCGTAAATTTGTGCAGCNAANATTNCAAGNACCGCCCAGANACCGGCAAAAATATCATCCAGCATAATGCCGTGGGCACCTTTCAGGCTTTTGTCGGCCCAGCTTGCCGGCCACGGTTTTAAAACGTCGAACAGCCGGAAAAGAAAAAACGCCGCTGCGAGTGCGGCAAGGGTTGGCGGCACGAACGCCATCACNAGCCACATNCCAGCAACTTCATCAATCACAATNGCGCTTGGGTCGGTGTCTGTGTNGTCGCTCGCAGTCCAACGCAGCGNGGCCCAGTAGCCGAGGCAATAGGCGNCAANGCTCATCAGNCCCAGCGCCCAAGNGGGCACGGATGCGGCAAGCACAACCAAGCCGACNCCGAAGGCCGCCAGCGACCCCCATGTTCCAGATGCTGGNCNGATGAGGCCGCTGCCGAAAAATGTCGCGATAAGGGCNACGGGTGAGAAAAATCCGATACTGGCGGGNANGGTGTGAAATCGCATATTCGANACGCTTTNTCTTAAGACNTTTGCGAGGGCNCAATAGTCGCCAGAGCTTGTGCGGCCAGCCCTTCGCCACGGCCNGTGAAGCCCAGCCCTTCGGTCGTCGTTGCTTTCACCGAAACGGCCTGAGTGTCGAGGTGTAAAAGCCCNGCGATAGTTTGGGTCATGGCTGCGCGGTNCGGCCCGATTTTCGGCGCTTCGCAAATCACCGTGACATCGATNTGCACANTCCGGCATCCGGCGGCGGCAACACGGTCTGCGGCATGGCGCAGAAAATCCACCGAGGCNCGGTCTTTATTGGCCGCATCGGAGGGCGGAAAATGCGCGCCGATATCGCCATCCGCAATCGCGCCATAAAGCGCGTCGGTTATGGCGTGCAAGACAANGTCGGCATCGGAATGCCCAATGATGCGACGGTTATGAGGCACCGGCATGCCGCCCAGCATAATTGTCTCAGCCGTNCCTTCGGCNTCGAAGCGGTGTACGTCAAACCCCTGTCCNGTGCGCGGNANAGCNATGNGCGNGGCAAAATCGGCTTCATGCGTCATTTTGATATTATCGGGGTCGCCGGCAACCAGCGCAAGCTGCATGCCAGCCAGTTCCGCAACCGCCGCATCATCCGTCAGCCCCGGNGGTGCCGCACGATGGGCGGCCAATAGCGCCATNAAGTTGAAGGCTTGGGGTGTTTGCGCGCGCCACAGGNCGTCGCGCGACACGGTTTCGGTTATGCGGCCCGCTTCGGCGCGCTTTAGCGTGTCGGTCACNGCAATGGCGGGAATTGCCCCATGCGCCGAGCCNAGCGCCGTGAGGCAGCGGTCGATNAGGGCCGCGCTAACAAAGGGCCGCGCCGCGTCATGTACCAGTANCTGTTTGGGGCTATGAGCCTGCAAAGCTTCAAGACCAGCCAGCACGCTTTCNTGGCGCTGTGCCCCGCCATAGGCNTGTTCGTATAATTTATCNNGNGTTTCCANNNCCTTAATGGCATTTAGATAAAGTTCTTTATCATCTGGATGGATAACCACCTGCACGCCACCGATTNGCGGATGTGCGATAAACGNCTGCAGGCTTGCGCCNAGCACGGTTTGGCCTGGATGTCCGGGNCCCNCATGTGCAGGNAGAGGNCGATATTGCTTGGGCAGGCCNGCACCAGCTCTGGAACCACGGCCACCNGCAACAATCAAAGCGGCATTTGGGGGCGTTTCNGCGTTTTTCATGGCTGNAATGTAGCGACTTCGGCGCTTNGGTGCGATTGTTTTTTGTTATCATCNCTTGCTTTACCNCCTATTTGCCTGCATTTTAGGCAAGTTTTTGAATTGAGNGACTTGCCTAAAAAATGGTCATTTCTGTAGGCGACATTTCCGTAGGCGATATTTCCGTAGGCGATATCAATCTCGACGGGCAGGTGGTGTTGGCNCCNATGTCNGGCGTNACTGATCTGGCGTTTCGGCGCAGCGTGGCNGCATGTGGCGCGGCGATGGTGGTTTCNGAAATGGTGGCAAGCGANGAATTGGTGCGCGGNCGCCGCGATGTTNTGCTGCGTGCTGAAGGTNGCGGGCTGTCNCCCTTCNCCCTNCAGCTGGCCGGACGCGAAACGCAATGGATGGCGCAAGGCGCGCGATTGGCAACCGAAGNCGGTGCCGACATAATCGACATAAATATGGGCTGTCCGTCGCGCCNAGTGACCGGCGGTCTGTCAGGCTCTGCGCTGATGCGCGATGAANCCCATGCCGCCGCGCTGATTGGGGCGACGGTGGCCGCCACGCCGCGACCCGTAACGCTGAAAATGCGCTTGGGTTGGGANCACAACTCTTTGAACGCGCCGAGNCTCGCCCGCATTGCCGAAGATTTGGGCGTGGCGATGATTACCGTGCANGGGCGCACGCGGTGTCAGTTTTACAAAGGCTCAGCCGACTGGCGCGCCATTCGTGCGGTGGTTGACGCGGTGCGNGTGCCGGTGATTGCCAATGGCGANATCGTNGATGGCGCAAGCGCAANTCTGGCGNTGGCACAGTCCGGGGCGGCGGGCATTATGGTCGGTCGTGCCGCCATCGGTCGGCCTTGGTTGCTGGCGCAAATTCAAAGNTATCTCGCGCGCGAAATTTGGCCGGCCCCGCCAACGGNCGCCGCGCGGTTTGATATTTTCCGAGANTGGTATCTGNACACGCTGGCGCTTTACGACGAANGCCACGGCGTGCGNGTGGCGCGCAAGCACCTTGCTGGCTTTATTGATGATTTTTGTAACGCCACCGCNGCCGCGCATTGGCGCGGACATATTTGCCGCCNGCAAGAGCCCCACGCCGTTATCGACNCCATGCAGGAGATGTTNCTGCGCGGCCATGAAACCGGAATAGCCGCATGAGTGCNGANATTAGCGAACGCCTTATTCTCGATAGCATGCCCCAGCCCGTGCTGGCGGTCGGGCTTGAGCAGCAGATTTCCTACGCAAATATTGCCGCCCAGGAATTTTTCAGTGCCAGCCTTTCGAGTTTGCGAAAACACACGCTTGANACGCTCATGCCGTTTGGCAGTCCGGTGGTNAATCTTGTTGAAAATTGTTTGGCGAANCGGCTCAGTTTTAACGAATACGGCATTGATTTGAGNGCCCCGCACACGCGCCCCGACAGCATTGTTGACCTGCATGTTGCGCCATTTGANGACNGCGGCGGCGNGGTTTTGGCGCTGTTGGTTATCCAACCNCGGTCGCTGGCGCACCGCATNGACAAGCAGCTAACCCATCGCGGCGCGGCGCGCTCGGTCAGTGCGATGTCGGCAATGCTGGCGCATGAGATTAAAAANCCGCTTTCCGGCATCAAGGGGGCCGCGCAATTGCTTGAAAGNGATGTCAGTGCNGAAAATGCCGAGCTNACCCANTTNATATGCANCGAAACCGAGCGCATCGCCGGGCTGGTCGANAGNTTTGAGCAGTTTTCNGAAACGCCGGTCGACCTCGACGCATCGATCAATGTTCATGCGATATTGGAAAATGTNCGGGTCCTCGCCAANAACGGNTTTGGCGCGCATGTTTCCTTCATTGAAGATTATGACCCTTCCTTGCCGGATGTNCGGGGCAATAAGGATTTATTGACGCAAGTTTTTCTCAANTTGGTGAAAAACGCAGCCGAGGCCGTCNANAANCNCAAAGGCGAGATAAAATTATGCTCCGCGTTTCGNCCCGGCATCCGNTTGTCCTTGCCCGGACGCGCCCGCCCGATCCNACTNCCGCTTGAATTTAGCATCATCGACAATGGCATCGGGGTGCCCGACGATATCAAATCGCATTTGTTCGACCCGTTCGTCACAACGAAGTCAAACGGCACTGGCCTTGGGCTGGCGCTGGTGGCAAAAATCGTNGGCGACCATGGCGGCACGGTCGAATGCNACAGCACACGCGAGCGCACAATTTTCCGCGTGCGGCTGCCCATGGCGGACGCAAATGCCGAAACAGGAGAACTGGAAACATGANCAAGGGCACGGTTCTTATTGCCGATGATGACAAGGCNATCCGCACTGTTTTAATGCAGGCGCTGGGTCGCGTCGGCTTCNACGTTAAGGCANCGGGCACGGCCTCATCATTATGGAAGTGGGTGANNAATGGCGAGGGCNATGTNATTGTNACCGACGTNATGATGCCGGACCAAAATGCCTTTGACCTGATCCCCCGCATTAANCGGCTGCGACCCGANTTGCCGATTATCGTNATCAGCGCCAAAAATACGCTGACNACGGCAATCACGGCGGCAGAGCGCGGCGCNTTTGAATATTTGCCCAAGCCGTTTGATCTGGGCGAGCTGACCGGTGTGGTGGCGCGGGCGATGGAGTTGCCGCGCGCGCAGGCCGATAGTGGCGACACGGGCGGCGACGAAGACCAAAACCTGCCGCTGGTGGGGCGTTCGCCAGCCATGCAGGAGATTTACCGCACCGTGGCGCGGCTGACACAAAACGATTTATCTGTGCTGGTAACTGGCGATAGCGGCACTGGCAAAGAGCTGATTGCGCGCGCGCTGCACGATTATGGCCGCCGCAGGCACGGCCAGTTTGTGGCGCTAAACATGGCGGCGATACCGCGAGAATTGATTGAGAGCGAGCTTTTCGGGCATGAAAAGGGGGCTTTCACCGGTGCCAGCCAGCGCATGGCGGGGCGGTTTGCCCAAGCCGAAGGCGGCACACTGTTTCTGGATGAAATAGGCGATATGCCGATGGAAACCCAAACGCGGCTATTGCGCGTGTTGCAGGAAGGCGAGTTTACCACCGTAGGCGGCCGACAGCCCATCAAAACGGATGTTCGCATTATTGCCGCGACGCATCAGGACCTGCCGCAAATGATCCAGCAGGGGCTTTTCCGCGAAGACCTTTATTTCCGTCTGAATGTTGTGCCCTTGCGGGTGCCGCCCTTGCGCGAAAGGCGGGAGGATATTGACGATTTGGTTCGCCATTTTGTTGCGCTGGGCCAACGCGAAGGGCTGACGCCGAAAAGTTTCGATGCCGATGCGCTATCCGTTATGCGCGAACATGACTGGCCGGGAAATGTGCGCGAGCTCGAAAATATGGTCAGGCGCATTGCCGCGCTTTACTCCGAAGATGTGGCGACGCCGGAAATTATCCGCATGGAATTGAACGAAACGCCGCGCGCCGTGTCCGCGGCCTCCGGCCCGTCGGCTGAAAGTCTGAGCGATAGTTTGACGTTTCATCTCAATAATTATTTTTCCAGTCACGGACAGGCCCTACCGCCCAACGGGTTGTACGACCGGGTTTTGCGCGAGGTCGAGCGGCCGCTCATTGAGCTTAGTTTGGAGGCGACGCGCGGCAATCAGGTGCGCGCGGCGGAATTGCTCGGCATCAACCGCAACACATTACGCAAGAAAATCCGCGAATTGGGCATTGATGTTTTGCGCGCGCCATCTCGCTAAAGGCCGCTGAAGGGCGCTAACGCGCTAATGGCGAACACCATCTTGTCCGGCGCGCTGCAAACTCATAAGGTACGGGTCTAAATTTCGGGGGAGAGAGCTTATGGGAAACGGACCGCTAAACGGTGTCAAAATCATTGAATTTGCTGGAATTGGGCCGGGCCCTTTCTGCGCCATGCTGCTGTCGGATATGGGCGCAGAGGTTCTCCGCATTGACCGTAAGGGCGCAAGCGGCGGTTCGCCNAACGATATTACCAGCCGTGGGCGTCAATCGGTTGCGNTGGATTTGAAAAAGCCGGAAGGCATTGAGGCTTGTCTCAAGCTGGTCGAAAGCGCCGATATTTTGCAGGAGGGGTTTCGNCCCGNCGTGATGGANCGNCTAGGGCTTGGCCCNGATGTATGTCTGGCNCGCAATCCAAAGCTCGTTTATGGGCGCATGACAGGCTGGGGACAAACCGGGCCGCTTGCCCATGCCGCCGGCCATGACATNAATTACATTGCCNTGACNGGCGCGCTNGCCGCCATCGGCCGCNAGGATGCACCCGTGCCGCCTTTGAATNTGGTGGGTGATTTCGGTGGCGGGGCNCTCTACCTCGCCATGGGCATTTGCGCNGCGCTGTTNGAAGCGCAACGCTCGGGCNAAGGCCAAGTTATTGATTGCGCCATGACCGATGGCGCGACCTCGCTGATGACNATGTTCTANGGNATGANGGCGTCGAACTTCTGGTCGACGGCGCGCGGTGTCAACATGCTGGATGGNGGCGCGCATTTTTACGATGTTTATGAAACCGCCGACGGAAAATTCATTTCGTTAGGTTCCATNGANCCACAATTTTATGCGCTGCTNCGNGACAAGGCCGGCCTTGACGATGCCGCCTTTGACGCGCAGATGAACCGCGGCGATTGGCCGAAGCTGAAAGAGAAAGTGGCCGCCGCCATCAAAACGAAAACGCGGGACGANTGGGANGCGCTGATGGAAGGCACGGANGTGTGCTACGCGCCGGTTCTGGATATGGATGAGGCCGCGGCGCACCCGCATAATCTTGCGCGCGAAACGCTTGTAGAGCGCGGGGGCGTCACCCAGCCNAATGTNGCGCCGCGCTTCAGCCGCACGCAAAGCGAAATTCAAGGGCCACCGCCGGAGATTGGCGCGCATAATGAGACAGCGCTGCAAGCTTGGGGCTTCGACGATGNCGATCTNGAAAGCCTGAAATCAGCNGAAGCAATNTAGTTTAAATTNAANGGCTTAGTTATTTTGATTAAGCCACCAGCTTTCAAGACGCATGCCGTAAAGACTGTGGCGNTANGGATGNTCAAGCCGGTTCCAATGCGCCACCCATTGCTTGTCGGTGTGAAATAACGGNACGAAATAATGGCCNGTCATCAGNGCNCGGTCGAGNGCGCGCGCCGCNGCGNNAAAGGCTTCCGGCGTTGCAGCCGCGGTNAAGGCGCTGACGGCAGCATCNACCGCAGCGTTTTTTATGCCCGCATAATTGCGGCTGCCCGGCGTGTCCGCTGCCGCGCTGCCCCAATAATAGNCTTGCTCATTGCCCGGCGATAGNGAGGCGTAATAGNTGTAAATGATCATGTCGAAATCAAAATTTTGCAGTCGCCGCTGATACTGGCTGGCATCGACCAGCCGCACCGACAGGNCAATACCNAGTTGGGCCAGCATGCGNCGATAGGCCAGCGCGAGGCGCTCGTCTTCGCGGCGTTGAACCAGAAGTTCCAAACTGACCGGCGCGCCATCGGCGGCGCGCAAAGTTTTGNCGTNAAGCTGGTAGCCGGCNGCNTNCAATATGGCGAGGGCTTGGCGTTTCANTGCGCGNTCGCGGCCCGACCCNTCGCTGACGGGGGGCTGGTAGCCGGTTTCNAGGGCTTNTGCTGGCAACCGNCCANCCAANATTNCGCGTTCGGCTGGCGATGCAACGCGCCCCGCCGCGCTTAACGNGGTATTGCCNAAATAGCTTTGCGTGCGGNTGAAAAGNCNNCCATAGAGAATTTTGTTCACCCACTCAAAGTCGAACATTAAATCCATGACCTGACGCAANGGCGCGGCAGCGAGAANGGGTCGGCGCGTGTTCATGACAATGGCGCGCAGGCCCGACGGAGTTCCCAGTTTAATTTCCTGTTTTACAATGCGCCCATCGCGCGCNGCCGGAAAGCCATAACCGCNCAACCATCTTTGGCTGTCGGTTTCCAGCCAGANATCGACAAGGCCGGATTTGAACGCTTCAAANGCNGCNCTCTGNTCGCGGTAATAATCATCAACCAAGGTGGAAATATTGTGGCGACCTGCCATGACCGGCAAATTNGCNCCCCAGTAATTCGGATTGCGCTGGAACTTGACTTGNGCCCCCGGCGNTATTTCCTCGACGACATACGGCCCNGAACCGATCGGAAAATCCAGCGTNGCGGCTTGAATGTCGCGGGNTTCATAAATGTGCTTNGGCAGNACCGGCATCAGCCCNATGATGAGCGCCATTTCGCGGTCAGCCGTTNNGGGNTCAAAATNAAAACTTATGCTGGTNTCAGACGGGCGCGAGATATGNGTCACCCGNNCGTAATAATAGCGGTGGTTGGGGCGGCCCTTGTCGCGCAAGGTTTCCCAGCTAAAGGCAACATCGTCTGTTGTTACGNGTGTGCCGTCTGAAAATTTTGCCGCNGGATTGAGCGTGAAGGTAACGGANCTGCGGTCGGCGGGNGTGAANACTTTTTCGGCAAGCAAGGGATAGAGNGCAAAGGCTTCGTCATAATTGCGTTCGAGAAGACTTTCNAAAANCCGCTCGCGCAGATTGCGCGCAACATTGCCGCGCACNGAAAACGGGTTGAGGCTGTCGAAATTGCCATATTGGGCCTGCACCATTTTACCGCCCTGCAAAGCCCNNTTGTCAGCGTAAGGAAATGACGAAAACCCTGATGCCAGCTTGGGCGNGCCNTGCATNGCCAGCCCATCGGCGCGCGCGGGCAANAGTGCCNTCAGGCACAAAAGNAGAGCNAGGGGCAAANTGCGGCGNACGACCATTATCAATCCTGTCTGCCGGGCCAAATGAGATGGCGTATCCAGCTNATATAATTATTATCTTTATGGTTCAGGTAATGCAGATACNTNNTTGTTTTTGTGTAGGTTTTNATATCNTCAAACATGGCCGCACGGGTTTTAAATTCGGCCNTGTCATCCAGCTTGCGTATCTCGCGTGCCGGNTTTCCTGCCGCCACCACATTGGCNGGAATGTCGCTCGTGACGACCGAGCCCGCCCCGATGACGCTGTTGCGCCCAATGNTAACGCCTTTACATATTTTGCAGCCTTCGCCCAGCCAGACATTTTCCTCCAGCCGGATGGCCGAAACTGGCCCCGGCGATGCGAGCCGGTCGTAAATTTCGTGCCAATCCGCATCTGAAATGTAAACGCGGCTGGCGACCATCACATTGTCGCCAATCTCGACAGACCCCGCCGACACAATTTGCAAGCCCGGCGTCAGCAGCACATTGTCGCCGATGCGGATGGTGCCGTTGCCGCCTTTGCCATCCGGCCATGTGCACAGGCGCGACATCTGCCCGCGCGCGGTTTGAATATGCACATTGTTGCCCAGATGAATATCGGGGCCGTAAATTTCCAGCCGCTGCGCGCCGACAATCTCAAGACCCGACCCTACACTGTCAAATTGCGGTACGATGCGCCAACGCGCGTAAAACGCGCGCACCGCATTGATAAGCATGCGCACGGAATAGGGTTTGTTATCACGTCTCATGGGGCTCGGTCGTCTGCCTGTTCCAGTTAAAGCTCTTATAGTCGGGTTTTTTGAGAATGAGCGGCTTGACGATATCGAAATAGGGCGACACATCAAAATCGCGCGGGGTGAAGAGCGAGTGGTGGCGAATATGCAAGACTTCGCGTTGGTTTTCCAGCGTTACATCCGGCAAAATCGGGTAGCTGACAGACTGAAACGCGCGCGCGATTAGGGTTGAGCATATGGCTTGCGAGGGCTCGCCACTGCCCAGCGCTATCATGCGGCGGCGCCATTTAACCGGCACGGGCGGTTGCGGCAGCAAATAGCGGGCAAGATCAATGACATTTTTAACGTCATAGGCCGTGCCCAATGCGCCGATCATATAGGCGATCACGGCGTCGCGGTCTTGCGTCGTAATTAGGGTCGGTCGGCAGATGCGGGTGTTGTAGCCCAGATATTTGGTCAGCGAACTGGCAATGGCACCGCGCGCAACATCGGCCTCAATCAGGCAGGCCGGATAGCCAAACTCATCTTTCAGCGCGTGGTCGTCGCCAATATAAAGCGCAGCATGCGACCAGGTGGATTGCGTTAGATATTTGATGGCTGTCGATATGCGCTGATTGCCCTCGACCAGCAAAACATCGCCCGGCTGCATGCTGGCACGCAAATCGGTTAGCGGCACGAACTGGTGCGCCTGATAGTTCAGAACCGGCTTTTCGATATACCGGATAATAATCTGACTGAGAAAACGGGTAAGAAAACGCATCATGCCGGGATGTGCCTTGCGGCGTGCGGGTTAGTGGGTCTGGTTGACCCGAACGACATAGCGGGCTCCGTCAAATTCGTCGAAAATCTCTTCGACCTGCGGATGGCGTACAGGCTCGGCACTGGTGTCGGGCAGCAGGTTTTGTTCCGAAACATAGGCAACATATTCCGTTTGTTCGTTTTCGGCGAGCAGGTGATAAAACGGTTGGTCTTTGCGCGGGCGCACTTCGGCGGGAATCGATTGCCACCACTCTTCGGTGTTGTTGAATGTCGGATCAACATCAAAAATGACGCCACGAAAGGGGAAAAGCCGGTGTNTCACAACTTCGCCGATCTGGAATTTTGCTTTTTTCTCTATCATCACACCACCATCATTCGCAATTTTTACANGCTTGTCCATACACCANTGAAGCTGAAGCCGAAGTTAATGGCTGCGCCACGGCCTNAANCCTTACATAACTTNNAAATAGGAAGTNTTGCCCGACATTGCGACNGGCATGTTGTGTCTATTTTGCCGCGTGGTCATCNCGCATGTGCCGAATGCACNCATCTGGAGAGCCAGCCGCGAGCAGAAAGAAAAACGCCAGAATGCTTGAGCCACCCACAACCAGAAAGGCGTTTTGGTAGCCGCCGCCGAAATCATAGATAGCGCCGATTAAAATCGGGCCAAGGGCGACGCCAAAATTCATAATCAGCTGGTTGTAGCTCAAAATGCGCGGGAAATCGCGCGTGCCAAAGGCGCGGNCAATCAAAAGCGNTTGNGACATCAAAATATTGCCCACCGTGGCACCAAAAAATGCGGTTGCCNCCAATACATAAGTTTCNCCGTCGGCAAAGGCGATAACGCTCATCGCCANCCCTTGCAAAATATATAAGGCGAGGACGAACGGGTAGATGCTGATTTTGTCGAGAAAACTTCCGCAAATCAGCCGCGATGCGAACGAAAAGCCGGCCAGCAACGACACGCTGATGGTGGCCGTTTCCGGATTGGCGCGCTCAAGCGCCCAGCTGTAGACATGGGCGATCGCGCCCACTTGCGTCATCATTGCGAACACGGAAGCAAANGCGCTCATGAGAAAAAACCGCGAGCGGACGGCGCGCGCCGCTTCTATACCGTCGCCCCCCGGCGTAACGTCGGCATCCGTATTTGGGTCGCCATCGGGGTTGAGGCCCATGGTCGCCGGATNGGGGCGCATGAAGATGATCGACACGGGNAGCATCATCAAAANGAGAATTATGGCGAACGGACTGCGGACGGCNGCAAGGCCTTCGGCACCCATCAGTTCGGCCAATATCGGCGTTAGCAAAATGCCGCCCAGCGATAAGCCTGATTGAGTGAGCGCCAGCGCCAGAGCTCTGCGGCGCACAAACCAGCGCGCCGCAAGCGTTGTTGCGGGCACAAGCGCGGTCATCGCATAGCCGACGCCCAAAACCGTGTATAGCGCGTAAAGATGCGTGAGGCTTTGCATGGACGGGATGGCGAGAAAGGCCGCCGCCATGAGCAGCGTACCGGTGGTGATGGTGTATCGAATGTCGAAGCGCGAGATCAGCTCGCCTACAGCGATGCCCGCCAGCCCTGCGCTGAACAAAAACAGCGTGTTGGCGGCAGAGACTTGGGCTACTGAAAATTCGGTTTCGTTGACGATGTTTTCCAGAAACACCGACATGGCATAGAAAATCAGCCCAGCCCCGATCATCAGGCAATAGGCGGTAGCAGCGAGAACGGCCCAGCCGAAAAATGGTTTTGTAGCGGTTTGCGACATGCAAAGTCCCTTGAGCGGTTCTCTCGGAAAAATCTCTTAATTTTTGCGGGAGGCCTGCGTATAGCAGGCGGTCGGCGGTTGAATTCTATCGTTATTATATGCGAAGAGTTTGTACCATTGTTATGGTGGCTATGTCTGCAAAGGAATATCCAAGGAACATCCCATGAAGCTTTATACCTCGCCGATCGGCCCCAGCCCGCACATTGCGCGCATTCTTTTCGCGCTCAAGAAAATCGAACCGCAGATTGTCGAGGTGGATTTGCTGGGGCTGGAGAACCGGCAAGATGATTATTTGCGCGTCAATCCGGCAGGCCAGGTGCCCTGCCTGGTGACGGATGAGGGGGTTACTATTGCCGAACTGTCGGCAATGGCGGAATATCTCGACGAGATTAAGCCCGATCCGGTTCTGACCGGCGAGACAGCAGCCGAACGCGCGCTCACACGCACGCGCATGCGCCAATGCGATTTTCTGATTTTTGCNCCCATGGTGCTGGGCTATCGCCATGGCGACGGGCGCAAGTTCTTCGGCCCCCGCATCACCTTGCATGACGGTATTGCGGAGCCCGCAAAAGCCATTGCACAAGAAGGGCTAGCCTGGCTCGACCCGCTGCTGGAGGGGCAGAGTTATATATGCGGCGACCGGCTGACTTATGTGGACATCATATTTTTCGTAACGGTCGGTTTTTTTGCCAAGCAGGGCCAGCCGCTTGACCCATCATTGAAAAACATTGCGCGCTTGATGGCCCATCTTGAAGCGCATGATGTGGTCGGGAAAACAGCCTAATGCGTGACCTTCCCAAAGACGCTTCCGCCACACCGGACTCGGCCCTTGCAAAACTCATCGGCCGCAAAATTTTGGCTTTCGATACCGAGACGGGACAGGTTGAGGTCGGGTTTACGATAACCGACGATTTTATCAACATGCAGGGCGTTTTGCATGGTGGTGCGTATGCAACCATGCTGGATACGGCCTGTGGTGTCGCCATTCGTAGCCGTTTGGACATGGACAAATTTGCCGGTCACGCGACGCTTGAGTTGAAAACCAGCTATCTCAAAGCCGGTGCGCCGGGCGATTATCTGGCAAAGGGGCAGGTGCAAAGAATAGGCAAGTCTATCGCTTTTGCAGATGCGACCCTTTATAATAGTGATAATGAACTGGTTGGCAGCGCGAGCGCGACCTTTATTCTGCGTCCGCGAAAGCCCGCGTAAATCAAGCCCCATAATCGGGCGTGATTGGGGGAGTATAAATGAACGGTAAGACAAGCATCTGGCGCGTGGCGTTGGGATTGGTCATTACGGGTTTGATTGTCGGGAGCGTTTATTTTCTATCCATGGCGATCGAGCTTTTTGGCGAAGAGCGCGACCCCGGCCAGATAGTTGGAGCGGCCTTACCGAGCGTTCTCGTGCAGGCCCGCCAAGCTGAGCAGCAAGCTATTGCGCGCGGCGTGCAGGCTAGCACCGACAAACAAATATTGTTCGGGGACTTGCACGTTCACACAACCAATTCGACGGATGCGTTTTTATGGTCTTTGCCGATTTACGGCGGGGAGGGGGCGCACCCTCTGGCCGATGCTTGCGATTATGCNCGCCACTGTTCGGCAATAGATTTCTGGGCCATTACCGACCATGCCGAGGCGTCGACGCCNAAACGCTGGCAGGATGCCAAGCAAAGCATTCGTGCCTGCAATGCGGTGGCAGAAGGNNCGGCAGATCCCGATCTCGTGAGCTTCGTTGGGTTTGAATGGACGCAAGTCGGGCAAACACCGGATGAGCATTACGGGCACAAAAACGTCATTTTCCGTGACCTCGAAGATACGAAAATCGCCAAACGCCCGATTGCATCTGGCGGTGTAACCGTGCGGGCGCTGCGGACGCAAGGCAAAGATTTGGTGCCGCTNGCGCTTCCCNTTTTGGATTTCAGCAATCGCAAGGANTATTTCGACATTCGCCGGTTTTTACAAAATGCCGCCGATACGGCGTTGTGCGACCCTGATACACCGACCGATGATCTGCCCGCATCGTGTTTTGAAGTNGCCGAAACGCCAGCCCAGCTATTTGCCAGCCTCGACGCGCAAGGCGTTAACCCGTTGGTTATTCCCCACGGCACAACTTGGGGATTNTACACGCCAACCGGCACCACATTCGACAAGCATTTGAAAGNTGAAAACCATCCGGAACGCTATCGNCTTCTGGAAATCATGTCCGGGCACGGTAATTCAGAGGAGTATCGCGACTGGCGNNCTATCATCGCCAGCGAGGACGGTTTGTCCGGNACATGCCCGGCCCCGCGGCCCGATTATCTGCCAATGTGCTGGCAGGCTGGTGAGATTATCCGCGACCGNTGTCTGGAAGCGGGCGAAGATGGGCANACCTGNGAANCGCGCGCGGCGGCGGCGCGCCTNAATGCCGCCAATAGCAGTGTGGCGGCGCATTTGACAGTGCCGGGCACGAAAATTGAAGAATGGCAGGATGCCGGNCANTGCCGCGATTGTTTTCTTCCGTCNTTCGGCTATCGTCCGGGCGNCAGCGCGCAATACGCCCTCGCNCTGAGCAATTTCGATGCCGAAGGTGGGCNAGCGCGCNTTAAGTGGGGCTTCATTGCTTCCAGTGATAACCACCGCGCGCGACCCGGCACNGGCTACAAGCCGNTNGACCGTCTGCGCCAAACCGAGGCGGCGCGNGTTTCAACGCAGTGGCGNCAGCGGCTGTTTCCCAAGGGTGANCCAGCAGCCCAGACCTATGTTATTGACCCGGAAACANTTATGAATTTGGGCTTTGCNGCNACCGAAATGGAAAGGCAGGCGAGCTTNTGGACAACTGGCGGCTTGGCCGCTGTGCATTCGCAAGGCCGCTCGCGCGACGCTATTTTCGATGCTTTGGAGCGCCGCGAAACNTATGGCACAAGCGGGCCACGCATTTTGCTTTGGTTCAACACTAANGACGGCACGCCAATGGGCGGCACGGTTCGCGCTGANACGGCGCCGGTGTTTGAGGTTAAAGCCGTCGGNGCGCACAAACAAAAGCCCGGATGTCCGGAAGACACNTTTGACCTTCTNGGCGCGGAACGGGTGCAAAAACTATGCGCCAATGAATGNTATAATCCCAGNGACGAGCGCTTGGCGATATCGCGCATTGANATTATTCGCATCCGNCCGCAAATCACACCGGACGAGAAGGTCGANGGCNTNATTGAAGACCCGTGGTTGGTGCATGAATGNNCNGCTGATGGGGAAGGGTGTTCATTNACCTTTTCCGATCCNGAATATTCGCAAGGCGAACGCATGNCGACCTATTACGCGCGNGCGATACAAGAGCCAACCGANCGCATTAATGCCGATAATTTGCGNTGTACTTATGACGCCGAGGGCAATTGCGTNAAGGTCAATATGTGCTATGGCGACGACCGNATAGCCGCCGATGATAATTGCACNCGNCCCGTGGAAGAGCGCGCNTGGTCATCGCCNATATTNGTCGAATATCAAAACTAGCGGTTAGCCTANCCAGCTTTTCGGTTTTATGGTTTCGTCGACNAGCANGTCGGCNTCATAGACGCGCCCGCCAGCGGCTTCTTTGATGAGCTGTCGTGCNGCCATAAANTCGGCGGGTCGATTGACGGCCTCCACGCAGACAAGCTGTGTTCCGGCAAAGTGAAAAATGGCAAATGAACCGNTCTCATAGCTTCCGCGNAGGCTNAGGCTGTCGGCGGTNTCGGAAAGACCAGCGATNTGCAGCTTCGTCTCATACTGATCCGACCAGAACCACGGAATGGCCGCATATTNAANCGGCGNGCCCAAAATGTCCGAGGCGACCGNCTTGCCCTGATCAATGGCATTGGGNACGCTTTCTAGTCTCAGACGACGGCCCANCAGGTCATTGGGGTGATTNGTGCAGTCCCCGGCGGCATAAATGTCGCCNTGGCTGGTGCGCCCTAGCNNATCGACCACAATGCCATCATCAANACTGAGGCCCGCAGCTTCGGCCAGCTCGGTATTNGGCACAATGCCAATGCCCAGCACGACAAGATCAGCCGGCANAGCCGCGCCCGTATTNAGGGTGACGCCGGACACATGCGTCTCTCCGGTAAAGCCCGAAACTTGCGCGCTGNTGATAATCTCGACCCCTTCATCGAGATGNANCTGGTGNAAAAATTTGGAAAGTTCTGGTTTCGTGACCCGCTCAAGCACGCGCTCTGCGGCTTCCANAACAGTGACNTCCANNCNAAGCNGGCGCGCCGATGCCGCCGTTTCNAGGCCGATATAGCCGCCTCCGACCACCACCATTTTCGCACCGGGCTTGAAATGCGGGCGCATAGCTTCAATGTCGGCGATGGTGCGTAGGTCAAATATGTTTTCGAGGTCGCTGCCCGAAATCGGCAGGGCGCGCGGGCGGCTTCCGGTGCAAATAACGGCTTGTGAAAAAGCAAGCGTGGCACCGTTCGCGCAGGTCAAAGATTTTGCCGCAGCATCCAGCTCGGTGACTTGCGTATCCAGCATAATATTGATGGCTTTATCGGTGTAGAAACTGTCTGGCTTCAAAAACAGGCGGTCGCGCTCAAACGTGCCGTTCAGGAATTTTTTCGAAAGCGGCGGGCGCTGATACGGCAGATAGGGCTCGTCGCCAATGAGCGTCACGGTGCCGTCAAAACCACCCGTCACCAGACTGGCAATGGTTTGCAGCGCGGCTTGGCCTGCCCCGATGACGGCAATATCGCAAGTGCTGTGTGCTGTTTGAGCGGACGTCATGCTTTGGATGTTTAGTGGAAAACGCCCCGGCTCGCAATCACCAACATGGGCTTAGATGCGGTTTTATATGACTTTCTGGTCGCGCATATGGGCTAGAAATTCCAGCAGAAACTCTTTGAACTCGGCATCTTCGCCAAACTCAATGCCCATCAGCTTTTTGTCGGCGTCGATCCGCACGACGGTCGAATCGATCATCCAGCCCTCATTGCCGGTTTTGTGCGGAAACACAATTTGGGTTTCAAGCACCGTGCCCATCTCAGGCGGCTCACCTTCAAAAAGGACGCCCGCCCCGCCAGTGCTCAGATCGATAATCGGATAATGCTCGCCGTTCAGGAAAATATTGATCGGAACTTTAAAGCGGGCTTTTTTGCGTGTTGTCATGGTCGGTACATCTTATCGTCTAATTGCGTTGAATGAGCTTTGACGGCTGGTCGAAAGCATAGCCCTGCACATATTGATATCCCAGCGCGAGGAGCCCGCTCGTGTGGTCGATATCCTCAATGCCTTCGGCGACCAAAATGAGTGTCTTGGTTTCGCTCACTTGCATTAGTTCAGCGTGCAGCGGGCTGTCCCACGCATCTTCAAACCCGCATAGCGAGCGGTCGCTTTTCACCAGATCAAAAGGAAAGGCGGCAATATCCGTCGCGCGAATGACGCCGGTGCCGTAATCGTCAAGGCCGATAATAATGCCGGCTTCACGAAAAACTTCGACCGTCTCCAGACAGGCAAACAGTTCGTCGGGTGTAAAAATCTCAGAAAGTTCGAGAACAAGGTCGCGGTCTGACTGATGGAATTTCTGCCCCAAACCGGCGAGTTTTTCGACCGTTAAGGGGTTGGAAAAATCCGTCGGTGTAACATTTAAAAACACATGTTTTTCGAACACGCTAGGGTCGCGATCCAATTGCTCGCATAGCAGGTCGACAATTTGCTGGGTAATGCGCGGATAGCGTTCGTCGCGGCAAATGCCGGGGAAAAACTTGCCGTTGGATAAAAACCTGTCGCCCTCGAACAGGCGTATCAGAATTTCCGCGCCGTAATCCGACTGATCAGCCAGCGACACAATTTTTTGCGATGCTAGAAACCAGTTTCCCTGATCGAAGGCGGAAAAAAATTCATCGTGAAGTGCTGACATTAGTTACTCCCAACGCAATTCTGCCATTTCGTGCCGCCGCACAAAAACCCCAACTTTTTTGGGCTTATCTTCGTGACTATGAGAGTTAGCATGTTTTAGGAGTTTGTCATGAGTAAATCTGCAGAAGTCATTCAACTGGAAGGGGCTACCTTACGCCAGCAATTATTGACCCCGATTGCAACCATTTCGGACTATATCGCTGAAATCTCACAATCTTTACGCAGTGATGACATGCTGCACGAAGACCTGACCCGCATTACCGACGGCTGCAAAAACCTGCGTGGGCAGGTGGGCGATCTGATCGAAGGACAGGTTCTGCTCAACACGCGCGAAGCAGGAGATTTGAGCAAAATTCGCCATGACCTGAAAAACCCCCTTAACTCGATTATCGGCTACGCCGAGATTATTCTCGAAGAGAGCGAAGGCGGGTTGCCCGAAAACCACATGTCGCTTTTGCAGCATGTCGTCGAACTGGGTGGTGAGATTAGCACAACCATTGATACCGCGTTCCGCCATGCCGCCAGTGAAGAAGCCCAAGCCGATGAAGAGGCCGCTATCGAGCGGCTGTTTGCATCGCTCAATGAAAGCAGCATGGGCATTACCATTAGCGAGGAGATCGAGGGCAGTCCGATTTTGATCGTGGACGACAATCCGACCAATCAGGATATTTTGAAGCGGCGGCTTGAAAAACATGGTTTCAACTGCATGCTGGCGGATAACGGCAAGCAGGCACTGGCGATTATCGAGGAACATGA
Source organism: Rhodobiaceae bacterium (assembly GCA_002689195.1). Taxonomy (GTDB): domain Bacteria; phylum Pseudomonadota; class Alphaproteobacteria; order RS24; family RS24; genus UBA7378. The sequence goes on along the minus strand of NZFC01000021.1, from coordinate 2,502 downwards.
AGTTGACCTGGTGCTGCTCGACCTTTTGATGCCGGATATGAACGGCATCGAGGTGCTGCACGCCATTCGCTCAACCCCTGGCAGGCGCGAACTGCCGATTATTATTGTCAGCGGGCTGAACGATGCCCGTGGCATTGCCAAATGTCTGTCGCATGGCGCGACGGACTATCTCGCCAAGCCGGTCGAGCCGCTGATCTTGGATGCCAAGGTTGTTTCGGCGCTGGAGCGGTTTGCTTATCGGCGTGAGCTGAATTTGCTGGCGACCACCGACCAGCTAACGCAATTGTTGAACCGGCGCGCTGTCATGGCGCGACTTGATGAAATTGTGGAGCAGTATTTTTCCGAGGAAATCAGCTTCGGCATGTTGCTGCTGGATATTGATTTTTTCAAAAAGGTCAACGACACCTATGGGCACAATGGTGGCGACACGGTTTTGCAGCAATTTGCGGGTTGTCTGAAAAATGTGATGCGCGCGACGGATGTTATCGGCCGCATGGGTGGGGAAGAGTTCATCGCTATTGTGCAGAGCACATCGATAAATGATTTCCACAATATCTGCGAGCGGATACGCATGTCGGTTGAAGCTCTGTCATGCGACCATGACGGGATTATAATTAAAGTCACAACCAGTGGCGGTACTTATTTCTCGTCTGAACTGGAAACCAATATCAAGGAAATGATAAACATCGCTGACCAAAGGCTTTATGGCGCGAAAGAGGCTGGCCGCAATCGCATTCAGCATATCGATACAAAGGACGCATAACATGGCTCACATCCTTATCGTTGAAGACAATGAACTTAATCGGGACATGCTCTCGCGGCGGCTTGAGCGGCGGGGGTTTGAGGTCAGCATCGCTGTGGACGGGCAAGAGGGTTTGGACATGATTAAATCCAAGCGCCCCGACCTTGTGCTGATGGATATGGATTTACCGATTATAGATGGCTGGGAAGCCACCCGTCAGGCGAAAAACGATAGCGATATCAGTTCCATTCCGATAATTGCGCTAACCGCACATGCGCTTGCCGAACACCGCGAGCAGGCCGAAGAAGCCGGTGCCAATGACTTCGACACGAAGCCGATTGAAATGCCCCGGCTGCTGGAAAAAATCGAAAAACTTCTTCCCTAATTCTACGACGCAGGCTTAACCGTCATCAGATCGCTGAGCAATTCGGTGAGCCGGTCTTCGTGGTCGAGGTCGGTTTTATTGATAATGCCGGCGGTATAGCGGTTCACGGTTTCGCTCTGCTCGCTATCAAGCTCCATGCCGGAAAACACAATGATTGGAATGTTTTTCAGCGTGTCCAGCCCGTCGATTGAGCGCATGAATTCGAACCCGTTCATGACCGGCATATCCAGATCAAGCACGATCATCGAGAAGCCGTCATTCACCATATTGAGGGCTTCGGCACCGTTTTTCGCCTCTACATAATCGGCTCCTTGGGCGGATAGCACGCGGCCGATAATCTCGCGGGCATCGGCATCATCGTCCACGATGAGAACGCGGGTGGTTTCTTCCAGCGTAATGCCAAGCTCGCGGATTGCATCGAGGAAGGTTTCGCGGTCGATCGGCTTGTGCAGGAATTTTTGCACACCGGACAGGTCGGCTTCCTTTTCTGCTTCGGTAACAGAGATGATGAAGACAGGCGTATCGGCCAGTTCCGGGTCTGACTTAAGCTGCTCCAGCACTTTCCAGCCATCCTGGTCAGGCAGGTAAATGTCCAACAAAATGACGTCAGGCTTCAGCGATTTTGCCAGTTCCAGACCCGAGGCACCTTTTAGCGCGCCGGCCATGCGGAAGTTTTGCGTTTTCAGCATGCGCCGGATCAAATCCTGCGTGCTGGTATCGTCATCGACGATAAGCACCAGCGGTCCGCTATCACCGGTAATGTCGGAATAAGCCTCTTCGTTTGCAGCTTCTTGTATGTAACGCGGAACATTAATCGTAAAAGTTGTACCTTTGCCATACTCGCTCTCGACGTCGAGATACCCGCCCATCATTTGAACAAGGCTGGTGGTAATCGTCAGCCCAAGCCCGGTGCCGCCATAATTGGCCGCAGTGGAATTGTCGGCTTGCGCGTATTCCTGCAAAATCGTGCCAAGCTGTTCTTCGGTCATGCCGATGCCAGTATCGGTCACTGCAATGGACAGCCATTTGGCATCGTCTTTGTCATACGGCGTGGAGGTGATGGTGACGGTGCCGTTTTCGGTAAATTTCACGGCATTGGAAATCAAGTTCACCACACATTGGCGCAGGCGTGTTTCGTCGCCGCGAATGTGCTTGTTGTCGTCCTCGTCATCGGCATATTCGAACACCAGACTATTGCCGTTTTTGTCAGCCAAGGTCTGCGAAATGGTTTTGGTCTGCTCCATCAGGTCAGAAACGCGGAAGTCGGTCAGATAAAGCTCCATACGACCGGCTTCGATTTTGGACAGATCCAGAATATCGTTGATGAGTGACAGGAGGTGCTTGCCCGAATGCGAAATTTTGTTCAGGTCGGCGG
>NZFC01000020.1 GCA_002689195.1 Rhodobiaceae bacterium | reverse complement strand
GCGACCCTCCTCAGCCGGTTCAAGAAGCGCAATCAAGCCGGGGCCATCGCCTTGCGCCACCAGATAGCCAATGGCGGCAGGTGCCAGCAGCACGACATCGCCGCCCGAAAGTTCGTATGACGCATAGGCCGTGTCAAAAAACCCCGTGCTTAGACCCGCATCAATAGCCAGATTAATGGCCGCACGGTGCACCGGCGTTTCATCGCCCGCGACACAGCCCGGCGGACATTTAGACTTGCGCCAAATGGTGTAAATCGCCTGCCCACCCCTTGCGGTTTTCTGCAGATTCGCGGCTGCTTCGCCGGTTTTGAGGCCCTCGGCCACATTGCGCGCAATCAACCGGACACGCATGCCCGTGAGCATTTTATAGGCCGGCATATGCGGCACAAAACCTGATAATAGCTTGTCGGCTTTGCGCCATTTGCCTTGCGTCGCCGCATGGCGGGCCAGCAACACCCGCGCGCGCAGCGCGATCACCTGATCGAGGGTAAGCGGCTGGCGCGGTTCAATTTCCGGCAATGTCTGATGGCGCTGGGCCAGCGCGAGAAGCTCGTCATCCGGATCAGTATCTGACGACAGGCGCGCGAGCGCGATAAACTTATCGACCATCGCCTGCTGCTCGCGGGTTTTATAGCCCGCGCGTGCCGCGCGCAAAAATGGCAAGGCGCGCGCCGCTTCGTTCAAATTGACCAGCGCAACCCCAAGCTGGTAGTCGACACCGCGCCTCAGCTTTGCGGGCAGAAGATTGTAATAGGGTTTCACGACGCGCCAGTTTTCGCGCACGGTGGCAAACTGGCTGATGGTGAAAGCCCTGTCCATCGTGTGCACAGCGTTGACCGGCGGATAATCAGCGGCGGCCAGCAGTTTTTTATCGCCCGCCAGAAATTCAAAAGCGGCTGTGATCGTGGCCGGTTGTCCCTCAAAAGCCGGCGCAAAAACCGGGGCAAGCACGGCGGCGATCTCGGTGGCCGGTTTGCCCGCACTCAGGGCTTGCTCAGCCGCGCGCAAAATTTGCGGGTCAGCCACACCGGCTTCTTGTGAGAAATCTCGCTCAAGGGTTGCCGCCGCGCCCGCCGACACAATGGGCGGCGTGTATCCGGGCGCGGTTATTTCGCCATAAAATAAATTGACGGCCTCTTCGAGCGGTTTCTGCCCGCCGCGCTGCAATGAAGCTTTCAACTGGTCAAGCGTCGCGATGGCAGCGGGAACATCGCCGCCTTCAATTTGTGCCGTTGCCAGCCCATACATGGCGCGCTGGACAATCACCGGATGGCTGAACTCCAGCGTCAGGGCGCGCATGTCTTCGGTCGCGCCGACCAATGCTTTACGCCGCGCTTCGGCGCTAATCTCGCGTGTCGCACGCGACAGGTTCGCCCAAGCCAGCGCATAGGCTCCGGCCACGCGCAGGCTTTCCAAATCCTGCCAGAGGTCGGACGATAACAGTGCTTCGAAATTTAATTCATTGCCCCGCACGCGCGCTTCCGCCATGGCGCGCACGCCATCTATCTGGTCGCGCAAAGCCGCCGCACCGTTCCTGATCTCGGCAAGTTCCAGCGGCCCCATTGGGGCGTCATAACACGCCTCAAGAGCGCTGGCGAAATCATCCATGGCTTTGAGTACTGGTTGGGCTTGCGTATCGAGCGATGCCAGAATTTTTTCCGGCGGCGACAAAAGAGCTTCCGGCGGCAGGCGGCACGCCGCAGCCGGAGCCATGACCGCAAGATAGAAAATCGCCAAAGCGGGAAGGAAACAGCGCATGATTTATTCCAAACTCGCCAGAAATGGTGCCAGCTCATCATGGAACCGGTCGTCAAAAATCAACAGCGCCAGCGTTTTCATCAACTGGCGTTCAGCCGCCAGTGTCACCGCCAGCCCACCGCCCGATTTGGCAAGCGCGCGAAACGCGGGCAACACATCCTGCTGGCGCAAGCTGGGGCTCCGCAAACTAAACCCGCCTTGCCCACCGGTCCGCCCGAGATAACTCCGATTGGCTTCAACGCGCGAGTCGACAATCGACAGGCGTGCGCCGCGGCGGTTCATGCGTCCGGCAATCGTCAGCGCCTCGTCAGCCTCGTAGCGGTGCGGCGGCGCATCGCCGATAACAATCAACACGCGCTGGGCCCCGGCGCGCCAGTTAATGGTATTTTCGGCCTGCCGCAGAGCCTCTGTCACGGCTTCGGGGATATCGCCACCGCCAAGCGCGTCAAGCTTGCTCATGAAACTGCGGGCTTTGACAATATCAAAGCTGGGCTGCGACAGCCGGATCACAAATTCCGGGTCTTGATAGTCGCGATAGGCAATCACGCCGAAGCGCGCCAGCGGCACCAGATTGCGTACATATTGCGACAAGGCTTCGATGCGTTCGCGCACACGATTATGCACCCAAACCATCGAGCCTGTTGCATCAATCACGAACACGACATCAATACCGGTTTGCCGCAAATACTGGATATAATCGGCAAAGGTTTGCGGCACGCCCGATATCAGGCCGCCGCCGGGCGCAGCGCGCTGCGTTGCGGCCTCAGACGGTGCCGGCATGGCCGGCGCAATAGCCGCGGTGCTGGCGGCTTCCATCATCACCTGGTTGAAATCAATTTCCAGCGGCACCTCAAGGATCTCCGACAAATCCAGTTCGGCTTCGGCCTCGCGCTCAATCTCGCCCGGATCGGGCAATTCCAGATCAATGCTCTCCGGGGCGTTGGCAGCAGCCGAAATAATCAGACTTTCGGCCGCATCGTCGCCACCGCGCGCGCCGCCAAATAACAGCACCAGCACCGTGCCTACGCCGATCACATGCACGACCAGCGAAACAGCAAAAAACGTAATCCACCAACGCCGCGGCAGGTTTTTGAGCCGTGTCAGCCAGCTTGGTTGCGGGGCGGGACTAGTCACCATTTGCCTGCTCCGCTCTAAATTCGGTTTTGATGCGTATTTCGCCCACACCGGCCTTCGCCATGGCTTGGCGAAAATCCATCAGCGCGGCGGCATGCGCGCGCCGGTCGGCAATTAACTCAACCGCCAGCCCCTGTTCGCCAGCCCCTGTTTCGGCCACGCGCGCGGCAATTTCGGCCAGCGATTTGGGCGCCTCGCCCGTCAGATAAAATTTGTCATCTGCCCCAAGGCGCACGGAAAACGGCGCGGCGACATATTGGTTTTCTTGGGTGCTGAGCGCCACCTCGATCTCTCTGGGATGGTCGGTGGTCGGGCGACCGGCAATCAGCACAAACAAAATGAGCAGAAAAACCACATTGATCAGCGGCAGAAGATCAATGGTCTTGAATTTGCGTTTGGGTCTGTCGATTTTCATGCCGCCCTCAGAAATCCGCCAGATCAATATCGAAAACATCACGCTCCAGCGTCACGGCACTTGCGCCCGCCGCCGCCAGATCATCCATCACGCCAACCACTTGCTGCACCTCGGCGGCCGCGGCCGGCATGACCACAAAAAGCTGCTCGGCATCGGTTTCAACAAGCTCGGCGGCGCGTTCCTGAATTTGTGTGCGCGTAACGCCCGCGCCGTTCCATTGCAGCTTGCCGGTTTCAGCCAGCGTGATGATGGCCGGCTGGCTCATGCCCTCAGAGCCACCCGTGCCGCGCGGCGGCGCAAGCTGGCTTTGGGAGAACCGCGCAAAATCCGACCCCAGCAGAAAAAACAGCAGCAGCAGAAAAATCATATCGATGAGCGGTGTGAGCCCAACGGCTTCCAGCGTTCGTTTTGGCCGGTCGATCCGCATGGGCCTCACCCCTTGGCGGAAGCGCCTGTTGCGCTGCATACCATGATTTCGGTGAGCGCATCTTCTAACAGGTCGCGCGTATTATCGACGGCATTGTTGAAAACGGCGGCGAGAATGGAAAACGGCAGAGCAACCGCCAAACCAAACGCCGTCGTCAACAACGCTTCCCAAATGCCCGCAGCCAGCAGCGCCGTGTCAGCACCGCCAACGCCCTGACCGACGCCTTGGAAAGCGACAATCATGCCAAGCACCGTGCCCAGTAGCCCGAACAAGGGGGCCGACGCCGCGATCAGCTCAAGCACCCAGATATTCGAGCCCAGATGCCGCAAAAGATATTGCGCGCGCCGCGATGCCTCTTCGCGCAGCAATTCTCCGGCCTCGCCCTTCGAGCCACCGCGATGGGCCTCGGCAATTGCAAAAGCTATGAGTGGCGCAGCGGGGTGCGCGATATCTTCCAAATCACCGGACAGCCCGCGCACATCACCGGCGCGATAACGCATCATCGCGGCTTCGACATGTTTGGGACGCCAAATTTCCATTCGCAGAAACTGCACAAATTTCACCGCCGCAATGGGCAGGCCAATGGCCGACAACATGGCGATAATCCATGTCACAACGCCGCCCTTATTGAATAAGAGCGACCAGAAGCCGCCTTCTTCTTCCGTTTGCGCGTCTTCTGTTTGCGCGCCGGCTTCTTCTACAACTGTTTCCGCCGCAACTTCTGTCGCAACTTCTGTCGCGATTTCAGCCGCCTCTTGGCTCAAAGCGGCGACCGGCAAAATTAATGACAGAAATATGACAGGCGCGGCGCGCCTAACAGCGTGTGCAAAGGTTAATCGCATTTTGCCAGCCTCTTTTGAAAAACTACCGAATGAAAAAAAGCGGCCCGCCTAAAGCGCGCGGGCCACCAACATACGCATAATCTCGTTCGAACCGCCATAAATGCGCTGAACGCGCGCATCCGTGTACATGCGGCTGATCGGATATTCGTCCATATAGCCATAGCCACCGAAGAACTGCAGGCAGGTGTCGATAATCTCGCATTGACGCTCGCTCACCCAAAACTTCGCGGCGGCGGCTGAATTGGCATCAAGCTCGCCGCGCATAAGCTGTTCGGCCAGCTGGTCGACCATGGCGCGCGCCGCCATCCANGTTGCCTTGCACTCGGCNAGCTTGTACTGGGTGTTNTGATAATCGAACACCGCATTGCCGAAGGTTTTGCGCTCNCGCGTATAATCAACNGTNAGCTGAATGGCGCGCTCGATCGCGCCAACNCCCTGATTGGCGATAATCAGCCGCTCTGCCGGTAATTGTTGCATGAGCTGGTAAAAGCCTTGGCCNTCTTCGNCGCCGAGCAAATTGCTGGTNGGNACTTTNACATCGTCGAAAAACAANTCGGATGTGTCGGCTGCGTGCTGGCCCATTTTGTCGAGATTGCGTCCGCGCCGGAACCCGTCCGCCTCGNCAGTTTCCACAATCATCAGCGAAATGCCCTTCGCGCCCTGNTCGGGGTCGGTCTTGGCAACGACAATAANCAGATCCGCCTGCTGACCATTGGAAATAAATGTCTTGGAGCCGTTAATGACATATTGGTTGCCCTGCTTGGTGGCGCGCGTNTTGACNGATTGCAGGTCGGAGCCGGTGCCGGGNTCGGTCATCGCAATCGCGCAGACAAACTCGCCGCTCGCCATTTTGGGCAGCCATTTGCGTTTTTGTTCTTCCGTGCCATAGGCGTTGAAATAATGCGCGCAGATGAGCGAATGCACAGTATTGCCAAAGCCCGCAACCCCGCAGCGCTCCATTTCTTCCGTCAAAATGGCTTCATGGGCGTAAGTGCCGCCGCCGCCGCCATATTCTTCCGGTATCGAGGCGCATAAAATCCCCGCTTNNCCAGCCTTATACCAAGCGTCGCGGTCGACACTGCCCTGCTTNGTCCAGCGATCGCTATGGGGCGCAAATTCGCGGGTATAAAATTTNTTNACGGCGTCTTTGAAAATTTCCAAATCTTCCGTCATCCATGAAGGTGAATATGTNNNCAACATTGTTTCGTTCTCCCAAAACCTNTTTGAACGTTAGTGGGTCATCTNGAAACTTGCAAGCGNGGCGGATGGCCGCAAATGCTGGCCTTATCTCACATTCAGCTCACATCCAGCACCACCGGCGCNTGGTCGGATGGTCGCTCCCAGCCGCGCGCATCGCGCAATATCTCAAAGCCGGTCACATCGTCCAAAAGCGCGGGCGTCACCCAGATATGGTCGAGCCGACGCCCGCGGTCNGAAGCCGCCCAGTCGCGGGCGCGATAACTCCACCAGCTATAGAGTTTTTCGGAAGCTGGNACGAAGCGCCGCGACACATCTTCCCAGTCCAGGCTNGCNTGCACGCGNGCCAGCGCCTCAATCTCNACGGCAGTATGGCTGACAACATTNTTCAACTGCTTGGACGACCACACATCATGTTCGCCCGGCGCAATGTTCAAATCCCCGACCAGAATTTGCCGCTTGGCTTTTTTCTGCCGNCGNATGGNGCGNAAATTGGCCTCCATCTCATCNAGAAAGNNGAGTTTATGGGCAAATTTTTCATTGATTTTNGGGTCGGGCTCNTCGCCGCCCGCAGGCACATAAAAATTATGAATATGCAGGGGCCCGNTGGCGNTGTCGAAAACCGTTTCAATGTGGCGTCCATCCGTGCGGTCGCAATAGGTGACAATATTCGTCTCGACCATGGGCAGGCGCGAAAGCGTCGCCACGCCGTGATATCCCTTAATGCCGTTNTTTGCNATATNGGCAAACCCAAGCTTGTNAAACAGTTTTTCGGGAAAACTGTCATTGGGGCATTTGGTTTCCTGCAGGCAGANAACATCCGCCGCCGTCTCGGTAATAAGTTTTTCCACAAGCGGGGCGCGCAGGCGCACCGAATTGATGTTCCACGAGATAACACGCATGAGCGGTTTGGCCCTTTCGTTTCGGTTCAGAAAATATTTAGCGTNTGGCCGGTTAATGTCAGCGGCCAGCGTCCGGCGGCGAACAGCCGGTATTTCAACATGAGCGGATGCGATAAAANATCTGCTGTATCGTCCGGTGCATCATCTGACGCATCATCCGGNTCCTGCGCGCCACTGGCCGCCAGCACCAGCGCCGCGCCATACGCCGCCTGCTGGCCGGCACCCACAGCCAGATCAATGACATGGTCGGGCAATTCATCCGCCATATANAGTGCTTCCTCNGCCAGTTCGTGCAGGGTTTCGGAAAGCTGCGCCGCCAGATGCGCCAAAAGCACGCCAAGCCCCTCTTCGCTGACTTGCGTGAGCGCGGCATCAACGAGGGCTGCGCGCAACTGCTCTTCGGCCTCCCAGCCGGNGCTGTTGATATCGAGTGACAGCGCGGCATCCANCGCATCGTCCCAGTTCATCATNGGCGCGGCCTCGGCNNCGGGATAGCCNAGCCCGTCAAGATAGGCGCGCGCCATGGCTTTGACNGGGTCGCCAAGCGGTTCGCCCAGTTCGGTGAACCAAGGNTGGCGACNCGCTTCATCGGCAAAACCTCGCAAGGCCGCGAGCGTGGGGATTTCAGCCTCCAGCGCGTTCAGGCTTTCGGCGTCGGGGNGCCATTCGTCATNATCGGCTTCATTGGGCGGAAAATTTCCGGCGGTCATTCGTCTTCANCCTCGGCTATGGATTCATCAATACGAAAATTNNCTTCCGCTAGGCGCGCATGTCGGGTGACATTGTGCAACCATACCGTGCTGCGCTGCTGCTGTATATCAAGCAGACGCCAGCCCTGCAGCGCCAGTGTNTTGCTGTCAAAGATCAAAACCAGACGCCCCGGAACATCGCCTTCGGGGTCGCGCAAAGCGACTTCAATCGAGCCGCCTTTTTCNGTGAGCGCCTCCAATTGCGATGGCCGAATGTGCAGGCTTCGCCCGTCGACCAGCAAGTGCAGCGGNGTGGCCGACACCGGATAGCGATTGGCTTCCGCGCCTTGGAATTCNTGNACCACCAGCCAGTTACCNCGCAAGGTCACGACATTTTGCCCGCCTTGTGCCCGGCCTTGCGTGTANACGAAACGGAACCGGTCGGGNAGGGCNAGAAANAAATCGCCCTGCAAGGTTTCCCCACCNGNGCTCGATTGAACAAATTGCCCCGATAAGTCCCCCATATCGGCCAGCGCCGCATTGATATCGGCAAGACTAGCNGCNCGCACAGGGCTTGNGACCGACATTATTAAAAGCGCGCAGGCNAAGANCCAAATTGCGNTAAATTGGCTGAACCAGCCGGTAAAACNGGGAAAATTNCTNNTCATATTCAATGCTTTCCGGCCAANACTTCGCGTTTGCCGGCATGGTTTGGCGCGCTNATGACGCCTTCTTCTTCCATCTGCTCAATCAGNCGCGCTGCGCGGTTATAGCCGATTTGCAGACGCCGCTGCACATAGCTGGTGGACGCGCGNNCATCGCGCGTNACAATCGCAACCGCCTGATCATAGAGCGTGTCGCCGCTGGCCGNNNNGCCAACACTGGCTTCTTCTTCCNGCTCGGCNGTCACNTGCTCGATATAATCNGGGGNGGCTTGGCGTTTTAAAAACCGNACGACTTTTTCCACTTCGNCGTCTGAAACAAACGGCCCGTGCACGCGCCCAATGCGACCGCCGCCGCCCATATAAAGCATGTCNCCTTGGCCCAGCAATTGNTCGCCGCCCTGTTCGCCAAGCACGGTGCGGCTGTCGATNTTCGACGTCACCTGAAACGAAATGCGGCTTGGGAAATTTGCCTTAATGGTGCCGGTGATGACATCGACCGACGGGCGCTGCGTGGCGGTGATGAGATGCACGCCCGCCGCGCGCGCCATCTGCGCCAAACGCTGCACGGCGCTTTCGATTTCCTTGCCAGCCACCATCATAAGGTCGGCCATCTCGTCGACCACGACAATAATAAAGGGCAGGTTTTCCGGTTCGATAATCTCTTCTTCAAACACCGCCTCGCCGCTATCGGGGTCAAAGCCCGTCTGCACGCGGCGCGATAATTGTTCGCCCGTACGCCGCGCTTCGCCCATGCGTTCATTGAAGCCTTCAATATTCCGAACGCCGATTTTCGCCATTTTGCGGTAGCGGTTTTCCATTTCCTGCACCACCCATTTCAACGCAACCACGGCCTTTTTGGGCTCGGTCACGACCGGCGCAAGCAGATGGGGAATACCGTCATAAACCGACAGTTCAAGCATTTTCGGGTCGACCAGAATAAGGCGGCACTGCTCCGGCGTCATGCGGTACAAAACCGACAAAATCATGGTGTTGATGCCCACTGATTTGCCCGAACCGGTGGTGCCCGCGACCAGCAAATGCGGCATTTTTGATAGATCAGCCATCACTGGCGCGCCGCCAATATCCTTGCCGAGCGCCAGTGTCAGCTTGCCTTTTGCGCCTTCGAAATCGGCGCTAGCCAACAATTCGCGCAAGCTGACCAGCTCGCGCACCGCATTGGGCAATTCAATGCCAATGACATTGGCCCCCGGCACCTGCGCTACGCGGCAGCTAATCGCGCTCATCGAGCGGGCAATATCATCGGCCAGCCCAACCACGCGCGACGAGCGCACGCCTGCGGCGGGCTCCAACTCATATAAGGTGACGACGGGCCCCGGGCGCACGCGACCGATTTTGCCGCGAATGCCGAAATCTCCCAACACGGTTTCCAGCAGGCGCGCATTGGCTTCCAGCGCATCCTTGCTGAGGTCGCGCGACTGGCGTGGCGGGCGATGCTCGGTCAACAGGCGCAAGGGCGGCAATTCAAACGGTGTCGAGGCGTCCAGATTGAGGCTGGTCTGGGCTTCGCGGGTGACGCGGCGCCCACGGCGCGGCGCCGTCTTTTTGTCATCGACCTGAACGCTTGTGACAGCGCCGATATCGGCGTCATCCGGTGCGGCGTCGGCAATGTTGGCAGGCTCATAAGCAGGCTCTTCGTTGGCGTCCGCAAGGTCTTCAGCGGGTGCAGCTCTGAGGCGCGGCATCAGCCCGCCCAGCAGACGCGCGCGCCAATCGGCCACCCCGCTCGGCAGACCTCGCAATATTTGCGGCAGGCGCGCGGCAGCCCTAGTAGCATGCCACAAAACCTGTCCGGCACGCCGCAGCCAGCCACCGGCGAGAAGCGCCAGAACCAAAGCCAGCGCCAGACCGNTAAGCATTATGAAAAATGCGACCGGTGTTGCCGGTTGAATGCCGGCCATATCCAGAAGTGGCTGGATGGCGCGCGCCTGAAGCTGGCCCAGCGCGCCACCGGGAAACGGCGCACCGGCATCGCGTCCAGCGGGAATGAGTGCCAGCACCGCGGCGGCCAGCAAAACCGACAAAATAGCCAGAAAACGCCTTAAATACGCCATGTTGAGCGGTTCGCGTGTAATCGCACGATAGCCCGCCGCCGCCAGCGGAATAAAGCCAAACCACACGGCATGGCCCAACATTTGATAGGTGAAATCGGCAAACGCTGCGCCCCAAAAGCCCAACCAGTTTTTGGCCTGCCCGTCGGCGGCGACATTAAAACTGGGGTCGGNTGGGTCATGGCTCAACAGCGCCATTCCCGCGACCGCCAAGCCTGCTAACGCCAGCACGCCCGAACCTTGGCGCAGGCGCGGTGTGGCCGCAGCCGTCAGAGCGGAGATTTGTGAGCGTGCGCGTTCAGCCAACCCCATCAGGCGGCTCCTTTGGTGGCAGGGTTAAAACTTTCCAGCCCGTCTTTAAGCCGTTTTAGTGCTGCTGTCATTGTCTCCTGCTCGTCAACCAGCGCCACGCGAATATAGGCGCTGGCCGGATTATCGCCGCCCGCGCCCGCGCGCGCAAGATAAGCACCAGGCAGCACCCGCACCCCTTGGGTCGTCCATAAATGGCGCGCCGCCGCTTCGCCCGCGCCGACATTGAGCCACAGGAAAAACCCACCAGCCGGTCGGTAAAAATCATAAGCGCCGGCAAACAGCATTTCGGCGACATCAAATTTTTCACGATATTTCTGGCGGTTCGCCTGCACATGGGCGTCATCCGACCATGCCAGTGCCGCCGCTTCCTGCACGGCGAGGGGTGATTGCGGGCCCGCAATGGCGCGCAAAGCCGCCAGCGCGCGCATGGCGCTGCGGCCGCCCGCGCAAAAGCCCGAGCGCAAGCCCGGCAGGTTTGAGCGTTTCGACAGCGAATGGAACACAATAACCGGCAGGTCATTATCGCCAGCGGCCTGCATCAGCTGGAGCGCCGATGGCGGCGGCGTCGCGTCGTAAATTTCGGCATAACACTCATCGANCACCAGCAGAAAATTATGCGCGCGCGCCAGCTCTAAAAGGCGCGCAAGATAGCCCGCATCGGCCACCGCGCCTTGCGGGTTGGCGGGCGAGCAGAAATAAAACGCCTGCGTGCGCGCCAATAAAGCGTCATCCAGCGCATCCAGATCGGGCAGGTGGCCTGTGCCTGCATTGGCTGGCAAATATACCGGACTGGCACCGGCGGCGAGCGCGGCGGCGGCATATACCTGATAAAACGGGTTTGGCATCAGCACCACACCGTCCGGTTTTTGCGGCGCGATTTGCGCGGCCATGAACAACCCCTCGCGCGTGCCATTAACCGGCAAAATCTGTGTGGTTTCCTCAAACAGGGCGTCCGACAAATCGAACCGACGGGTCAACCAACCGGCGACCGCGTGGCGCCAGTCGGGCGTGCCCTCGATGGGCGGATATTTGGCATAGCTGTCGCGCGCGGCGGCCAGAGCGTCCAGCACCGCCGGAGGCGGCGCGTGGCGCGGCTCCCCGATCGCCAGCGACACCGGCGCTTGCGGCGGGGTTGCATCGTCCAGCAAGGCGCGCAATCGGGCAAAGGGCGAGCGCGGCAGGGCGCTAAAACGGNCAGCACCAGAGCCATCCGAGCCAAGGCGATTTTGCATGGGCACCTCCAAAAAAAGCCCGCGAAGCACGATGCTTCACGGGCTTTCCGCGAATCAGCCTGCCCTACATTACCGCGTCTATCGCCTGGCGGTCAAAGCGGCTTTTGAGAGGCCAATTATTTTGCTGCCGGTGTTATCGGGAAATACCCGCTTCCGGACGCGCCGCAATTTTATGGATGGAGAGATCGGCACCAGCCTGCTCATCTTCCTCGCTCATGCGAATGCCCATAAAGGCTTTCAATCCACCATAGACAATGAACCCGCACACAAGCGCAAAACTGCACCCGGCCAGCGTGCCGACCAGTTGCGAGGCAAAACTTACCCCGCCAAGACCACCAAGCGCTTGCGAGCCGAAAATGCCAGCGGCAAGGCCGCCCCATGCTCCAGCCAGCCCGTGCAACGGCCACACGCCCAGCACATCGTCGATTTTGAGGCGCTCTTGGCACAGCACAAAGAAATAGACAAACAATACACCGGCAACGCCGCCAGTGATCAATGAGCCGATCGGGTGCATCACATCGGAGCCCGCACACACGGCCACCAGACCCGCCAAAGCGCCATTGTGGACAAAGCCGGGGTCAGCGCGCCCGACGATCAGCGCGGCGAGAATGCCGCCGACCATCGCCATCAGCGAATTGACCGCGACCAGACCAGAAACGCCTTCCAGCGATTGTGCGCTGACGACGTTGAAGCCGAACCAGCCAATGCACAAAAGCCAACTGCCCAGTGCCAACCACGGGATTGACGAGGGCGGAAACGCCGTTCCGCGATCGCCATAGCGTCCGGTGCGTGCGCCCAGCATAATGACAGCGGCCAAAGCCAGCCAGCCACCAACGCCGTGCACGACGACCGAACCGGCGAAGTCGTGGAAACTGGCACCGAAACTTTCTTCGAGCCATGCCTGAAAACCGAAATTGCCGTTCCAGATCATGCCTTCGAAAACCGGATAGACCACCGCGACAATGGCACCCGATGCGAGCAATTGCGGTACAAAGCGCGCGCGCTCGGCAATGCCGCCGGAAATAATGGCCGGAATGGCGGCGGCAAATGTCAGCAGAAAGAAGAATTTAATCAGCGTCAAACCCTGCGGTCCGAAAGTTTCGGTTTCCTCCCCGCCGCTAATGACCGATGCACCGGCCAGAAAATCGACGCCATAGGCGACCGAATAGCCAATGAAGAAATAGGCAATGGTCGACATGGCAAAATCGGAAATGATTTTGACCATGGCATTGACCTGATTTTTCTCACGCACCGTGCCCACTTCCAGAAAAGCGAAGCCTGCATGCATGGCAAACACCAGAATCGCGCCCATGAGCAAAAAGAAGACGTCGCCGCCTACAATATTATTTTCCATTTGAGTTCTCCCTCAATAATAGGGTTTATCAGCAAGAACTATGCCGCCGCCCGCCCGCGTGCAAGCCTCTGATTTGACTGGCTTCATTTTTTGGTGCCCGGGCCCTTTGGCGCGTTTGCATAAATTTTAATCACGGCAAAAGGGGCTTGCATATTAATTGTGCAAAATTTCGCCGTTTGACCCCCAACCCTTGCGCGAACACTGCAGACTAGACGCTGGACGCCGAATGGGGCAGGGTGGCGNGCATGACAGCCAAAACCGAAACCAGCGGTGCGCCTAGNCCGCAAAACTTGCCAAGATATGATGTGGCCGTGATGGGGCGGGGCAATTCGGCTGCGCTGGCTGCGCTGGCGCTGGCAGATAGCGGCTTTTCGGTATGGGCCGAGGCCGCGCAAGCGTCGCCTGACAAGCCGACAAACCCCGAACAGCCCGCCAACGACCAGCACACACCGACATGGCAGCGCGTATTGGCCTTGAGCCCCGGCGCGCGGCGCGGCTTGGAGGCTTTGGGCGTCTGGCAGCGGCTTGAGGCCGGGCATGCGCCGGTGGCCGATATTGCCGTAGGCGGGCCAAATGATAGAGATCTGCCCCTGCGCTTTGCCGCAAGTTCTAGCCAGACAGTTGATGGCCCGCCAGTCGATATCGTGTCGCATATTGTTAGCGTAACGGATTTAACCGCCGCNATTGCCGCTAGCTTGCAGGCCTGCCCAGCTCTTACAGATCAAGCGCCAGCATCGGAAACGGCATCCGCGCCAACCGATTTCGATGCGCGCACCGGCATTTTGACCTTTGCTGACGGCGCGCAAATTCGTGCCGCCCTGCTGGTCGATGNCAGCGGCGCGCAGTCCGTGTGGCGCCAACGCGCCGGAATTTCCTGCCTGCACCATGATTACGATTGCGCGGCACTCACAGCCGAAATAGCCCTTGGCGCACCGCATGGTCAGGTGGCGCGGCAGGTTTTCCTACCCGACGGGCCGCTCGCTCTTTTGCCCTTGCCAAAGCCTGACTGGGCGGCGCTTGTCTGGTCATTGCCAGCGCGCAAAGCCCAAGCGCTGGCGGCGTGCGATGAAAGCGTGTTCAACGCGGAACTTAACGCCGCCGCGCGCGAACCCTTCGGACAGATGCACCTCATTGGCGCGCGCGCGCACCAGCCGCTCAAGGCACAAATCGCCGAAGCGTTTATCGGCCCGCGCCTGGCGCTGGTGGGTGAGGCCGCGCATGTCATTCATCCGCTCGCCGGACAGGGCATGAACCTCACCTTGCGCGATATTGGCGCGCTGGTCGACACGCTAACCGAAACCCGCCGGCTGGGGCTTGATTATGGTGACGCGACCATGCTTGAAAATTATGCCCGCCTGCGCCGCGCCGATGCGCTGGCCGGTGCTTTTGGCACGCACGCACTGGCGNAGATATTTTCTGGCCCAACGCCCGCCCGCGCACTGGCCGCGGCGGGCATGCGCGGCGTCGGGTTTATCGCAAATACTTATCCCAAATTAAAAGATGCGTTTCGGCGTCAGGCCGATCAGGGGCTGGGGCCGCTTTCGGGCCTATTTGCCGCATCCCCGCTTGACGACATGCCGCCGCCCGATGCAGCGGATACGAAAAAACAGCGTTAAGCTTCCAGCGGGCGTGCTTCTTCGGGCAACATAATCGGGATGCCGTCGCGGATCGGATATGCCAGCTTCGCCGCCTCCGAAACCAGTTCATGCGCCTCGGCGTCATAGCGCAAAGGCGTGCGCGTCACCGGACAGACCAGCATTTCAAGCAGCGCCTTATCAGGAGCTTGTGCATTGGGCGCGGCGGGGTCTTTGTCACTCATTTTCTGCTCGCTATTTTTGGGCTCACTATTTTGGGCTTATTGCACGGAATTATCGTTGCTGCCGGTCGCCATCGCCATTTGCGCCAGCACCATTTCCGTCAGCGCAATTAAAATCTCGGTGCGCTCGGCAATGCTCTCA
Source organism: Rhodobiaceae bacterium (assembly GCA_002689195.1). Taxonomy (GTDB): domain Bacteria; phylum Pseudomonadota; class Alphaproteobacteria; order RS24; family RS24; genus UBA7378. Next base: position 16,798 of record NZFC01000020.1, on the reverse strand, counting down.
GCTTCCAGCAGGGCCTGTTTTTCCTTCAACCCATAAGGGCTGATAATCGACAGGGAATTGACCAGCGCCTCATTGCCGGATTGCTCGATGGCGTCCCAGTCAGCCGACATATTATTGGCTTCCAGATAGCGCCGCAGCACATCGACCAGCCCGTCTCGATTGACATCAAGCGCGCCGATATCGGCGATCAGATCACTACCATAAGGGCCGTAATCAGCCTCGACCTGACGATAGGGCGTCAGCACTTGTAATTCCTGTTGCACGCGGAAACGCGCTACACCAGTCAGGCTCACAATCATGCGCCCGTCTTCGGTTTCGCTAAAAGATGTGATGCGCCCCACACAGCCAACCTGCTGCAGCGGCGCGCCGTCTTCGGCTGCCTCGTCGCCGGGCTGGATAATACCCAGCACCCGCCCGCGCCCCAGCGCGTCTTCGAACATCGACAAATAACGCGGTTCGAAAATATTCAGCGGCAGCTGGCCGCGCGGCAANAGGCNCGGCGCCTCCCGCGGGAAAACACCAGCGCCNCTCCCAGCGGAAATNCCGGAAGCCGCTCGGGCAAGTCGTCAACGGTTTCATAAAAAGCAGGCATAAAGCTTCCTAACTGAGAAAATGGCTAACTGAGAAAAATGACTAACTGAACAAAATTGATGACAGCCGCCGGCGCGCCGCCGCGACAAGCTCGTCACCAGCGCCATAAGCGTCGAAAAATTCAAGCAATTGTTTGCGCGCGCGCTCGTCTTCCCAATCGCGCTTGCGGGCAATAATTTCCAGCAATGCGTCCATGGCTTCGGCGCGCTCACCAGCACCGTGATAAACCAGTGCCAAGTCAAAGCGCGCCTGATGATTGTTCGGGTCGGCGGCCAGCGTCTCCATAAGGGCGTTTGTATCATCGCCCAGCGCGTCGGATTTTGCCGCCAGCGCCAGCGTCGCCCGGGCNGCGGCAATTTCAGGGTCGGTTGAATTTTCAGGGGCCATAGCAAGAATTTGCTCGGCCTGGTCAAGATTGCCAGCGGCAAAATGCGCCTGGGCAAGCCCGGCAATCGCGCCGCTATGGGCCGGGTCTTGTTCCAGCACTTGGCCGTAGGCTTGTGCGGCGGCTGCCATGTCGCCTTGATCCATGGCGTGGGCGGCCATGGCGAGCATTTCTTCGACCGGCGACGCTGCCAAATCATCATCCAAATGCCGCGCCACAAACTCCTTGATCTGGCCTTCGGGCAGCGCGCCCATAAAGCCGTCGACCGGGCGGCCATCTTTGAACGCGAAAACCGCCGGAATCGACTGAACCTGCAATTGCTGGGCGACGGCGGGATGCTCGTCAATATTCATCTTCGCCAGACGCACCGCGCCATTGGCCTGCGCGGTGACCTGCTCGAGCAATGGCGTCAACTGCTTGCACGGCCCGCACCATGGGGCCCATAAATCCAGCAGAACAAGCTGCGTTGCCGAAGCCTCAATGACATCAGCCATAAAGCTCTCGGTTGTCACATCGACAATCGTGGCACCAGCATCAGCACCATCACCAGCGTCCGGCGTCGGGGAAATCGTGTCCATGGAAGTTCCTTTCGCTTCTAAGATGGGGCTTTTACAACCGATTGCCAACCCCAGATATTGCCGCAGCGCGGGGCTTGTCAAATTCATGCCGATGGTGCATAACACGCCTCTCCGATTGGTCGGAAGTTTCTGCGATGCGGGCGTAGCTCAGGGGTAGAGCACAACCTTGCCAAGGTTGGGGTCGTGAGTTCGAATCTCATCGCCCGCTCCAGAAAAAAGCCAAGTTTTGCGCACCCTCAACCGGTGTCTGACTTGCATCTTAGGCTTGTACCACGCGTTCTTTTCTGCTTGAATTTCAGCAATCTCAATCAACACTTCGGGTTTCGGCACATGGCNATCAAAACGGAATATATCGGGCTGGCTGACAAGTTCGCTGCTTCAACGTCGACCATCTGCGCCCTTCACTGCATTGCGCTGCCGTTTGTGATCGGGGTTTTTCCGGCCATCAGTGCCTCGTTTCTGGGCGCTGAGGCGTTCCATGTCTGGCTGCTTTGGGCGGTCATACCGCTCAGCGCGTTTGGCCTGTCGCTGGGCTGCGGCCAACATAAAAATAAAACTGTTCTGGTTGCTGGCAGCATGGGGCTGGGCTTTTTGGTTTTTACCGCCCTCGCCGGACACGCGCTGCTTGGCGAAAACGGCGAGCGCGTCACAACCTTGCTGGGCGCCACATTTATTGCGCTGGCCCATATTCGCAATTACAAGCTTTGCAGAAGCCTAGACTGCGACCATCATCATTAACCGATAATTTGACCGCGCGGCTTTAGCAGCCGGCCAGTTGTTTTTCCGAACAATCGCGCGCGCGTTTTTGGGCGGTCGTGATTTGTTGCGGCGTCATTTCGCGCACAATGATATCGAGCAGTTTTTTACTGCGCGGCACATCATTGGCTCTGGCAATATTTGCCCACATATGCGCGCGTATGTTGCTGCGCTTGACGCCCTCGCCAGTGAAATATTTCAGCGCCAGATTATACTGCGCCTTGGCGTGCCCGGCTTCAGCCGCTTGCATATAGCGCGCGACGGCTTTTTCGAAATTCTGCGGCAGACCCTTGCCGGCCTCGTTTTTCACACCCAGATTGAACATCGCGTTCACATCGCCCTGTTCGGCGGCGCGGCGGTACCATTTCACCGCCAGGCTTTGGTCTTCGGACACCCCGCGGCCAGTATCATAAGCCAAGCCCAGATTATACTGCGCGCGCGCCATGCCCTGTTCGGCGGCCAGCGTGTACCACGCAAAGGCGGTTTCATCGTTTTTGGCAACGCCGCTGCCCAATGAATATTTCACGCCCAAATTAAACCGCGATTTCATGTCGCCCTGCTCGGCAGCCAGCAAATACCATGAGACGGCGGTTTCATCGCTCTCGCTAACGCCCGCGCCCCGGTCATAGGCTAGACCTAGATTATATCGCGCCTCAATATGGCCCTGCTCGGCGGCTTGGGTGTACCAGCGCGCCGCCGTGGCGTCGTCTTCGGCCACGCCTTCGCCCAGATCATAAACCAGTGCCAGACTGAACTGCGCGTTCGGGCTGCCGCGCTCGGCTGTTGGCGTAAACCACGCTTCCGGCGTCGTGTTTTTGCCCAAAATCTGGTTTCGTTCGGTATATTTTTCCGCCAGACCCAGCTTCGGCGNAAGGTCTTCTACCTCGCGCTTAATGGCATACCATTCGGCCGTATCGCGGCCCGAAGCGCGCCCCTGCCGGATCACCAACGCCTGAAAATCCGGATTAAACTCGACGTTTTTATATTTTTCTTCCTTTTCCAGCCGCCGCCATTCCGCTGTAAACCGGTCATCTTCTAAAACGCTTGTGCCCGTGCCCTCGCTGAGAACCGACAGATTATAATCCGATTTGACATGGCCCTGCTCGGCGGCNCGCGTGTACCATTGGGTTGCCAGTTCATCATCTTCCGGCGCGCCGAGCCCGACATCATATTTCAAGCCCAAATTGAACTGGGCNCTGGCAAAGCCTTTTTGCGCCGCGCGCGTATACCACAAAATGGCAGCCGCATAGCTTTGCGCGACGCCCTCGCCGCGGTCATACATTGAGGCCAGTTGATATTCGGCGCGCCCGTCCGCTTGGTCGGCGGCCAGCTTGAACCAGTTAAACGCCGTCTCGTCGTCTTCCAGCACATTGGTGCCATTATCGAATTTCAGGCCGAGATTATATTGCGCTTTGATATGGCCGCGATTGGCGGCCAGCGTGTACCATTTGAGCGCTGCGGCATTATCTTCAGGAATGCCGTCGCCCGTGTCATACATCACCGCCAGATTATATTGCGACTTCACATGGCCCTGCTCGCCAGCCAGCGTGTACCATTTGACGGCCTCATTGCGGTCTTTGGCGACACCATTGCCATTGAAGTATTTCAACGCCAGATTGTATTGTGCGAATATATATCCCTGCTTTGCGGCCAGCGTGTACCACTTAACCGCGGTTTTATAATATTGCGGCACGCCTTCACCCATTTCGTGCATGACGCCAATATTATATTGCGCGCGCGCAAAGCCCTGTTGGGCCAACGGCATCCATTCATCCATCGCGGTTTCAAAATCGCCGCCTTGCGCGGCGGCAAACGCACGATTGACATCTCCCGCATGCGCTTGCACGCAAATGAAAACCAGACCAAGCGACACTAAAATGCGCTTACACAACATNCCGACACCTTTTTTTTCGATGCTCACCATAACACGAAAGCACGACCGCACAGAAAGCCTTNCGCGCANAAAGCTTTTCGCCTTGGGCGCGGAGACAAAACGGGTTTCACTGTTAAATACGTCTTAAACCGGCAGGGTTTTACCGCGCCCGCGCAAAATACGGCGGCGGCACTAGCCCGCGTCTTCGGGCTCGGTAAAGCGCAATAGCCGCCGGATGAGCAGCCAGACCACCGGCACGATCACACCGACCAGCACGGCCCGCACGACAACACCGTCAACAAGCGGGAATTTTTCGACCAACCAAGCGGCGGGNTAGAGCGATAAATTCACCGTATAATAACTGATGGCGACCACCGACACGCCCTCAACCGTGCGCTGCAGGCGCAATTGCCGCTCGGTGCCGCGATTGAGCGAGGCCAGCAATTCAGCGTTTTGGCGTTGCAGCCCCAACTCGATCCGCGTTTGCAAAAAAGTCGCCATATTGCCAACCTGCTCGGCCAAATCATGGCGCTGGCGTTCGGTTGACTGATAGGTCGCCACGGCCGGGCGCAAGCGGCGTTCAAGAAACGCGCCCACGGTCAGGCGGCTGTCCAGCGGGGTTTCTTGCAATGAGGCGAGGCGCGCCTGCACCAGTGCCCAATAGGCCTGACACGCGCTGAAGCGAAAAGAGGTGGCGCGCCATATTTCTTCCAATTCGGCGGCCAGCGTTGACAGTTCGGCAAAGCGCCCCTCGGCCAGTGCTGGGTCGTCAAAGCCGATCGGCGTTTGTGGAATGCGGCTCGCAATGCCGATCAGCTCGGTTTGGGCGGCGCGCGCATCCGGCAGACCCAGAGCGGCAAACGATCTGTAAGTCTCGATCTCCAGCACTTGCAGCGCCACGCGGCCAATGTCGCGCACATCTGTTTGCGGGTCGAACTCCAGATAAATTTTGGTGTGTCCGTCTTCGGCCACTTTGAAATCGAAAAACGCCGAGGCCAGCCCACCCTCCAACTGGCTGGCGCATGTCCAGCCTTCGGTGCCACCCCCGCGCGGGCGGCACAGGCAATCTACCGCAACGACAATTTCGCCGGACAGACGCTGCGCCCAGTCATCAGGCAAATGCTTGGCGGCTGACTGCTCGGCGCCGTCAGCATCGATAATCGTGACCGAAACAAATTCCGTATGCCGCTCAATATTGACCCGCAAATTGCCCAGCGTGCCGCGAATGAGCTTGCCCTGTTCGGCCGTGTCCCAATCGACATCGGGCAATAATTCCGACAGCGACGCTTGTATCGAGATAAACGCATCCGGCCCGGCAGCGCACAGCCGGAAAATATTTGTCGGCAGCCCAAAGCGCGGAAACGGACGCGCGTTCAACTCGTCTGTGACCTCGTTCAGGCGCCAGTCTTTTTTGTGCATTTTCGGAGTGGGGGATGATACGCGCATAACAAACTGCCTATTCGCCGCTATTCATGCTTGCCAGCCGTCCAGCCGGACGCGCCCAAACTGGCTTGTGCAAATGCCAGCGGGCTGTCTTCCAGCGGCGTCGCCAGCGTGTCATTCCATCGGTTCAGGAAGCCGAACGCGGCGATAACGGCGGTAATCTCGACAATCTCGGCGTCGCTAAAATGCGCTTTGACCGCATCGAAATGCGCGGCCTCGGTTTGGTTCGGCACGCTGCCGCCAGCTTGCGCCAGCGATAGGGCGGCGCGCTCGGCCTCGGTGAAAAGCGGGCTGTCAGCATACGACCATAGGGCTTCAATTTTTTCCGGCGACACGCCGGCATGGTCGGCACCATGCGCGGTATGTGCCTGACAATACCGACACCCCGCCGCGCTGCTGGCAACATGGGCGACCATTTGCCTGAGGCCGGGCTCCAAAACCGCATCTGGGCCGATAACCGCGCCCATCAGCGCCAGAAACCCGCGCAAAATATTGGGCCGGTGTGCCATGATTTTCATCGAGTTCGGCTCAAATCCCATGGCCGCGGCAACAAAATCCAGCTCGGCCTTGACCTCGTCCAGCGCCGCCGCATCCGGTGGATTTAAATGCGTCATAATCTGTCTCCCTTTGGTCCCGCCCTATTTGTTTGCGTATCAGGAATCGGGTTTTTTGAGCGTCACAAAATTTGCCGTCGACGATCCGGTCGCCAGCAGACGCCCCTCGGCATCGTAAAGCTCGCCCTCGACAAAGCCGACCGACCGGCCCCGCCGCAAAACCCGCCCGACAGCCAAGATGCGCCCCGGGCGTGCAGGCGCGAGCATCGACACCTTTATCTCTAATGTTGGGCTAATTTGCCCCCAGTCAAGGTTGAGGCCAATGGCAAACGCCATAGCATCGTCCAGCATGGCGGCAACATTGCCGCCCTGAATGCCGCCCCATTTGTTGCACAGCTTGTCGGTGGCATCGAACGCCATTTCGACAATTCCGGCCTGCTGGTTGACCGCCAGCAATTCGAGCCCCAGATGCGCCGATGTCGGAGAAGGTTTTTTATGCGCCGATTTGACATTTGGCGGCCAGTTTTCGGCCTCCGTTGTGAAGCCGTCGCGGGCTTGACCAATCTGTTCGGGCATTTGGGCGGGCGCGCTCATGCGAACTCCTGAATTTCGTGGGGTGCAGACTTTAAGAGGTTAGACACGCGGCCCATGAAATTCAAGGCGCGTGACGCATGGACCCGGGCCGTGTTAGGAGAGGGCATGAATAAACCCACCCAAGATAATGCAGAATTCATTGCGCCCGACCCGTTTGTGCTCGCAGTGGACGTGCGCGACGCCGACATTGACGATTTCGGTCACGTTAATAATGTTGTTTATCTGGGCTGGATCGCGCGCGCGGCATGGGCACACTCCAAAGCGCTGGGGTTTGATTTCGCCGCCTATCGCGACCGCGATTGCGGGTTTGTTGTGACCCGCCACGAAATTGATTATCGCGCGGCCTGCCCGCCGGAGGCGACCGCGCTTGTGGCAACCTGGATTACCGCCAATGACGCGCGCCTGCGCCTACGGCGACGCTTTCAAATTTGCCTGCAAGGAACTGGCACAACACTGGCTTTTGCCATGAGCGATTTTGCCACGATAAAAATTTCCACCGGGCGCGCCTGCCGCATGCCGGCAGAATTTGCCAGCGGCTATCCGGCGCGTGACGCGCTGGAGCCGGTTTTTACTGATCCGCGGTAACCAGCCTGTAACCGCCATCTTCGGTGACCAGCAATTTGGCGTTTGACGGATCGGCCTCGATTTTCTGGCGCAGCCGGTAAATATGCGTCTCCAGCGTGTGCGTGGTGATCTGCGCGTTATAGCCCCATATTTCGTGCAACAAGGTTTCGCGCGACACCGTTTCGGCGCTGGCGCGATACAAAAACTTCAAAATATTCGCCTCCTTCTCGGTCAGGCGAATTTTATCTCCGGCTTGCGTGGTCAACTGCTTGACCGACGGCCTGAAGTCATACGGGCCAAAATGCAAAATGGCGGCATCGCTGGTTTCGAACTGGCGCAAATGCGCGCGAATGCGCGCGAGCAACACGCCGAAGCGGAACGGCTTGGTGACATAATCATTGGCACCGGCATCCAGCCCCAAAATCGTGTCGGCCTCGGTTGCCGCGCCTGTCAACATGATGATGGGTGCCGAGACTTTCTGGCGGCGCAAAATTTTGCACGTTTCGCGCCCGTCTTGGTCGGGCAGGCCGACATCGAGCAGAATGAGATCAAACTCGGCCTGGCCCACCAGATCAATCGCCGCCGCCGCGGTTCGCGCGACCGTGATCTCAAACTCTTCATGCAGCGCGAATTGCTCACGCAACGCTTCAGTCAATAACTCATCGTCCTCCACGACGAGTATGCGGCACTCGATCGACATGGACACCTCCCTACTTGCCGACCATTTTAGAGCCTGCGGGGGCACATGAGAAGACTTGAGACAAAATTAACCGCTGATTGCTTGCGCGTTCATTTTTGCGCCAATCTGATGGGAGCTCGGCTTGAACTCGACTTGAACTCGACTTGAGCATGGCCTGAACTTGACGGGTACGCGCGCCTTGCTAGGCTCTGGACATGGATATTTTTGTAACACCCAGCTCCACACCATCGNGCGGGCTTTTGCACTTTGGCGAGATGCGCGAGATGCCCGCGCCGTGTGCGCTGGGCCATGGCGGGGTGGCGACAACCAAAACAGAAGGCGATGGCATAACGCCCGCCGGGGCCTGGCCGGTGCGCCGCATCTGGTATCGACCCGACCGCGAGGCGCGACCGGTTTCGCCGCTCGAAATTTGCCAAATCGACCGGAAAACCGGCTGGTGCGACGATGCTGAACGGGCCGAATATAACCGTCCTGTCGCGCTGCCTTTTGACGGATCGCACGAAGTGTTGTGGCGCGCCGACAGCCTTTACGACATATTTCTGGAACTTGGCTTTAATGACGCCCCGCCCGTGCCGCGCGCGGGCAGTGCCATTTTTCTGCATCTTGAAAAAAATGATTTCCAGCCAACGCTAGGTTGCATCGCCGTCTCGCGCGCCATCATGGGGCGCATTTTGACCCATATCACGCCCAGCACCATTGTGCATGTGAGCTAGCCACGCGGCCCGAATATGGCTGTGCCGAGGCGGACATGCGTCGCGCCCAGTGGCACGGCGGCAGCATAATCCGCGCTCATGCCCATGCTCAGACATGTGAGGTCGAGTGATGCCGCCAGTTTCGCAAGCAAAGCAAAATGCGGGCCCGCCGCATCGCCAACCGGCGGCAGGCACATAAGGCCATCTATCTTGAGCCCGTGCTGGTCGCGGCAATCGCTGACAAAGCCCGCAATATCGGCCACCGGCACGCCAGCTTTTTGCGGCTCGTCGCCGGTGTTTACCTGCACGAAAAGGCGGGGGCTGCGCCCCGTCTCTGCCATGGCGCGCGCCAACGCCGCCGCNAGTTTGGGCCGGTCGAGGCTGTGAATGACATCGAATAATTCAACCGCTTGGGCCGCCTTNTTGCTTTGCAAAGCGCCGATGAGATGGACTTGTGTATCGGCATAAGCGCGGCGCAGTGCCGGCCATTTTNCGGCCGCCTCCTGCACACGGTTTTCACCAAAANCCCGNTGGCCCGCCTCAAGCACTGGCACAATGGCCTCTGCGCTATGCGTTTTTGAAACCGCGATTAAGGTGACGTCTTCGGGCGCGCGATTGTTTCGACGCGCCAGTTCCGACAGTTCGGCCCTGATGTCGTGCAAGCGTTCCGGTGCGGTTTTTTCAGACGTTTTTTCCATTTAGATGATCACGTTAATCTTTGAATACAATAATCTTTCAAGACAACAAGCTTTCAGTACGGGAGCCCGCGCACCACAAGTTTCGCTTGTGCCTGCGACCTGCACAGGACAATCTATTTTGCGATGTTTTCCGTAGCAAGGCCAACCCTATTTCCNCGCCCGTTTCCTCGGCGGCTTATGATGACCGACCTCGACCGGTTCCCCGACTGGGCGTCGGCGCTGGCCGCTTTGCCGCCGCATAGCGGGGTTATTTTGCGCGATTACGCCCATGCCCGCCGCGCCGCGCTGGCCCGAGAAATGGCGCGCGCCTGCCGCCAGTATGGGCACAGTTTTTTTGTCGGTGCGGACCGCGCACTCGCCATACGGCTGGGCGCTGGCTTTCACGCGCCCGCGCGCTGCGTGCGTGCGCCGCTGCCGCCCGGCTTGCGTGGCATGTCACTGGCCGCCGCACATGAGCGCGTCGAGATCGNCCGCGCCGCANGAAGCGGGTATAGCGGCGTTCTGGTTTCGCCNGTTTTNCCAACCGCCACGCATAGCGANGCGCNNGGGCTTGGCGCGTTCAACTTTCTGGCTCTGGCGCGCTACGCCAATGCACGCGGCTTGCGCGTTTATGCGCTTGGCGGTGTAAACGAAGCGCGCTTCAAGCGCCTTGCCGCCAGCGGCGCGCTCACGGGCTATGCTGGCATCTCGGCTTTTAACGATTACTGACCCGTTTTAAGCGCGCTNTTTTTGCGCGCCATTCAANCGCGGGGCTTTAATTGCAGGCGGACAGCTTGCTTTTTCTTTACATTTGGCGAACCGCGCCATAAGAAAGTCGGGTGTGTTTTTTATTCTGCAGTTGGACAAATCAATGACCATGAAATTGCCCGAACTTTCCTATTTCCGCGATAGCGCAAGACGCGCGCGCCGCNCCGCTCTTGTGCTTGCCACGGTTGCCACGCTGGGTGCGTGTGCGAACGATATTGTTTTCGAAGATGATTATCCNACCAAGGGCAACACGGCTGATGCCGAAAGCGGTTCCCTTTTTGAAGCCATCACGCTCAATCTGGGCGGCTTGACGGGCGGCAATAAGGAGACCGAAAGCGGGCTGGCGGTTAATGCCGATTTGTGGCGCGCCGCGCTCGATACTTTGTCATTCATGCCGCTGGCTTCGGCCGACCCGAATGGCGGTGTCATCATCACCGACTGGTTTAATGACCCGAAGCAGACCGGCGAGCGGTTCAAAGCCAATGTCGTGATCAGCGGGCGCACCCTGCGCGCCGATGCGCTGCGTATCACATTGTTCAAACAGGTGCACCGCAATGGAGCTTGGGTGAACGCGGAACCTACGGAAAATGTCGGCCGCCAGCTTGAAAATCTGGTTCTGACCCGCGCGCGCGACTTCAANGTCGCCCGCCAGAGCGCGAAATAGACCGCGCCGGAAGCATCGGAGGCACCCCGTGTCACGCTATGATCCGTCGGTAAGCGAACGCGACTGGCAATCCGCATGGGAAGCCGCTGACTGCTTCAAGGCGCTGGGCCCGGACTGCGGCAAACCGAAATATTATGTGCTGGAAATGTTTCCCTATCCATCGGGCCGCATTCACATGGGCCATGTCCGCAATTATGCCATGGGCGATGTGATTGCCCGCTTCAAAATAGCCCAAGGATATAATGTACTGCACCCGATGGGGTGGGACGCGTTTGGCATGCCGGCGGAAAATGCCGCGATTGAAAAGGGCACGCATCCGGCGACCTGGACTTATGAAAATATCGACGCGATGCGCGCGCAGTTGAAATCGCTGGGCCTTTCGTTTGACTGGTCGCGCGAATTTGCCACTTGCGACCCGTCTTATTACCGCCACGAACAGGCCATGTTTCTCGACTTTCTGGAGGCTGGCCTCGTTGACCGGCGCGAGAGCATTGTTAACTGGGATCCGGTGGACCACACGGTTCTGGCGAATGAACAGGTGATTGANGGCAAGGGCTGGCGNTCGGGCGCAGCCGTCGAGCAGCGCGCGCTCACCCAATGGTTTTTGAAAATTTCGGATTTTTCCGACGACCTGCTAAGCGCGCTAGACGGGCTGACGCGCTGGCCGGAAAAAGTGCGCCTCATGCAGGCCAATTGGATAGGCCGGTCGGAGGGGCTGGCCTGTCATTTTGAGCTGGCAGAGCCGGTCGGCGATTTCCGCGATATCGAGATTTACACAACCCGCCCCGACACATTATATGGCGCCAGCTTCTGTGCGCTTTCGCCCGACCATCCGTTAACGCTCGAACTGGCGGCGACCGACACAGAATTAGCCGATTTCAGGGCCGCGTGCGCGGCGCGCGGCACCAGCGAAAGCGACATTGAGGGCGGCGANAAACTGGGTTATGACACCGGGCTTTTTGTGCGCCACCCGCTCGACCCGGAGTGGCTGCTGCCGGTCTATGTGGCNAATTTCGTTTTGATGGGCTACGGCACCGGCGCAATTTTCGCATGTCCGGCGCATGATCAGCGCGACCTTGATTTNGCCNGCAAATATGATTTGCCGGTGCGCCCCGTGGTGCGCCCTGCCGATGCGGACGCGACCTTCGATGTGTCCGACACGGCCTATACGGGCGATGGCGTCATGTTCAATTCGGGCGATTTTGACGGGNTGAGCCCCGCCGCAGCGCGCGAACAAATTATCGCGCAATTTGTCGAGCAAAAGCGCGGCNCGCGGCAGGTTAATTTCCGATTGCGCGATTGGGGTATTTCACGCCAGCGCTATTGGGGCTGCCCGATCCCGATGATCCATTGTCCCGATTGCGGCGCGGTTCCGGTGCCGCGCGCCGACCTGCCNGTCACCTTGCCCGAAGATGTCAGTTTTGACGCGCCGGGCAATCCGCTCGACCGCCACCCCGACTGGAAACACACCACCTGCCCGAAATGCGGCGGCGACGCGNTGCGCGAAANCGATACCTTCGACACATTTGTCGACAGCAGCTGGTATTACGCCCGCTTTACCGGCCTTGACGCGNACGCCCCCACCGACCGCGCAGCGACCGATTACTGGATGTCGGTCGACCAGTATATTGGCGGCATTGAGCACGCCATTTTGCATTTGCTCTATGCGCGGTTTTTCGCGCGCGCNATGCACCGCACCGGACATTTGGGCACGGACGAACCGTTTACCGGCCTGTTCACGCAAGGCATGGTTTGCCACGAAACCTATCGCGATGCAGACGGAAACTGGCTGCTGCCAGAACAGGTCGAGCGGCGCGACGAGGGGGCGTTTTTAAAAGACGCCCCAAGCCAGCGCGTTGAGATTGGCAGCATTGAGAAAATGTCCAAGTCGAAAAAGAATGTCGTCGACCCCGACGATATTATCGGCACCTATGGCGCGGATACGGCGCGCTGGTTCATGCTGTCAGACTCGCCACCCGAACGCGATGTGCAGTGGACACAAGAAGGCGTCGACGGTGCGTGGCGGTTNGTCCAGCGCGTGTGGCGACTGATCGATGCCCAAGCCGAAAATTTGACCGACATCAGCCCCGCGCGCGCCCAGGCGGACGAGTTATCTGGGGCCGCCCTCGAATTGCACCGGATTGTGCATCGCAGCATTCATGAAGTGACGCAGGATTTGGAAGCCTTGGGCTTTAACCGCGCCGTGGCGCGAATTTACAATCTCGCCAATGAATTGTCAGGCTTCGCGCCNACAGATGATGANGCGCGNGCCGTTTTGANATCCGGGCTTTTGACGCTGGTGCAACTCTTCGCNCCGATGATGCCGCATCTGGCCGAAANCTGCTGGCACACGCTGGGGGCTGACGGCCTTGTCGCTGCCGCCGACTGGCCGCAAGCCGACGCCAGNGCGCTGNTTGAAGANAGCGTCACGCTGCCCGTTCAAATTAACGGCAAAAGGCGGGCAGAAATTACTGTGCCGAAATCCGCAGATCAGGCTACGATAGAACAGCTTGCGCGGGCCGAACCACAAGTGGAGAAATTTCTCGATGGCAAACCGATCAAGAAATGCGTTGTTGTGCCGGGACGAATTGTCAATTTCGTCGTTTAAAACACCGGCCCGATTTTTGCTTGTCCCATTTTTGCTTGCGGCGTCCCTGCTGGTTTCAGGGTGCGGCTTTGAGCCGGTTTATGCCGTGCGCGATGATGCCGGCCTTCCCACATTGCTGCGTAGCATTGATTTGCCCGACACCCGCGCCGGTCGCTATCTCGCCAACCAATTGCGCGGGCGCATCGCGCCTGCCGAAACGGGCGGGCTGGCGCTTTATGTGACACTGGACGAAACACGCCGCGATGCGCTTGTTGCGACCGATGGCAACACCGAGCGCATTGATTTGACGATGACAGCCACTGTGCGCCTTGAAACAGCGGCGGCTGAAGTCGTCGAGCAGCGCCGGTTCCGCGTGTCGTCGAGCTATAACCGGACGTCGAGCGAACTCGCCAATCAGGAAACCGAAGCCAGCCTCCGCAACACAGCGCTTGATCGCATCGCTTCGGATATCCAGTTCCTGCTGGCTGATTTATCCGCCGATGCGGACCCTGCCCAATGAAGTTGGCGGCCAGCAAGGTCGATGCTTTTGTCGACGCTTTTCCGCCGAAACAAATGCCCGCGCTGGTGCTGGTTTACGGGCCGGACCAAGGCGGGGTGCGCGATATTGGACAACGCATTTGCGCGGCCTTTTTGGGCGCTGAGCCAGACCCGCTGCAGCGCGCTGACCTGAACGATACCGATGTCACGGGTGGCNGGCTTGGCGATGAAGCCNCCGCCATTCCCATGTTTGGCGATAAAAAACTGGTTTTGGTGCGCGGCGGTGGCGGACAGGTGGCGCGCGCCGCAGGCGACTATCTGGCCGCTCCGTCGCAGGCCGCGTTGGTCGTCATCGAAACCGGTGCGTTGCGCCCCTCGNCNGCATTNCGCAAGCTGGTCGAAGCCCATGACGCGGCCATGGCGCTGCCCTGTTTTGAGGCCGATGCCCGCCAGCTTGCACAGCTTATGCGCGACCAGCTTGAGGCCGAAGGCTTTCGGATTGAGGCGGCCGCGNTGGAAGCAGCCGTGGCGCGCCTTGCGACNGATCGCGGCATCATGCGCCGCGAGATTGAGCGGTTGGTGCTTTATAAGGGCCCGCGCGGCAGCGCTGGCTTTTCCAGCGANACGGCATTGATCACGCTGGATGATGTCGATGCCGCGCTGGGCGACCAGTCAACCCTGACACTCGACAGCCTGATAGATGCGGTTGCCTTGGGCCGCGTGGCGGCAGCTGACCAGGCGNTGATGCGGCTAACGNCGGGCGGGCAANCCCTGCAAACAGCGCTGGGTGCCGTGCGCCGGCATTTTCAAGTTTTGCACCTTGCGACNGGCCTGATTGAAGCGGGCNCCCCGCAGGCCCAGGCGCTCTCATCGTTCCGCCCGCCGCTGCATTTCCGGCGCAAACCGCTGGTGGAAAATCAACTGAGGCTGTGGTCGCGGCGCAAAATCGAACGCGCTTTGTCATTGCTGCACAAAAGTGAGATAGACGCGCGCGCCATGCGCGCTGCGGGCACGCGCCTGCCCGAGGCTGTCGCTGGACAAATTTTATTGCGTATCGCCCGCGCCGCGCAGCGTTAATAGATGGCGTTAGGAAGAAACCTTAGGAATTCGACAATAGTCGCGCAATCACATCATCAAGCTGGGAAAGCGTTTTATAGCTGATTGTTAGCGTGCCGCTTTCATCGTCTTGGTGACGAATGTCGACCTTCAGCCCCAACCCATCGGCCAGTGTTTTTTCAACAGCGCGCGTATCGGCGTCTTTGGCGTCGGGTTTGGCGGCGCCCTTGCCGCTCGACTTTATCGCCGATTTATCATCCGACTTGCCGCCCGCCAACGCCTCGACCGCACGCACGCTCAAGCCCTCGGCAACGACGCGACGCGCCAAAGCATCGGCGTCTGGGTGGCCCAGCAGCGCGCGCGCATGGCCCATGCTGAGCGCACCCGTCACCAGCAAATCGCGCATGCCCGGCGTCGCCTGTCCAAGCCGCAGCAAATTGGCAATATGGCTGCGGCTTTTGCCAACAACTTCGGCAAGCTCGGCTTGCGTGTAGCTAAATTCATCGATAAGCCGTTGATATGCTTCGCTTTCTTCAATCGGATTAAGATCCGCGCGCTGCACATTTTCAATTATGCCAATTTCCAGCGCCTCGCGGTCTGACAGCCGCTGCACCACTACGGGCACGGCGTGAAGCTTGGCGATTTGCGCGGCGCGCCAGCGGCGTTCGCCGGCAATGATTTCAAACTGGTCGGTCTTGCCTTTGAGCGGGCGCACAACCAGCGGCTGCAAAATGCCCGACTTGCCAAAAGACTGCGCCAGCGCTTTCAGTTCATCCGCATCGAAATTGCGGCGCGGCTGGAACGCCCCCGCCTGCAACTGGTCAGTGCCCAGCATCCGCAATCCGGCACTCGCCACACCTTCGCCCGCATTTGCATTGGCCTCTGGATTGGCGCCCACAGGCGTCGCCTCACCGATTAATGCCGACAGGCCGCGCCCCAGCCCTCTTTTTCTTTCTGCTTTTTTTTCTGTCATGACACCCTCAATTTATGGCCCGCGCATCACGCGGCGGCGGCGCGCTCCCGCTCGCGCTGGATCAGTTCGGATGCCAGCCTCATATAGGCCTGACTGCCGCTGCATTTGTGATCGTATAACAGCGCCGGCTTGCCGAATGATGGCGCTTCCGAAACGCGGACATTGCGCGGAATAACGCTTTGGTAAACCAGCGAGCCGAAATGCCCGCGCACATCGGCTTCAACCTGTCCGGACAAATTATTCCGCAAATCATACATGGTCAGCACAATGCCCTGAATATCGAGCGCGGGGTTAAGGCTTTGCCGCACCTGCTCAATGGTCTGGGTCAACTGGCTGAGCCCCTCAAGCGCAAAAAATTCGCATTGCAATGGCACCAGCACGGATTGTGCGGCAACCATGGCGTTCAGCGTCAACATGTTGAGCGAGGGCGGGCAATCGATCAAAACATATTGGTAGTGCCCGCCGCCTGCCGCCTGCAAATCGGGCAGCGCCGCCAGCGCATCAGCCAGCCGGTGCATGCGGCGCGGATTATCCGCCAGCTCTACCTCGACCCCCAGCAAATCCATGCTGGCGGGCAGCAAATCGAACCCCGGCACGGCCGTGCCGCGCACCGCATCGGACAAGGTGCACTCGTCGAGCAGCACATCAAAGCTGGTAGTGGCGCGGTCGTTCTGGCTGACGCCGAGCCCGGTGCTTGCATTGCCTTGCGGGTCAAGATCGATCAGCAAAACCTTCTCGCCAATGGCGGCCAGCGCCGTGCCCAGATTAATCGCTGTCGTGGTTTTGCCAACGCCGCCTTTTTGATTGGCGAGACACAAAATACGCGGTGATGCTGCCCGATTGTC
>NZFC01000019.1 GCA_002689195.1 Rhodobiaceae bacterium | reverse complement strand
CGAAGATGCCATTGAAGGGGCAACAGCGTTTGCGGAAAAACGCGCACCTGTCTGGAAGGGCAAATAGCCTCCCGCAAGACCCGATAGTCTATCGGCGCGGACCAAAAACATAATACCAAAAAACTAAAAAATGGCGGCTTGGGTCGCCATTTTTGCATCAGCGATGTCGCCCACGACAATAATTACTCTGGCTCGGTCGGGCCGACCTCAACAGGCAAAAAGCGTGAGGATGAGATCACCACATTTCCTCTGGATTATTGGGTTATGGGGCAAATGATTTCCCCGGGTTTGCGCGATGTGCGTATAAAAGCCGGCTATAATTATTCCGAAACGCATTCAAACCTGACCGATTTCACCAGCGAAACTAACGGTTTCTATTTGACATTTGCCTATGTGTTTAATTACTAGGCACGCAGAAGTGGCGCGAAAAAAGTCAACCAGAACGACAGGGTCGCGATGGCGGCCACGCAGGACACCATAATCGAGCTTGAGGCCGCGCCGGAGGCCGCGCGATATTGTTCGGCCAGTACAGATGCCAGCACGCCAGTCGGCATGGCAGCCAAAAGCGTGATTGTAGCAACCCAGAGCGGTGGTAATCCAAACACAAAATTTGCGACGCCATAAGTGGCGGCGGGCTGCACCACGAGTTTGAAGCCTGACATGTAAACCGCCACGCCGACACTGTGGCGCACCGACACCGTTGCCAGCGTGCCGCCAATTGCAACAAGCGCCAGAGGAATAGCCGCCTGCCCCAAAATATTCAAAAACCTATCGGCCGGGCCCGGCAAATTCAGCCCCGACATGTTCCACAAAACCCCCGCCAACAGCGCGATTAGAACACTTTGATTTGACAGCGCCTGCGGCAATGCCAAGATAGCACCGCGCAGCGAGCGCGACGGCGCCGTGGTCAGCTCCATCAGCAAAATGCCGGTTGAAAATATCAACAGGCCATGAAAGGCCAGCACCAGAAAAAGCGGCAAGGCCGCCGCCTCGCCAAAGGCCGTTAAGATGATCGGGATGCCCAACATGACCGTGTTTGAAAAACTGGAGCCGAAGCC
Organism: Rhodobiaceae bacterium; assembly: GCA_002689195.1. Lineage (GTDB taxonomy): Bacteria > Pseudomonadota > Alphaproteobacteria > RS24 > RS24 > UBA7378. The sequence continues at coordinate 10,268 of NZFC01000019.1, read as the reverse complement.
GATAATAACCCACGCCGCGCCGGATCTGCGCGGCATTAAAACCCGCGCAAGACCGATGGACAGCGCCATGCAGCCAAACATGACAAGATAATAAGACAACCAAAGCCCCCAAGGGGTGGCTTCGGGAAATTCCGTGACAGCGACATTGCGGAACAAAAGCGCAGGCGCGGCGATCATGAACACAAATTTGTTAAGCGCCGTGTTCTGATGGGGCGTGAACATGTTAGCCCGAACAAGAAAGAAGCCCAGCGCAATTATGGCGATGACGGGGAAAATGACAGAAGCCGCGGTTAGCATGGCTCCGTCTTGTCACAATTTGCCCAACTTGCCAAGCGGCGGGCAGCTTTGCCACTCAGCGCGGCAGGGCCGCTTCGATCGCCTTGGTGATTTTCGATGAATTGGGGCGCGTCATGGATGAAAAATAAGCCACTGGCTGACCATTGGCATCAATAAGATATTTATAGAAATTCCAGCGCGGGCGCGAAGACGCACCAAGCGTGGCGGCCAGCCATTGATAGATCGGGTGTGCGTTGGCACCGCGCACGACAACTTTATCGCTCATCGGAAAATCAACATCAAAATTGACGCTGCAAAATTCTTTGATGTCTTCGCGCGCGCCGGGCTCCTGCCCGCCAAAATCATTGCTCGGCACACCGATAACCACCAGCCCGCGGTCTTTATAAGTCTCCCACAAGCTCTGCAACCCGTCATATTGCGGGGTAAAGCCGCATTGCGAGGCTGTGTTGACCAACAATAGGGGCTGGCCTTCAAAGGCCGCCAAATCCAGTTCGCCGCCATCNATAGACGGCANCGTGTAGTCATAGATCGAGCTGGCAACACTTTGCTNCGCCTGACCTAAAATCAAGGCCAATACCNAGGCTAGAACCAAAAAGCAGCCCGAAGCNGCGTGTCGTATGCGAGACATCATNTAANNNAAATAGCGCAGGNGCGCGGNCAGNCAAGCGCAAACTTCTGCNNGTATATCGGAAATATGATAAGCTNGNNNNCGTTTGANAAAAAACGATTCGGTCAAGTTATGCAGGCGTTTGCAACAGATATCGCAGTTTATATTGCGTGTCCTTCGTGCTCNCAAACGGGGCTTGTTGATCAATCCACACTCAGCGCCGCGCGCATGCGGCGCGCGCAGGTTACGCTAACGTGCCATGCTTGCGGCGAGCGGTTTGATGCAACCGAAGCNCAAGAAGTTATCTTGCCCCATGTGCCGCAAGAAACCCTTGACCTNCCGCTNACCGCGCGCACCACCATTGACGCAGAAGCCGAGACGCAGGAGCCGGAGCCGCGCTATGCGCGCGCATCCGACCACGAACCCCTGACCCGCTACCAATCATTGCACGATGTCTGGCGGCATTTGGGCGCCGAGGCGGAAGATGACGATGCGGACGACATTGTTCCGACCCTACCAAGCTGGTTGCAGAAAAAAGACAATGGCGAAAGTGCCAACGCCGAACCCAGCACGCCGCCCAAAGCGGCCGAAGCCGCTTCGCAGAACGACGATATCAGCACGGGCGCTACGCCAGACGCTGCGCCTAAAGCAGATGATGCAGATTGCTGACGCAACCGCCGCGCCTGAACAGTCAAGCGACGATTTGACTGGGCTGCCAGGCAAGCTTGCAAGACCCGACACCACTGAACGCATTGTCGATCTGACGACAATCGAACAGCATCTGCCCGTGCTGCCGGAAGTTGGCGCTATTGAGGCGGAGTGTGAAAAGCCGGACAATGCCCAGCAACTAAACTGGCCGCTAGCCATATTGGGTGCCATGGTGTTAATCATCAGCCTGTTTGCTGGCGCGCTGTTGTTTTAACATCTGCCGGCGGCGGGCCTAATCCTCATACCATTGCTTTTCGCGTCTGGCGGCCGGCTTTGCAGGCTTGGAGACCGCAGCAGATTTTTTTGCTGCCCGCGTTTTGGCATTTTTGGCGTTTTTAGCACTGGATTTTTCGGTTTCTTTAACCGATGCTTCCAGCGCTGGCGAAATGGCCCTGGTCGATATTGCACGCAGTGCTGTTGTTGCCCGCGCCATATCATTTTTCAGCGCATCCGTCGTTTCCTGCATGCCACGCGCAAACCCTGTTCGCAGTTGCGATGTCCAGTCGGTGAAGCGCACGCGGCTTTCATCCAGCCCCTGACGCGTGCGGTTCCAGCCTTGCATCAAATTCTCGGCCATGGCCGCCAGCGAGCGGGTGGCATTTTCGCGCGAAGCGTCTTCGGCCGAGCGCGGGGCCATCAGCTCTTCGTTCTCGACAATCTCGTCAAAACTCGTTTCGCGATGCTGTTCGCTGCGACCGCCGACGCGCGCGCGTCCGCTATCATCCAGCTTGGCGCGCGCTTCCATAATATTGCGCGCTTCATCTGTTTTGGCATAGACGTAGCGGCTGACCACAATGACCAGAATGCGTAACGCATCGACAATGACGATGATAAATTCGAGCAGCGTCTCGACCATGATACGCAGCAATTGAAGCACCACGGAAATCATATAAGCGACACTGTCGCCCAGCCTGATGCCTATTTCGATAAGCGCGATGGCGACACTGCGTATCAGATTTACGAACCGCAAGGCCATCAGGAAGAACAGACGGCTGGTGCGCGAGCGCGGCTCGAAGCGTTCATTTTCCAGCCCCGACAAAACAAACGAGATGAAGGCCAAAAACGTGCCCATGGTCGCCACAATCGCCGCCGTCGACCCGAACCACAAAGTGCTGACGAACCGCACCTTGTCTTCGGGAATATCGGCGACATCGAAGCCACGCGCGCGCGGCTGAATTGATACAACCTGCTGCGAGCGGGTTTCCGGCTCGGCCGTTGCGCTGGTCGGGAAACACCAGCTCTCAAATGCACCGCAAATGATGGCTGTCANCTGATAGACCTGAACTTTCTCGATATTTTCACGATATTGCTGGCGCAAATCNGTGCTGCGTTGCNCAAGACCGTCAATNTCGGCCTGCAAAATCGGAATTTGCGTAACCCCCAGCCCGGCTTCTTTGAGCAGGGCTTTTTTCTGTGCCATGACCTCCGACACAAGCTGGTCGATCTGNCGGTCAATTTCCCCGACGCGCACGGCATATTCGCGCTCAACATTGGTCAACTGCCGGTTGAATTCGCGCAGGATGTTTTCGCGCGCGCCCATTTCGCGCGCCTGCTGATTGGCAAGCTTGCCGCGCAATTCGGTCTGCTCGGAAGCCAGNCGCTCAATGCGCGCGTCAAAACTTGCGCGCGCATTAGCCAGCGCGGNTTGCTGGNTTTCTTTCAAGGCGGTGATCTCGGTATTGATCTGTCTCAGACGCAACCGGTAGGTCTGGTCAATATCCGTGAGCAATTGCGCGCGACCGAAAAAGATGTCGTCAACCCGCTCTAGGCGGCGGTCGCGATTGCGTTCCAGCGTTTCCAACTCGGCTTCTTTTTCGCCAACTTGGCGATCGAAATCGGCGGTGATTTGCTCAAGCGCCGCGTCGCGCTCGCTAAGCAATCGGGACTGGTTGACCCCAAGCTCGGACACGGTCGAGGAAAAATAATTCTGTTCGCCAGGGCGCGACATTTCCGTGACGCTGCCGCGATTGGCGTTAATTTCTTTTACCGCGAGGCTGTAATCCTCAAACGCCACTTTGCGGCGGGTAGCGCGCTCGTCTTCCAGCTCCTTGATCGACATCGCAAACCGCGTGTTGATGGCCTCGGGCGTTTGGGTTTCGATACGCGAGATTGCCAGCTGATTGGTTTCGATGGCGTCCAGCGTTTCATAGCGTTCATTGACCAGACGCTGCACCTGTCGCGTGACATTGGTGTTTTGCTGGATGAGCGCGTTGAACATAGTCTCGAAAGTGATGAAGGTAAGCGCTGCCAGCGCCGCCATGAAAGCCAGCGCCAACCCACCGCGCCGGTTGCGCGTGCTGAAATAAAGCCCCGAAGCCAGATAGATTTTCGTTGGCTCCAAAATCGCAACCACCACAAATGGCAATGCGCCGATAACAGCCCGGGTATAGGCACCGAAATCGCGGTCAATCTCAGGAATATTGATAAATACAGACAGGCCTTGCGAAAACGCGATGAACAAGCCGACAATGGCGGCGACGATTTCGACAATCCACGCCGTGATATAGACGACCCGCCCCAATTTGGCGGCGTCCGGCACGCCTGCGCTGACCGGTTCAACCTGAACTTTCGACGACATCGTAACTCAACTCTCTTTACCCGCCGCCCGTGACCCACGAGCGGTGATAATATTGACGCATAAAGACATCACTATGCAACTGTTAGATTAGGTGTGTGCCCTTTATGCAAGCGCTAAGTGCAATTAAAACGAGCGAAAATAACCATTGCTCCCGAAAAGAGCAGGCACGAAAAAAGCAGATACGAAACGGGCTAATCTTTCTCCGACATAAGCTGCCGGATGATTGCCTGCACATTGTATTTTTCCGCGTCCGGCGTGTAAGGCGCGTGCGCGGCAAAACTGTCGGCAATTTCCTGCCAGCGTGTTTCGGCAATTTTCACCACATGAGCATGCAGAGGAATGATGAAGTCTTCGCGCTCAATGCCCTTGGCGATCATTTCACCAGCTTCTTCAGGCGGCATGCCCATCGCCATCACGCGGTCGGACATATCAAGCTGGGCCTCGTTCAGCCGCGGCCGCGGTGCCGTTTGGGTGGATGAGCGCGTCAAATCGCTGGCAACAAGCCCCGGGCATGCCACACAAACCTTCATATGCGCCGGCAATTCATGGCGCAAAACATCGCACATGCCCACCACACCATGCTTGCTGGCCGTGTAAATGCCCAGCCCGCGACTAATATAGCCCAGCGAGTTTTCAGACCCGATATTGCAGATAACGCTCGGTGTGGTCTGCTCGCGCATGCGCTTGCCGAAAACGGAGGTGCCCCGCCACACGCCTTTCAGATTAACGTCAATGACCCAGTCAATCTCATCTTCGGGCGTATCCAGCAGGCCGCGCCCGCCGCTGACGCCCGCATTATTGACCATGACATCAACGCGGCCAAAGCTTGAAAACACCTGCGCGGCAAGTGCCTCGAAGCTTTCCGTACTGCGGACATCGAGCGCGGCGGCGTGGGCTTTTGGCCCCAGCTCTTCAGCCACCGCCTCGGCGCGCGCGATATTTATGTCGGCGAGAACGACTTGTCCGCCGCGCGCCAGCAAAGCTTTTGCCAGTCCCAGCCCGATCCCGCTGGCCCCGCCGGTAATGACACAAATTTTGCCGTCAATTTCCATAACGCCGCGAGACTATTCGAGGGCCAAGGCCTTTTGAAAGGCCGGGCGCGCCAGCAGGCGTTCAATATAAGCGGTCAAATGTTCCATTTCCGCCGGCACGCATCCCAAACGCTGGCTCATAACCGACGCATGGCCCAGCATGGTGTCGGCGGCAGAAAAATCACCGGCCAGATATTCGCGACCCTCAAGCGCGTCATTCACCGGCCCCCAGGCGCGCGTCAACAGGCGCTCGGCCTGGCCGCGCACCGTGGCGTCCTGGCGGTCGGGCGGCAGCAAAATCGTGTGCACAACAATCGTGTTAACGGGCGGCATCACCATGCCCTCGCAATAATGAAACCACTGCAGATATGCGGGATATTCGGGGCTGTCGACGGCTGGTTTCAGCCCGCCATTTTTGTGCCGCTCCAGCAGATATTCGGCAATCGCGCCGCTTTCAAAAATCCGCACATCGCCATCATCCAGCACCGGAATACGGCCCAGCGGATGGCGCGCGCGGTGGTCATCGGATTTCAGATCCTGCGGATGAAAGGCCATTTTGTTCAGCTCGTAATCCAACCCCAATTCTTCCAAAAGCCAGAGTGTACGCACCGCCCGCGAATTGGGCGCGAAGTGAAGTGTGAGCATGAGTTTCCTCCAAAAAATCTAAAAATTAACGACATGACGCGCAAGCCCAGCCTGCACAACTGGCGGTAGGTTTCCATAATGGCGGTGGTTTTGCAAACCGAATTAGTCCGAATTAGGCCGAATTAAACCAATGGCGCGGCGCGCCTAGCCGCGTCTTTGCGCGGCCAGCTGGCGTTCGATCGAGCGTATCCAGCGAAATGCGTCTTTTGCGGTTTCATCATCGTCACCGGCTTTGCGGAAGGCGGCGATTGCGGCGTCCCATTTTTCGACGCGCGTGCGCGTAATGCCCAGCAAAAGCCAAGTGTTGGCGGCGTCGCGTAACCCGCCCTTGTTCAGCGCATTGACGAAAGCCTCCTCGGCATCGCGCCATTTTTCATCCTGCAAATAAGATTGCCCGAGTTGTTCGTAAAACCGGCCCTTGTCGGATTTTTCAGCCGCCGCGGTGAGCGGCGAAATGGCCTTATCCCATTCGCGGGCATGCATATAGGCTTGCGCGAGAAGCTCGTAATTCTTCTCGGTTTTCTCAATGCGCCCAGCGTCAAGCCCGGCTTGCAACACAGCCGCAGCCTTGATCGGGATGTCGTGATACAAATAAAGCTGGGCGATGCTGGACAGCTCTTTCGATGTCTTCAACATTTTCTGCCGATGCATGATCTGTTGGGTCACAAACGCCAGTTTTTCTTCATCCACCTCATAATAAACCGCCGTGAGCTGCTGCCAGAACGCCTTCACGCCCGGCCAGCGCAGCGCGGCATCTTCCAAAATCGGGCGGGCTTCGCCATAGCGTTCCTGCTGCAACAAAACCGACAATAAAAGCCGCGTCCAGTTTTGCCGCGGTTCCTCCGCTTTTGACAATGCTTTACGCACCGCTTGTTCGGCGGCGGTCAGGTCTTCCATGACGAGATGGATTTGCGCTTTCAGCCCATAGGCATCAGCCGTCGGTTCCCCCTCGACGGTCGCAAACCAGCGGGTGATATAGTCCAGCGCCCGCGCGCTGCGCCCTTCGGCCAAATTAAGCTGCGCCAGATTGTAAATCAGGTCGCTCACCACACGCGGCGGCAGATCGCCGGAATTGGCCGCTTTTTCAAAAGCCTGGATGGTTTTGGCATAATCCCCCTGCCCGGCATAAACAAAGCCCTCCGTCTGCACGGCAACGGCTTTTTCATAAGCCGAAAACTTGGCACCATCGCGGATTTGCTGCAATTGCGACAGCGCGCCGGCATAGTCTTCCTCGGTAAGGCGGTTTTGCGCGTCCTCGATAATGGCATAGGCGCGCTTGCTGAGAACCTGCGAGCGGCGACCCTTTGGTTTTTCTTTTTTCTGGCGGGTTTCTTGGGCTTGCACATCGAGCGCGCCGGTCGGGGCAAGCCCAACCCAAACGACAGGCTGAACCATAACCGCAAGCGCTAAAACGGCAACCAGACGAAAATGCTTAAAAGGTGGATGCATGGCGCGTTCCTATTATTTGGCAATCTCGAAGCTTATCAACTGGCGCACGCCCGGGCGCATGAGCGGGCGACCATCTTCGATCATTGGTCGATATTTCCAGCGTTTCACCGCCGAAAGCGCCGCGCGGTCGAATATGCCGGGGGGTTCGGATTCGATAACCACCGGATTAACCGCAAGGCCTAGTTCATCAATGGCAAACTCCATCAGCACCCAGCCCTCAATACCGCGCGACAGGGCGCGGCTCGGATAACGCGGCAAAACCCGCACAATCGCCAGCGTGTCGCCATCAACGGGCGCGTTCAGATTAAGGCCAGCCAGGTCAAAAGCTCCCAAATCGGCGCTCATAGAGGCCTTGTCGATATTGGGGCGGTTGGGCTGGGTGAGCTTGGGCGGCGGCGGCGGCTCTTCGGGCTCAGCCTTGCTGGGGCGTTTGAGCGCNCGGTCNTTGNTTTGGCTTTCTTCATCGCGCTCGACCCGCACAAANTCGATGCCGATGGCCGCCAACTCCTCTTCAATTTCATATTCCTGACCNGTCACCAGCACNTTCATGACGAGAAACAGGCCGATCGTNACCCCTGCGGNCAGCAGCNCAACNCTCATCATTCTGGAATANACGGTCATTTCCATCGCCGGTGCCCNGCCCTATTTTTCTTCCGCCGCAATCGAAATGGCACCGACCCCNGCAAGGCGCACCTGATCCATAATCTCGACCANCACGCCGGTTTCAGCCTCNCGGTCGGCTTGAATAACCGCGCCGCCTTGCGGNTTTTCGGCATGCAGTTTTTCAACATTGGCGCGCACCGAAGCCAGGTCGACCTGACGCCGGTTGATCCAGACTTCATTATTGTCGCGNATGGCAATGAGNATNGCGACACGGTTTTGCTTCACNGCGGTTTCGGCATCGGGTCGGGTNACGTCAATGCCGCTTTCTTTGACGAAGGTAGCCGTGACGATAAAGAAAATCAGCATGATGAACACGATATCCAGCATCGGCGTGATATCNATATCGGCGTCTTCTTCTTGTCTCACTCTTTTACGGCGCATTTNAGTGCTCCCTTATATATTCAGTCGGCCNAGTTAGTCNGCCNAGTCCAGATCATCCTGCAACCGGCGCACNGAGCGNTCGGCGCGGCGTTCAAGGCTGGTGGTAAAAAACAATCCCGACAACGCCACCACCAGGCCCGCCATGGTTGGCAGCGTGGCCTTGGAGATGCCAGCGGCCATGGCGCGCGCATTGCCCGAACCAGTTACCGCCATCACATCAAACACCTCGACCATGCCCGTTACGGTGCCCAGCAATCCCAAAAACGGGGCAAGCGCCACCAGCACTTTGATATAGGACAAATTGGCGTTGGCCTTCAGCCGCGCATCCGAAATCATCATCTCGCGAATGCGGTGCGCGGCCCAGCTTTTATGNTCTTTGCGGGCTTGCCATGTGGTTGTGTAGCGTGCGGTCAGTTCGACAAACTCNTTGCGGAAATANGCATAACGCTCAAAAATCAGCCCCCANAAAACAAAAGTGGTNATCATGATAANCAGCANCACATCGCCGCCCAGTTCCAGAAAATCACGCACACCGCGTATCGCCTGCAACGGGTTGACGAAAAGCCAGAAAATTTCCTGCACNTCCATCGGCNCGGCCTATNTCTTCTCGCTGAACGCGGCAATCATGCCGGTGGCNTGTTCTTCCAGAATTTGCACTATCTCGCGCGACCGCGTGGCGGCGGCAGCGTGCAGCAAGAGCAGAGGAATGGCAACGACAAGCCCCAGAACTGTCGTGATGAGNGCTTGCGAAATACCGCCGGCCATGAGTTTAGGATCGCCCGTGCCAAACAAGGTAATGGCCTGAAANGTCAAAATCATGCCCGTTACCGTGCCCAAAAGACCCAGCAATGGCGCGACCCCGGCCAGCAGTTTCAGCAGGGACAGATTGCGCTCAAGCGGCGGGATTTCCTTCAAAATCGCGTCATCCAGCTTCAGCTCCAGCGCTTCGACATCCTTGGCATCGCTGTTCNGGTAAACCGCCCAGACGCGCCCCAGCGGGGTGTCGCCGCTGGCTTGGCCCGAAGCCAGTTGCGCCTTGACCTTGCGGGCAATGCCGCTCAAACGCACGATACGTTCGACCGCAATGCCAATGCCACCAAGCCCCAGCAGAATAATGATGTAGCCCACAAGACCACCCTGCCCGATGCGCTCGGTCAATGTCGGCATCTGCAAAAGCAGGTTCAACAACGCCCCGCGTGAGGGGTCAACCGGCGCGGCAACGAAATCGTCGCCATCATCGGCGTCCAGCAAATCATCCGCCGCATCGCCGAAACGTGCCGGTGGCTGACGGCCGAGATCGGCAAAGCGGTGATTGCCAGCATAGCGCACGAACCCATCATCGGTCAGCGCGGTGAACGGGCCGACGCGCAAAACTTCCGTCGTGCGAACCGTGCCGTCCAGATTGACAACCTCGCCGCTAAACCGTTTCGTCTCGCCTTGCGCGGTCATTTCCTGCTGCAGGGCAAACCACAGATTTTCCAATTGCGCGATTTCCGGCAGACCCTTTGATTTTGCCAGTTCGTCCAGCGGGCCCGCACGATCGCGCAATTCGCCCGAAATTAGGCTGTCTTCGATTTGCCCGCGCGTTTCACCGGCCACTTGGCGCACAATGCCGAACAGTTCGCCAAACACACCGAGGCGTTCGTTCAGCAAGCCTTCCAGCTCGGCCAGTTTCAATTCATTTTGATTGAAAGTTTTTTCCAGCCTTTCGCTGCGCCGCTCTTCGCGCAGAATATCGGCCTGAACTTTTTTCAAAAGCGCGTTTTGGCGATCGCGGTTTTTGCGAAACTCAGCTTCGCGCGCGGCAAAATCGGCACTGTCTTTCACGCGGCCAGCACGCACCCGATCGAGGAGTTGCTGCAGGCTCTGGGCATCATTTTCAGCAGAATTTCCAGCCGAATTTCCAGTC
>NZFC01000018.1 GCA_002689195.1 Rhodobiaceae bacterium | reverse complement strand
CCCGCAACGGATACCCCAGCCGATACCCAAGCAACGANTACCCCAGCCGATANCCAAGCCGGAAACTAACCATGTCNAGCCCNGTTCAAACGCCNGCGCCACAGGCGGCCCGTGTGTCATCTCGCGTNTCGNATCATGGTGACACGCGCGACGACGAATATGCTTGGCTGCGCGATGANAACTGGCAGGCGGTGATGAAACAGCCCGACGCGCTNGATGGTGACATTCGCGCGCATCTGGANGCCGAAAACGCNTANACGGCGGCCATTATGNAGCCGACNCAGGAGCTTCAAGGTNCGCTTTTTCAAGAAATGCGCGGGCGCATNGAAGAAGAAGACGCCTCCGTTCCCGTCACCATTGGAAATCTGAGCTGGGCAACACGCTACCGCAAAGACGGCGAGCATGTGCTGGTCTGCTGGGGNCCNCCCGACACGCGCGTNGAAGACATGCAGGTCGCGATTGATGGAAATATCGAAGCGGCNGGCTGCGATTATTTCAAGCTGGCCGGACGCGCGCCCGCGCCCGACGGGTCGATGNTGGCATGGAGCTATGACGATAAGGGCTCGGAATATTTCACCATTCGNATCCGTGTGCTTNCCGATGGCAAAGACACGGATACGCAGCTTCTGGACACNACCGGCACNGGCTGCTGGTCGGCCGATGGTAATTTTTTGTTTTATGTCGCCGTCGATGAAAACCACCGTCCGGGCAAAGTTATGCGTCACCGGCTGGGCACGACGCAGAGCGNAGATATATGCGTCTATACCGAGCCGGATCCCGGATTTTTCGTNTCGCTTGATGACACNCGCAGCGGGCGTTTTATCGTTATTTCNGCCCATGACCACGAAACNTCTGAGTGCTGGCTGATCNCCGCTCACACGCCNGAAACNGCGCCGATATGCGTNGCACCGCGNACCACNGGCATCGAGTATGAGCTTGACGANGATGCAGNCCAAGACCGGCTGATGCTGGTCACCAACTGGTCGCCCNACGGCCAAGCGGAAGATTTTCTGGTGGCGCACGCGCCGGTGCCGTCTGCCGATGCCGATCACTCAAGCTGGCANGTTATACGCCCGCACACGCCCGGCTGTCTGGTGCTGGATGNGGTGCCGTTTTCAAACCACATCGTGTATTTGCTGCGCGAAAATGCCCTNCCCCGCATCATTNTCGAAACCAAAGCAACCGGCGCAATNGCGGCNATTGAATTTGNCGAAGAAGCCTATGACCTCGCGCTGGGCGCGATGGGCCAATACNANACAAACACGCTGCGCTTCACCTACGCCTCGATGACCACNCCGATGCAAANCACCGANTATNACATGGATACGCGCNCGCGCATTTTACGCAAAAGCCAAAACGTGCCCAGCGGCCACGACCCCGCCGATTATGTCACCCGCCGTATCACCGCAACCAGCCATGACGGGGCCGAAGTGCCCGTGTCGGTTGTTTATCACCGCGACACGCCGCTGGACGGCTCAGCGCCGGTTTTGCTCTACGGCTATGGGGCCTATGGCATCACCATTCCCGCCAGCTTTTCGGTCACCCGTCTGAGCCTTGTCGAACGCGGCTTCATCTATGCCATCGCGCATATACGCGGCGGCAAGGCGCGCGGCCATAACTGGTTCATGCAAGGGCGCGGGGCCAAAAAAACCAACAGCTTTGAAGATTTTGCCGCCGCTGCCCGCGCCCTCATCGCGCGCGGCTGGGCGAAACCAGGCAATATTACCATTCATGGTGGCAGTGCCGGTGGCTTGCTGGTCGGTGCCACGGTAAACTTGGCGCCCGAATTATTTCGCGCCGCCGTCGCCGAAGTGCCGTTTGTCGATGTGTTGACCACCATGCTGGACGACACGCTGCCGCTCACACCACCGGAGTGGCCCGAATGGGGCAACCCCATTGAGAGCGCGACCGATTACGCCACCATCAAAGCTTACGCGCCATACGAAAATATCCACGCGACCGACTATCCGCATATCTTGGCGACCGGCGGCCTGACCGACCCGCGCGTCACCTATTGGGAGCCGGCAAAATGGATTGCGCGTCTGCGCGCGCGCCGAACAGACGCCGGACTGAGCCTGTTACGCACCGAAATGACCGCCGGACACGGCGGCAAGGCTGGCCGGTTCAACCAGCTGCACGAGGTCGCTTTTGTTTACGCCTTCGTGATTTTCGTTCACACTGTCTTCAGGGAGAAACAACAATGACAATAGATTTCAAGATTGAAGACGCCGACGCACTCGGCTTTGATCCGGCGCGCCTTGCCGCTATCCCGGATTTTTTCGAGACCTATTTGGCGCGGGAAAAAATGTCCGGATACAGCATATTGATTGCGCGTAACGGCAAGATTGCCCACCAGTCGCAGCGCGGGCGCAGCGCCTTTGAAGGCGGGCACGAGCTGAGCATGGACACAATTTTCCGTATCTATTCGATGACCAAGCCGATCACCAGCGTTGCCATTATGATGCTGGTCGAACGCGGCAAAATCATGCTGCAAGATCCGGTGACNAAATATCTGCCGCAATTTGCCAATGTGCGCGTGTTCGAAAAAGGTACGCCGCGCGAGTTCACCACGCGAGAGCCCGAGCGCATGATAACCGTTCACGACCTGATGACGCATCAATCGGGCCTGACCTATGATTTCATGCTCGCCCATCCTGTCGACGCGCTCTATCGCAACATGCGGATCAATGGCGCGCGGTCGGAAAAATTCACACTGGAAGAATTTATCGACAAGCTGGTCGAAATGCCGCTGCAGTTTTCACCCGGACAGCAATGGAATTATTCCGTATCGACCGACGTTCTGGGCCGCATCATCGAGGTAGTGTCGGGGCAGTCGCTCGATGTGTTTTTGAACGAGAATATTTTCGTGCCGCTGGGTATGAACGACACAAGCTTCACTATTGACGACGACAAGCGCGCGCGCCTTGCTCATAATTATTCGCGCGATCCCGTCACCGGCGTCACCAGCCTTGCCGATTCACCGGAAAAAACAATTTACGCACCGGGCCGCAAATTTCTGTCCGGCGGCGGCGGCCTGTTGTCGACCATGGGCGACTATCTGAAATTTTGCGAAATGATGCGGCGCCACGGTGTTTTGAACGGCGCGCGCATATTGGGGCGCAAAACCGTCGCTTATATGACCAGCAATCACCTGCCCAATGGTGAAACGCTGATGGATCGCGCATCGGGCAGCTTTTCGGAAGTCAGCTATGGCGGCACCGGCTTCGGCCTCGGCTTTTCGGTCGTGGTAGACCCGCAATACGCCCCGACCATCACCTCGCGCGGCGTGTATTCATGGGGCGGGTTGGCAAGCACGTTTTTCTGGGTCGATCCGCAAGAGGAAATGGTCGTCATTTTGATGACACAGCTCATGCCGTCGGGCACTTATCCGCTGCGCCCACAATTGCAACAGCTTGTTTACAGCGCCTTGGAATAAGNCTTGAAATAANCAGGGGATAAACGGGGCATAAATTGNCGCTCTAAGCCCGCTAATCTTCGCCATTCTGCTTGCTTTCGGGTTGTTGCGAACTTATATCCGNTCATAAGTGAATGGAGATTTTAAATGGCTTTACCTGAGTTTTTACAAAACAATTTGCGCGTGCCGGTCCTCGGATCACCACTGTTTCTCGTATCGGGCCCAGAATTGGTGATCGCCCAGTGTAAAGCGGGCATCATCGGCTCTTTTCCCGCGCTTAATGCGCGCCCGGCCGAAGTGCTTGACGACTGGCTGACGCGCATCAACACCGAGCTGGAAGAATATAAAGCGGCCAATCCGGATGCTATTGTCGCCCCTTACGCCGTCAACCAAATCTGCCACGCCTCAAACGACCGGCTGATGCAAGATATGGAAACATGCGTGAAACATAAAGTGCCGATTATCATCACCAGCCTGCGCCCACCGGCGGAGATTGTTGAAGCAGCCCATTCCTATGGCGGTGTCGTTTATCACGATGTCATCAATGTCAAACACGCACGCAAAGCAGCCGAAGAAGGCGTTGACGGCCTCATTCTTGTTTGCGCAGGTGCTGGCGGTCACGCCGGGGCATTGAGCCCGTTTGCGCTGCTGCGCGAGGTTAAGGAATGGTTCGACGGCACGGTTCTGCTGTCGGGGGCGATTGGTGACGGTTTCTGCGTCGCGTCTGCGCTTGCCATGGGTGCCGACCTCGCTTATATGGGCACGCGCTTCATCGCCACCGAAGAAGCCAATGCCGACCAAGGTTATAAAGACATGCTCATCCAGTCTGCCGCTGACGACGTTGTCTACTCGTCGCTGTTCACCGGCGTGATGGGCAATTACCTGAAACCCTCAATTTCTGCCGCAGGCCTCGACCCGAACAATCTGCCGGAAGCCGACAAGTCGAAAATGAATTTCGGTTCCGGCGGCAATATGAAATCGAAAGCGTGGAAAGATATTTGGGGCTCCGGCCAAGGCATTGGCGCCATCCAAGATGTTGAACCCGTCGAGGCGGTTGTCGCGCGGCTGGAAGCCGAATATCGTGAAGCGATAGACAGTCTCGTCCAGCGCGCTTCATAAAGGCCCGCATGCTCGACCCCTTCATGCGCCGCCTGATCGACCCACCCCTCAAGGGGGTGGCCGCGATCTGGCCGCGCTGGATCAGCGCCAATCAAATAACCATTTTCGGCTTTGTGCTGGGCGTTGGCTGTTTTCTGGCGATTGCCACAAACAGCCTAACGGCAGCGCTTATATTGCTGGGGCTCAACCGCCTNGCCGACGGGCTGGATGGTGCCGTGGCGCGCGCNCAAAGCCCTAGCGANCTGGGTGCTTATCTCGACATTGTTGCAGATTTTGCCCTCTGGGGNCTGNTGCCCATCGGNTTTATCATTCTCGATAGCGATAATAGCGTNGCCGCTGCCGTTCTGCTTTCCAGCTTTTCAATGTCNATGACGGTTTTTCTCGCTTTNGCGATTATGGCCGAAAAGCGCGGNCTGGAAACCGACGCGCAAGGGCGCAAAAGCTTTTTCTATGNGGCTGGCCTTGCCGAGGGCACCGAAACCATCGCGTTTTTTGCGATTGTCATTATTTGGCCGGGCNCGTTCATTCCCGCCGCCTTNNTTTATGCNGGCATTGTGTATGTGTCCGTCATCGGGCGGGTCGCCAGCAGTTATTCCATNTTGAAAGAACTGCNNTCAGACAATTAAGTGGGGTGGGTTGNTGGCTGGGGTGGCAGGATTCGAACCTGCGCATGGCGATACCAAAAACCGCTGCCTTACCACTTGGCTACACCCCAACTGTTGGCGAAAATACAAGGCTATTTGCCTCCGGTCTAGCCCTCTTTTTNCCTTAGGGTGCGTCAATTATTCCAATNTAGTCCGTCGCNAGACTGCCNAGATANAGCTTNCCGTCCNGCTCAATGACGCTTGTCACCATATAAATNCGGCCACTGGCGTCTTCCAGNGANGCGACAGGCACNCCATCCGCCGTTAACT
This sequence comes from Rhodobiaceae bacterium, assembly GCA_002689195.1. GTDB lineage: Bacteria > Pseudomonadota > Alphaproteobacteria > RS24 > RS24 > UBA7378. The sequence goes on along the minus strand of NZFC01000018.1, from coordinate 23,372 downwards.
TNACCGCCCAGCTATGCTGNTCAANCGGNGAAATGCCCAGNTNAAANATNCGCCACGCNATTTTNCGGGCAAACGGNCTCGGNATNAGNGCATCGATTTGTTNGGTGCGNGGGCCCGGCAAGGCCANCCAGAAGCCACCATCGGGGGCCTCAGTAATATTATCTGGAAAACCGGGCAGCCGGTCGATAAACACTTCGCTTGTGCCNGCCTTCTCGCCGCGCAACCAATAGCGCGTGATGCGGGTGCGGAAGGTTTCATTGACCAGAATAAAATCTTCATCCNGGCTCAGCGCCACACCATTGGCGAAATACAACTCNTCCAGCAAGACGCGGGTNTCATCCGTCGCCGGATTATAAGACACNAGCCGACCCGTCGGGCGGCCTTCATAAATTTCAAGCAGGTCGGTGCCNTAGGCATGGCGTGTCGAGGCGTCGGAAAAATAAATCATGCCATCGCGNGCAATNGCNAGGTCGTCGACAAAAATCATCCGTTCNCCNTCNACGCTGTCGGTCAGGGTTTTAANCGNGCCGCTTGTGTCGATCGACANGAGGCCTTTTTTNGCATCGGCCACAATNAGATTGCCGCCAGCGTCAAAATTCATNCCCAGCGGACGCCCGCCCGTATCAGCGAAGGTCGAGATATTGCCGGTCGGGTCGGCGCGCAAAATGCGCCCATCGACAAGTCCGGTGTAAAGATTTCCCGCANCATCAAAAANAATNCCCTCCGGCCCCGGCCCCANCGTCAGCAATTCGGCCGNATCCAGTTTNTGATTGGATGNAAAAACCCCCTGNCCCGCCGGATTGGGCGGAAACGGATCATTTGCCACCGGATCAATCGGCACCGGCCAGAAAAACAGATAGGCCAGAANCACCCCAAACAGNANGATCACCAGCGCCAATGCCCGACGCATTGTTCCCATAATGCTNGCGNNNCCTTTGGTTTCAGGCGAACCGGAATATGTCATTTTAAATCTCCCTCTATGCTTTTTTGACGGCCCCGCGCCTCACCAATTATCATTTGCGGTGCCCTGTTTCCTCGTTTATANNTCCACNCTTCGGAGTGTGGCGCAGCCTGGTAGCGCACCTCGTTCGGGACGAGGGGGTCGCAGGTTCAAATCCTGCCACTCCGACCACNACNGNGCTCACCGGCTGAAGNGNTCAAGCCGTTTACGCATTTTTTCAATCGCTTGCTTGTTCTCCTCAAACGACACTTTANCGTCTCTGTCCGCATCCATTTTTTTNAAGCGCTCNAGCTGTGACGCNGTAAACTCGTCTTCCGAGATAANGCNGTCGCCGTTTNTGTCGGTGCGATCAAAGAGAAAACGCTGCGCTTTTTCACNNCGCTGCGCCNCTGCCGGCCAAATCACACTGCTACAGANCAACCCCAGAACCNCTGAAACGCTTATTATTGCTTTATTCATGTCCAGACCTTTCGTGTTCAAGCCTCGGCAAATATAGTAGNGTCTAANGCGCANGCAGACCAGTGGAGATTTTTGATGTTGAACTTCCATACCGACATAAAATTCGAATATGGCGTTGTTGACCAGCTGTCACCGCGCATTCGCCGNGTCATNGCNAANAATCCNAGCGCGTTCACCTTCACCGGCACNGGCACCTATATTATCGGCACCGGCAATGTCGCCGTCATNGATCCNGGCCCNTTGCTGGACGACCATGTTGATGCGATTTTGAACGCGCTGGAACCACAAGAGCGCNTCAGTCATATTCTGGTNACNCANACCCATCTTGACCATTCGCCGGCGTGTACGCCGNTGCAGGCGCGCACAAANGCCCCGATTTACGGGTGCCCGCCNCCCAAGCCGGAAACTTTTGACGGGCNGCGNCTNGANGAAGATGCCGATGANNCCTTCAAGCCCGACCATATTGTGGCCGATGGCGACATTATNNGCGGGCAAGACTGGACGCTTGAAGCCGTTGCTACGCCGGGNCACATGGCAAATCATGTCTGTTATGCTTTAAGGGAAGAAAAAACGCTGTTTACCGGCGACCATGTAATGGGCTGGTCAACCAGCATCATCGCGCCGCCNGATGGCAATATGCAGGACTATATGGNCTCGCTCGCGCGCCTGTTAACCCGCGATGATGAGGTCTACTGGCCGACCCATGGGCCGTGTATTCCCAACCCGAAGGAATTTGTCGNAGGCTATATCCAGCATCGCCAAAACCGTGAACACCAAGTGCTNGCGCGCCTTGCCNCGGGCGACACGCGCATNACAGCCATGGTCGAGGTNATGTATGCCGATATCGACAAAAAGCTGCATCCGGCGGCNGCNCTGTCGGTTTTCGCNCANATGCAAGACCTTGTCGCGCGCAAGCGCGTNGCGTGTTCGGGNAAACCGNCCCTCGACAGCGAGTTCACNCTTGTCTAGCCCATCTTNCNGGGATTAGTTNTNTTATTGNGCAATCATTTCCATGAAGTNGCGGATGCGGCCAGCATTCACGCCGAGATCGGAAAGACCGACGCGCGAGGCCGAGCGCATATCCACCCGAACAGTGCCAGCTTGNTCCGTCACACGGATAATNACATCGTCACGAAAGCCGAAAAACGGCGTTGAGGCGGTCGCCTCGATATAGCCGAGATTGGCTTTTTGCGCGTGGACTTTCCAACCCGATGCCTCAACCGCCTCGCGCACCAGCTCAAAGGCTTCTGCTTTTGCCATGGGCAGCATGGTCGGCCCAATATCGGTGTAATAGGCTTTTTGCGCGGCCAGAACCTCGGCATCAATATCCAGACTATTATCTGAACTCATCCGCTTGCGCGGCACTTCGACAAAGATTGGCGGGTCTTGCAGATCCGTGGTGATATCGTGGATCATCGGCACGCCAGCACCTTGGCGCACCGTGTTTAGCGGCACGACCAGCACCACCAGCGCCACCACCAGAGCGGCCACGGCGCGCTTGGTGTTCGCAGACCCGTCGCGCGCACCGAGAACTGCCCCGACAAGCCCTAACAGCGCAGCCACAGCAGCAATCAACACCGCCACGGCAAGAGCCAGCAGCGCAATTTGAAAGTCGACAAAGCGCAGGCGGTAAAAGCCGCCCGCAACCAACATCATCAGCGGCGCAATCACGGCGAGGCGCAGCCCCCAAACGGCGAGACGACCTGAAATCTTATTTCCCATGATTATTCCGCCACGGCTTCGGCGGTTGGCAGCGTATAGTCTTCAAATTGCTTGCGTAAGGTAAGCTTTTGAATTTTGCCGGTCGCCGTGTGCGGAATTTCATCGACAAAAACGACATCATCCGGCATCCACCATTTGGCAATTTTGCCCTCCAGATAGCCGAGGATCTCTTCCTTGGTGGCGTCTGCGCCCTCGTTTTTGATGATGACTAGCAACGGGCGTTCGTCCCATTTCGGGTGGGCGATGCCAATAACAGCGGCTTCTTGAACCTTGTCGTGACCCACGGCGATATTTTCAATTTCAATGGAAGAAATCCACTCGCCGCCCGACTTGATAACATCTTTCGAGCGGTCGGTGATTTGCATGAAGCCCAGCGGGTCAATCGTGGCGACATCGCCGGTGTCGAAGTAGCCGTCCTCATCGAGAATTTGTCCGCCATCGCCTTTGATATATTCGCCGACAACAAACGGCCCGCGCACCATCAAATGCCCAAACGCCTTGCCGTCGCGCGGCAGTTCATTGCCATCATCATCGGTAATTTTCATTTCCATCAAATAGGGCGGGCGACCCTGCTTCACTTTGATGTCCATTTGTTCGTCAAAGGTCATGTCTTCCATGCCGGATTTGAAGCTGGCAATCGTGCCCAGCGGCGACATTTCGGTCATGCCCCAAGCGTGTTTAACGGACACGCCATAATCACGCTCAAATTTCTCAAGCATGACACGCGGCACAGCCGACCCGCCAATAACGACGGTTTCGAGGTCCGGTAATTCCAGCTTATTGCTTTCCAGATGCTGCATCAGCATCAGCCAGACCGTCGGCACGGCGGCGGTGAATGTCACATTTTCTTCCGTCAAAAGCTGATAAATGCTCTCGCCGTCCATGTTTGGGCCCGGATTGACAATTTTTGCGCCCACAGCCGGTGCGCTGAAGGCCAGCCCCCAAGCATTAGCGTGGAACAGCGGCACGACAGGCATCAGACTGTCAATGCTTCTGAGCCCCATAACGTCGGAAGAATTGCCAACCAGCGTGTGCAGCACGTTTGAGCGGTGGGTGTAGCAAACACCTTTGGGGTTGCCGGTTGTGCCGGATGTGTAGCACATGCCGCACGGCGCGCGCTCATCGACCTCAACCCAGTTAAAATCTCCAGATTGGCTGTCGATCAAATCTTCATAGCAATGCACATTGGAAAGCGTTGTCTCCGGCATGTGGGTCGCATCCGTCATGATGATGAAGCCTTTAACATTCGGGATTTCTTTTTCAATGCCTTCGAGAACCGGCACAAAGGTCAGATCCGTGAAAATTACCTTATCGCCAGCATGGTTGATAATATAGCTCAGCTGGTCCGCAAACAGGCGCGGGTTCAATGTGTGATAGCCCCCGCCAATGCCGGTAATGCCATACCATGTTTCAAAGTGCCGGTGCGTGTTCCACGCCAAGGTCGCCAGAACATCGCCCTGCTGCAAACCCAGCCCTTGCAGGGCTTGCGACAGCTTGCGGCTCCGCAAATGCGCGTCGGCATAAGTTTCGCGGTGAATATTGCCTTCAACAAGGCGCGAGACAATCTCGCGCTCCGGATGGTTCACAAGCGCATGGTCCAGTATTCGATTAACCAGCAGCGGCACATCCTGCATGACTCCAAACATGGTAAATTCCCCCCAAAAAGAATTATTAATTGTTCAACACATGAACTTCTGCGTAATCTTGCCGTAAAGGGGTTGGCAAAGTCCAGCCCACGGGGAGAAAAAAAAGGGGGCGAGACAATATGTCAATTCTGGAATTGAGCGCCGCGCAGCTTGGGCAAAAAATCGGCAGCGGCGAACTGAACTCGGCAGACGTAACGGCATTTTTTATCGAGCGCGTTGAAAAGCACAACCTTGACGTTAACGCTGTCATCGACACACGTTTCGACAAGGCCCTCACAGAAGCAAAGCTGGCCGATGAAAAACGCGCGGGCGGCACGATTGACGGGCCGCTGCACGGGGTTCCGATGACCATTAAGGATGCTTTTGAGGTTGTCGGCCTGACTTGCGATGTCGGCTATCCCGCCTTTGCTGGCATGGTGTCCCAGACAGATGCGGTGGCCGTGCAGCGTTTGAAAGCAGCCGGCGCGATTATCATTGGCAAAACCAATACGCCGCTTCTGTGCGCCGATTTGCAAACCTATAACGACCTCCACGGCACCACCAATAATCCCTACAATCCGGCGCATACACCGGGCGGCTCGTCGGGTGGTTCGGCGGCAGCGCTGGCGGCTGGTTTCACGCCGCTGGAATTTGGCAGCGATATTGGCGGCTCCATCCGCACACCGGCGAATTTTTGCGGTCTGTTCGGCCACAAACCGACCTATGGCATCATTCCCGCGCGCGGCCATGTGCCGCCCGTGCATGGCGCAATGAGCGAAAGCGCGCTCAGCGTGGTCGGCCCGCTGGCGCGCAGTGTCGAAGATGTCATGCTGGCGTTCGACCTCACCGCGGGCCTCGCCGCCCCGCAAGCCGCTGGCCTGCAGCTTGCCCTGCCGGATGCGCGCGCGACAAAGCCCAAGGGTTTGCGCGTCGGCCTGTGGCCCAGCGATGCATATTGTCCGGTCGATGACGAAATTGCCGCTGGCATCACCCGCGCGGCCAAAACGCTGGAAGAACAGGGCGCAACAATCGTGGATGCCAGGCCGGATTTCACACTGGCCGAACATCACGAGGTCTATTTGATGAATTTGGCACCAATCATTGCTTCGGGTTTTCCTGCCACGGAAATTGAAAATCTGGCAAAAGCGGTTGAAAACGCCGCGCCGGACGACAAATCGGCCAATATCATTCAAGCGCGCGGCGCGTTGCTGGCGCATCGCGAATGGCTGGTCTGGCACGAGATGAAAGTGCGCCTTGGCGCAAAATGGACAGCACTTTTTGAAAACATTGATGTGTTATTGGCACCGGCAACCCCGACCCCGGCCATGCCGCACATGCAGGACAAAGCCTTCAATGACCGCGAAATTACCGTAAACGGCGCGCAACAGCCCTATTCCGATAATGTTGTCTGGGCGGGTCTGGCGTCTTTATGCGGGCTACCGGCTACGGCCGTACCACTTGGCAAGCACAGCTCCGGCCTGCCGATCGGCATGCAGATTATCGGGCCAGCCTATGGCGATAAAACCACCATGGCGACCGCGCGCATGTTGGAGGAGGCAGGCTTCGCGTTTGTGCGCCCCGAAGCCTATAGCTGAGCGGAATTAAGAACCCAGGTTCAAGGATAGAGGCGTTGCGTCTGCCAAGCCGCATCGGGCGCAGAGCGCGCATAGACCAGCCGGTCGTGCAGACGGTGATTGCCATCCTGCCAAAACTCAATGCTGAGCGGCGTGACGCGCCGCCCCGACCAGTGCGGTGGGCGGGGAATGTCATCTTGATCGGCAAAACGCGCTTGCATATCGGCATAGGCCGCATCCAGTTCGGCGCGGTCTGCCAGCGGGCGCGATTGCTGCGACGCCCAAGCCCCCAACCGGCTTTCGCGGCTGCGTGAGGCGTAATAGGCATCGGCCTCATCATCGGCCACGGCGCTAACCGGCCCGCGCACGCGCACCTGCCGTTGCAAGCTCTTCCAGTGAAAACACAAAGCCGCCTGAGGATGGCCTTGAAGCTCACCCCCTTTGTGGCTTTCAAGATTGGTGTAAAACACGAAACCACGCGCATCGACCCCCTTCAACAGCACCATGCGTACATTGGGCAGCGCATCTTCATCCGCCGTGGCAAGCGCCATGGCATTGGGATCGTTCACTTCGCTCTGGACGGCATCGGCCATCCAGCTATCAAACAATCCAAACGGGTCGTCGGCCGGGCTATCGAATAATGTCATCTGCCTATCGCTTTTACGTTTTTTCGGTTTTTTCCTTTAACCACGGACGTTATATAAGGCTATGCCGCGCAGGTTCCAAAATAAATCTGTTGGCGCTCTGGCCGCCGCTATTATTTGCGGGTTTCTGGTCGGGTGCGCGCCGACACCGCAGGCCCAAACATTTGTCGATGATTTCCAGCGTGGGCTGGCGGCTTATGATCGTGGCGACTACACCGCCGCGCGCGCCTTCTGGCAGCCATTGGCGGATAATTACGACCTCGCCGCTTTGCGTAATATCGGCCATCTCTACCGGCTGGGACAGGGCGTGGCGCGCGATGGGGCAAAAGCCGTCCGATATTACACCCGCGCCGCCGAACTGGGATTTGCACCAGCGCAGTTTAATCTGGCCGTGATGCTGCATGACGGCGATGGCATTCAAGCCGACAAACGCGCCGCGCGGCATTGGGCCCAACGCGCGGCCGATGCCGGATATGCCCCGGCTATAAAATGGCTTGCGGTATCGGACTAGAATTTGCAGGGCACTAGGTTTTGCAGGGCACTAGGTTTTGCAGGGCACTAGGTTTTGCAGGCGGAGCAGTTTATACAGAGGCATAGATAATTTCGACGAGGTGCAACATGCAAGGTTTAATGGCCGGAAAACGGGGACTGATTATGGGCGTCGCCAACCAGCGATCGATAGCCTGGGGCATTGCCAAGGCATGCGCCGATGCTGGCGCTGAATTAGCCTTCACCTATCAGGGCGAAGCCCTTGAACGCCGCGTGCGCCCGCTAGCGGAAAGCGTCAATGCGGAAATTATGCCGTGCGATGTCACCGACGCCGCCAGCATGGATGCCGTTTTCGAAAAGCTGGAAAGCGACTGGGGCAAGCTTGATTTTGTGGTGCATGCCATCGCCTTTGCCGATAAGGACGAGCTGATAGGCCGCTATGTCGACACCTCGCCGCAAAACTTCCAGATGAGCCTCAATATTTCATGTTACAGCTTCACTGCCATTGCACAACGCGCCGAAAAGCTGATGCATGACGGCGGGTCGCTGATCACGCTTTCTTATTTCGGAGCCGAAAAAGTCATTCCGCATTACAATGTCATGGGTGTCGCAAAGGCAGCGCTGGAAGCCAGCGTGCGCTACCTTGCCGCCGATCTGGGGCCGAAAAACATTCGTGTCAATTCAATATCGGCTGGGCCGATTAAAACACTGGCCGCCGCTGGCATTTCCGGTATGCGAATGATGCTGAAATGGAATGAGGAAAATGCGCCCTTGCGTAAAAACGTCTCGATCGAAGAGGTTGGCAATGCCGCGCTCTATCTGCTGTCGGATATGGGCAGCGGCGTGACGGGCGAAAACCATCATGTCGATGCCGGTTACAACACGGTCGGCATGGGCGTCGTGGACGCAGATTAGGGGAACGGCCATGTCGCATAACAGCTTCGGTCATCTGTTTCGCGTCACCACTTGGGGCGAAAGCCACGGCCCCGCGCTGGGGTGCACGGTGGATGGCGCGCCGCCGCGCGTGCCGATTACGCAAGACGACATTCAGCACTGGCTCGACCGCCGCAAGCCCGGCCAGAACCGCTTCACCACACAGCGGCGCGAAGCCGATGCGGTGAAAATTCTGTCGGGCGTTTTTGAACACCCTGAAACCGGCGCGCTTGTCACCACCGGCACGCCGATCCAGTTAATGATCGAAAATACCGACCAGCGGTCAAAAGACTATGGCGACATCAAAGACAAGTACCGGCCCGGTCACGCCGATTACACCTATATGGAAAAATACGGGCTGCGCGACTATCGCGGCGGCGGGCGCCAGTCGGCGCGCGAAACAGCCGCGCGTGTCGCTGCTGGTGCCATTGCACGCGCGATATTGCCCGAAGTGAGCATTCGCGGCGCACTGGTGCAAATGGGCCCGCATGCCATTAATCGTGAAAATTGGGACTGGGACACGGTTGAAGACAATCCGTTCTGGTGCCCCGACAAGCAGGCCGCCGCCGAATGGGAAGGCTATCTTGACGGGGTACGCAAAGCTGGCTCGTCCTGCGGCGCGATTATCGAGATTGTCGCCAGCGGCGTCCCGGTCGGCTGGGGGGCACCGGTCTATGGCAAGCTAGATACCGAACTGGCCGCCGCCATGATGAGCATTAACGCCGTGAAAGGCGTCGAGATTGGAAACGGCTTTGCCGCCGCCGCGCTGAGTGGCGAGGAAAATGCCGATGAAATGGTGCGCGATGGCGACACTATAGCCTTCACCAGCAATCATGCTGGTGGCGTGCTGGGCGGCATTTCGACCGGGCAGGATATTGTCGTGCGCTTTGCCGTGAAGCCTACCTCGTCAATTTTGACGCCGCGCCGCACGGTTGACCGTGCCGGAGCAGAAACCGAGGTTGTGACCAAGGGCCGCCACGACCCATGCGTCGGCATTCGTGCCGTGCCGGTTGGCGAGGCGATGATGGCCTGCGTGCTGGCCGACCATAAGCTGCGCCATATCGGGCAAACCGGTGCCGCACCAGCCTGATGAGCCGACCCGCCCCCCGCCTTTACCTGATTACACCGCCGCAAGTCGAGCTTGAGGCTTTTGCCCCGACGCTGGAAGAAACCCTGCAAGCTGGCGATATTGCCTGCCTGCAAATCCGGCTGAAGCAACCTGATGGCACGCCGGTCGACGATGACACCATTCGCCGCGCGGTTGAGGTTTTATGCCCGCTTGCCCAGCAGCACAATGTTGCCGTCTTGCTCAATGACCGGCCTGATCTGGCCCGCGATCTGGGCTGCGATGGTGTGCATATCGGGCAAAATGACGTGGGCTACGCGCAAGCCCGCGCATTGCTGGGCGATAGGGCGATTGTCGGTGTGACCTGCCACGCCTCGCGCCATCTCGCCATGCTCGCCGGTGATGCCGGTGCTGACTATGTGGCGTTTGGTGCGTTTTTCGACACCACAACCAAAGACGTAACCAAAGACACCACGGCGCGGCCTACACCCGATATTTTGACCTGGTGGCAGGAAGTCATGGAGCCGCCTTGCGTGGCGATTGGCGGCGTCACGCCTGAAAACGGCGACATATTGGCCGCAGCTGGCGCCGATTTTCTCGCCGTCTCCAGCGGCGTGTGGCAACACCGTGAAGGGCCGGTCGCCGCCGTGCGTGCCTTCGATAAAATTTTTGCCGCCTATCGCTGAGCGCATCTGCGCGTAAATGGCAAATTAGCTTTTTCAAACCGCGTCCGCATGCTATCAGAGCGCAAACGGCTTTGAGGTTTGAGCAATGAAAATCAACGGCAATGAAATCCGTCCCGGAAATGTTATCCAGCACAATGGCAGCTTGTGGGCGGTCGCCAAGCTTCAGCATGTAAAACCGGGCAAGGGCGGTGCCTTCGCCCAGGTCGAATTAAAAAACCTCTTAAACGGGTCGAAACTGAACGAGCGTTTCCGTTCGTCCGAGACGGTTGAGCGGGTGCGGCTGGAGCAAAACGACTATCAGTTTCTCTATGAAGCCGACGCCATGCTGGTGTTTATGAACACCGATAATTACGAGCAGATTGAAATTCAAAGCGATTTTGTCGGCGAGCGCGCCGCCTTTTTGCAAGACGGCATGATGGTGGTGGTCGAAAGCCATGAAGGTCGTCCGATTGGCGTGCGCCTGCCCGATCAGGTGACGCTGGAGGTCAGCGAAACCGAACCGGTCGTTAAAGGCCAGACCGCGGCTTCGTCGAACAAACCGGCAGTGCTGGAAAACGGTGTGCGGACTATGGTGCCACCCTTTGTCGAGGCCGGTGACAAAATTGTGGTCGACACCAATGAAGTCACCTACATCAAGCGCGCCGATTAACCATGGGCATACAATCAGCAAGTTTGAACGTTATGCGCGCGGCGGCCGAAAAAGCGGGCCGTGCCTTGCGCCGCGATTTTGGCGAAATTGAAAAATTGCAAGTGTCGCAAAAAGGCCCCGGCGATTTCGTGACAAACGCAGATTTGAAAGCCGAAAGCATCATCCGCGAAGAGCTGCAAACCGCGCGGCCCGGATACGGCCTGTTGATGGAAGAAAGTGGCGAGATCGAAGGCTCGGACAAAACCCATCGCTGGATTGTTGACCCGCTGGACGGCACCACCAATTTCATGCACGGCATTCCCCATTTCGCTATTTCCATCGCGCTTGAGCGCGAAGGTCGCTTGGTTTCTGGGCTGATTTACAATCCGGTGACGGATGAATTGTTTTTGGCCGAACGCGGACAGGGTGCTTTTTCGCACAATACGCGCCTGCGGGTTGGCGGGCGCAGCCGAATGTCAGATGCGGTTTTTGCCTGCGGTGCCCCGCATGGCGAGCGCGCGGGACGCAATGAGTTTATCACCGAAATGGAAACGCTTTTGCCAAAAGTCGCCGGCATTCGCCGCTTTGGTGCAGCCGCTCTCGATCTGGCTTATGTGGCCGCCGGTCGGGTTGACGGGTTTTGGGAACGCGGGCTTGCGCCATGGGATATGGCTGCTGGCATCGTTATCTGCCGCGAAGCGGGCGGGCTGGTATCGGACACGAAAAACGGTTCCAAATTTTTCGAGACCGGCGAAGTTGTCGCCGCCAATGAAGCCCTGCACGGCGATTTGCTGAAAAATCTAGCTTAAGTTTTTAGCGCGCGCCCTATTCGGCCGCGTGACGCCCGAACTGCAATTCGACCAGACGGGCATAAAGCCCACCCGCTGCCAACAAAGCCTCGTGACGCCCGCTGGCAATGATTTGCCCGTCGGCCATCACGACAATGCGGTCGGCTTTTAAAACCGTGGCGAGACGGTGCGCGATGACCAGCGTGGTTTTGTCGACCATCAGATTGGCAAGCGCCTTTTGCACCAGAACTTCGCTTTCTGCATCCAGCGCGCTGGTCGCCTCATCAAGCAGCAGAACAGGCGCGGCGCGCAAAATCGCGCGCGCAATGGCAATGCGCTGGCGCTGCCCGCCCGACAATGTCACCCCGCGCTCGCCCAGTTCGGTGTCATAACCTTCTGGCAGGCGTTCCAGAAACTCGTGCGCTTGGGCGGCATGGGCGGCGGCAATCACATCTTCCCGCGACGCTTCGGGACGGCCAAAGCGGATATTTTCAAAAGCTGATTTGGCAAACACCACTGTTTCCTGTGGCACCACGGCGAGCGCTGCGCGCACATCCGTCGGGTCTGCCGATGGCAAGGCGACCCCGTCCAGCGTGATTTCTCCGTGCTGCGGGTCGTAAAACCGCGACAAAAGCTGAAACACCGTGCTTTTGCCAGCGCCCGATGCGCCCACCAGCGCCACGGTTTCACCCGGCGATACGCTCAGCGAAAACCCGTTCAACGCCGATATTTCAGGCCGCGTCGGATAGCTGAAACTCACATTGTCAAAACCGATAAGCCCGCGCACCGGCTGGGCGATGGCGACAGGGTTAGGCGGTGGGGTGATTTGTGGCGTGACTTGCAAAATCTCGACCAGCCTTTCGGTCGCCCCGGCTGCCAGTTGCACCTCGCCCCAAACCTCCGACAGCGCGCCGATCGAGGTGGCGCATAAAACCGCGTAAATGATGAACTGGCCCAGCGTACCGGCGGTCATGGAGCCCTGCACGACGTTTTGCGCCCCGACCCATAAAATGCCGACCACGCCAGCGAAAACCAGAACAATGGCAATGGCTGTCATGCCGGAGCGCGCGAGAATACGCAGTTTCGCCGTATCGAACGAGCTTTCCACGGCACGCGCGTAAACGCGCCGGTCTTCGACCTCATGCGTGAACGACTGGACAGTTTGCATGGCGGAAATGGTTTCGGCAGCATGCGCGCTGGTGTCAGCAATTCTGTCTTGGCTGGCGCGCGCCAGACGCCGCACCATGCGGCCAAAAACAATCATCGGCACAATGACCGCCGGCAGTGTGAGCGCGGCAAGCCCACTCAACGCTGGGCTTGTATAAACCAGCATGATGGCGGAACCGAAAAACATGAAAAGATTACGCAAAGCAATCGAAGCCGAAGACCCAACCACGGATTTTATCAATGTGGTGTCGGCAGTGAGGCGCGACAGCACCTCGCCCGTGCGCGTGACCTCGAAAAAAACCGGACTGAGCCGCGTGATATGGTCATAAACAGCGCTCCGCAAATCAGCCGTTACACGCTCGCCGATCCAAGATACGAAAAAGAAGCGGGTCGCGCTGGCCGCGCCCAAAACAATGGCGACAACCAGTAAGGCCAGAAAATAGCTGTCTATTGAGCCCGCATCATCGCGCGAAAACCCGTTATCAATCATGAAGCGCACGGCTATCGGCATGGTAAGTGTCGCCAAGGTCGCAGCAACCAGCGCAATAAACGCACCGGCAATCATGCCCGGATATTTCAGGATAAACGGCGCCAGCGCCANNAGCGGCCNNACCGNGCGGCTGCGGGGCCGACGTCTGGCTTCGTCTTCCTGCTGGGCGACCATATCTGCTGANGTGTTGCGGCTCACCGTTTTTTCCTANCGCTNTNGTTGCATTNTATATAGCTCTATCGTGGGGCCGGTNCCANCTTATGTTCGGCGCGTNGGACGCGATNGCGCAGTTGGCTAAATCTTGCCTTCAGGCTTGCACATCCCGCTCATGTCAGTTATAGAAACCTTCGGAAAACAGAGGATTACGCGATGAAAAAAGATATTCATCCCGAATACCACATGATCANCGTCGCCATGACGGACGGCACAAGCTACCAGACGCGCTCCACTTATGGTGAAGAAGGCGCGACGCTGACNCTCGACATCGACCCGACNACCCATCCGGCATGGACCAAAGGGTCACANACGCTGGTTGANCGTGGCGGACGCGTNAGCCGGTTNAACAAGAAATTCGACAGCTTTATCGGCTAAAAACCNGCTTATTNCTGAAAAATTGCCTCGGCATCGCTGTGNGAGCTTTTTTTACTATCAATAATCGTGCGGCANCGCGNGATTTCGCTTTCCAGCGCGCCNATGCGCGCGGTCAATTCTNCAAGGCCCATCGGGGACAAATCTTCNGCCAGCAAATCGCCAAGCGGNGTTCCGGCNAAATTTTGCNTTTCTTCTTCCATGCCCTACCCTTTTTNCCGTACCGTCNGTCATAAGATTATGCCAATCAGGAGCANAGCATGACAATAGAAATTGCAGAAGAAATTCCAGAAAAAATGNGCGCGATCAGCATTGGNGAAGACAAGAGCCCNGNTANGCTATCGCTTNGCGAGTACGACACGCCGCGCCCCGACACACACGAAATTCTGGTTAAAATCGGCGCGGCCGGTGTCAATCGTGGCGATTGTTATCAGCGCATGGGGTTTTATCCGCCGCCNCCCGGCGCGTCGCAGGTCATGGGGCTGGAATTTGCCGGCACGGTGGTTGCCTGCGGGTCGGGTGTCACGCGCTGGCAGGTTGGCGCGCGCATTGCAGGCCTGGTGGCCGGCGGTGGCTATGCCGAATACGGGCTTGTGCATGAAGACCACGCGCTCGAAATCCCNGAAAATATGAGCTTTANCNNCGCCGCCGCCCTGCCCGAAACCATCTACACGGTCTGGGCNAACGTGTTTGAACTGGGCNGATTGTCCGCTGGTCAAACATTGCTCATCCATGGCGGCTCCAGCGGCATCGGCACAACCGCGATACAAATGGCGAAGCATTTTGGNGCGCGTGTCGCCATCACTGCCGGAACGGACGAAAAATGCGATTTTTGCGAAAATNTAGGNGCCGACCTCACNATCAATTACAAAACCANCGATTTTGAAGCNGCNATTGCNGCACTGANCGACGGNNAAGGCGCCGATCTCATTCTGGATATGGTGGGCGGCAGCTATTTTCANCGCAATATTGCNGCANCGGCACGCGGCGGGCGCATCGTCAATATCGCCCANCTTGAAGGCGCGCGNGCCGAGATTGATATGCTGCCCGTCATGCTCAAAAACCTGACCCTGACCGGCTCGACCTTGCGCGCNCGGCCCATTCCGGAAAAAACCCGTCTGACGAANATCATCAAAGAGAAAATCTGGCCGCTGGCCGGCCNAGAGATAAAACCGATTGTCGANACCGTGTTTCCCCTNGCCGAAGCCGGGGCCGCGCAAAGCCTNATGGAAACCAGCCAGCACATTGGCAAAATCATCCTCGATTGCGANGTTTAAAAAAGCTTTGCAGCGGGCGGNGGTTCGTTATATATAAANCGCTAATCNNNACAGGTCNTTTTCAGGANGCATAAAGCCTTGCAGTAAAAANGCTTGCGGTNAANGGAGAAGCCCATGACCACNCCTCTAATGCCCAAAGCCACAGCCGTTTGGCTGATNGACAATACCGCNCTNACCTTTGACCAAATCGCACTTTTTTGCGGTTTGCACCCNCTTGAAGTCAANGGCATTGCCAATGGTGACGTTGCACAAGGAATTAAGGGCATGGACCCGATCNGNAGCGGNCAGNTAACGCGCANCGAAATTGAGCGCTGTCAGGAAGACCCGACCACCGAATTGCAAATCGCTGANAGCAANCGCGACATTCCGGTCGGAAAGCCGCGCAAAACGNCGAAATATACNCCNCTNTCAAAGCGCCAAGAACGCCCCGACGCCATTGCTTGGCTGGTGCGTAACCATGCCGAATTGCGNGATTCTGAAATCTCGAAACTTGTCGGCACNACCAAGCCGACCATCCAAAGCATTCGCGACCGCTCGCACTGGAATATCANCAATATTACGCCGACAGACCCGGTAACGCTGGGCCTGTGCACGCAAATCGAGCTTGATGAAATCGTTGCAAAGGCCGCCATNCGCGAAGAACGCCGTCTTGCCAAGCTNGCCAAAGAACAGGGNNATACTGGCGAAGTGTTGAAAGANGCCACCGAAACAACAGCTATCGGNGCCACGCCGGATGCGGGNCTGATTACCAGTNGTAGNACTGATTTGGGNGATGCGCCCGCGCCAGCAGGNACCGCNTCTGAGNNGGAAGAAGACGCCNCGNAGCCGCGCAATCTCGACGATTTGCGCCCCGAAGATNTATTCGGAAACTAGTCCGGCAGCCGCAATTTTTCCATTTGCTGCTTNATTGCGAGTTTTCGCAATTTCAGTTTNTTTATNTCGCTGTCCTGTGTCGATTTATCGGCAAGTGCGTCNGTCANTTGCTGTTCAATTTGCTGATGCAAACGATGCAAACTGGCTAAACGTGCGTGCGTTNTCATGGAAACCTCCGTGCCTTTAATGCTGTCAAACTGCNTGGCGCGAGTCCATAAATTTTTCAAATGTTCTTGAAACGATCCACCAAATCGGCTTAACTCCGCNCTTTCCTGACCNNGGGGAAAGGGTATAGCCATGACCGAACAGGTAGATGTCGNNGTAATAATGGGCAGCCAGTCAGACTGGCCGACNATGAAACANNCCGCCGACACGCTCAAACAATTAGAAATTTCCCATGCCTGCCANATCGTGTCGGCACANCGCACACCNGACCGGCTGGTGGACTATGCCAAGACCGCGCGNGCGCGCGGGTTGAAGGTGATTATNGCCGGAGCNGGAGGGGCGGCGCACTTGCCCGGCATGGTCGCGGCCATGACCACCGTGCCGGTTTTCGGTGTGCCGGTGCAGTCAAAGGCGCTTTNGGGGCAGGACTCGCTCTTGTCGATTGTGCAAATGCCAGCCGGTGTTCCNGTCGGAACGCTGGCGATTGGCGAGGCTGGTGCNACCAATGCCGCATTGCTGNCAGCCGCGNTGCTGGCCGGTTTTGACCCGGATTTGGAAGCGCGCCTTGNGGCNTGGCGCGCGGCNCGTACCGCCGCNGTTGAAGAGGTGCCGCGTGACGCNTGAGCCTCGTAAACCGGGTNCAACAATCGGCATAATCGGAGGCGGGCANCTTGGCCGGATGATGTGTCTGGCNGCAGCNNAATTGGGGTTTCGCACGGTCGTGCTGGCCCCTGANGCGGACGCCNCCGCCGCGCAAGTNTGCAANCGTTTCATTTGCACCGCCTATGATGACATTGAGGGCTTGCGCGCGCTTGANGCCGCNACGGACGTCATCACTTACGAATTTGAAAACATACCCGCCGATGCGCTCGACACCATTGCCNCGCGCGTGTTGCCGCCGGTTAATGCTTTGCGTATTTCGGGCGACCGCCTNACGGAAAAGACCTTCATACNCGAACANGGCCTGCCGGTTGCCGATTTTGTTGACCTTGACAGCCTCGAAGCCTTGGAACGCGGTCTTGATATGTTTGGNGGCNCGGGCATTGTGAAAACCCGGCGCTTTGGCTATGACGGNAAGGGCCAATGGCGNATAGACACTNANACCAACTGGCANCAGANCAGCNCGGAAATGCTGGCCCAGCCCNCTATNTTGGAGCGTATTATTCCGTTCGGCCGCGAATTATCGGTCATTATCGCGCGCGGGNNCGATGGGCANACCNCTTGCTATNCGCCGATTGAGAACCAGCACGAAAACCATATTCTGCGCCGTTCCATTATGCCCGCCACGCTCGATACCCGCCAAGCCGACGCCCCCCGACATATTGGCGAAACGCTTGTCGCGCGGCTGGAATATGTCGGCATATTGGGGGTCGAGCTGTTCGACACCGCTGAGGGTCTGGTCATTAATGAAATTGCCCCGCGCGTTCACAATTCCGGCCATGTTACAGCCGATGCCTGCGCGGTGGGCCAGTTCGAGCAGCACATCAGGGCCATCACCGGCTGGCCGCTGGGCGCGACCGAACTGCACAGCCGCGGTGAAATGACGAATATTCTAGGCCACGAGATCGACAATTGGGCCGAATTTGCCGGTGCGCCGGACACATGCGTGCATTTATACGGCAAGCCTGAAGCGCGCGAGGGTCGTAAAATGGGCCACATCACGCGGCTTTCGCCGCTTTAACAAATCAAATTCAGATTATGCCGAACGCGTTTTATAGCGCCGTTTCGCCAGCTTGCCCAAAAGGTCGGAAAACGGTGTCTTGCCGTCGCTTGCGGCCTGCCATTTCGCCTTGGTTTTTTCAAACTGCATGACATTTTCAATGCGACGGTCAAGAAACGCCCAGCTTTTTTCGTTGCCGTCGCTTTCATCGCCAAACCATACAAGCCGCGTTGCGCCCAAAACGCCGCTTAAAATCAGCCGCTTTGAGTAGTGGTTATAATCGGTCGCCGTATCCCCAGCCCAATGCCAGATATGGTCGGCAGTGGCATAAACCAGCCGCCCACCCAGCGCCTGACGCCCAGGCAGGCTCAGCCACCCCGCCGCACGGCGCGCGGCTTCGCGGGTGTCGGTGTCCGCCTCCAGACGCACACGCACAGCGTGGCGAATACGGTCACGAATTTTCATATCTTCGGGGGCCTCAAGTGCTGCCAGCATTGCCGCGTCGCCAGATTTTGAAAACGCTGTAATCAGATCGCCCACCCCGCCCGCAAAAGCCAGATGCAGCATATCGTCATCAATGCCCGCCGTTTTGCCCGCGCGCGCCAATACGCCCTCCGACCAGCCGTCAAAAGCAATGTCGGGCAGCGCAGCGTCTAGAACCGCGTTGCGAATGTCATCATATGTATCGTCATATGGATCATGCATGGGCTGAATATGGGTCGCGGGAACCACAAATACAACCGGTTTTTGCCGCTTATGAACCCACGCTCATCGGGCATTTGCACAAACAGGGGGGTGGACATGGAGCCCATGGTTTGCTAAACACGCCATCAATCAGGGGTGTTCGCGCCCGATTTTGAAGGAGTGGTGAAACGTGCAAGTTTCAGTCCGGGATAACAATGTTGATCAGGCCTATAAGGTTCTGAAGAAAAAGCTGCAGCGCGAAGGTGTCTTCCGCGAAATGAAGCTGCGTAATCATTACGAAAAGCCGTCTGAAAAGCGCGCACGCGAAAAAGCCGAAAGTGTGCGCCGCGTGCGTAAACTGGCCCGCAAAGCCGCGCAGCGCGAGGGCATGGTTCTGGGCAAGCGTAAATACTAAGCCCGACAAATTCACTGGCATATGCCGGAAAATGAAAAAGCGCCCGAAGGCGCTTTTTTTATGTCTGCATGGTTTTATATATGGGCGCGCAATCCGCGCAGGCCTCAGAAAGCCTTGATGACGTTCTCGACCATTTTCTTGGCGTCCGAAAACAGCATCATCGTGTTATCGCGGAAGAACAATTCATTCTCCACACCGGCATAACCCGACCCCATGCCGCGTTTGATGAACAATACCGTTCCGGCGCGCTCGACATCCAAGATCGGCATGCCGTAAATCGGGCTTGCCGGATCGGTCTTGGCCGACGGGTTGGTCACATCATTTGCGCCGATCACAAAGGCAACATCGGCCTGGGCAAATTCGCTGTTAATGTCTTCGAGTTCGAACACTTCATCATACGGCACATTGGCTTCGGCCAGCAGCACGTTCATGTGGCCGGGCATGCGTCCGGCAACCGGGTGAATGGCGTAGGAAACTTTGACGCCGTTCTTTTTCAGTTCATCGACCATTTCGCGCAATGCGTGTTGGGCTTGTGCGACGGCCATGCCGTAGCCCGGCACGATGATGACCGACGCGGCATTTTTCATGATGAAGGCAGCGTCTTCGGCACTGCCCTGCTTGACCGGGCGTTGCTCGACATAATCTTTCCCAGCAACCGCATCATCGGCACCGAACCCGCCCAGAATGACGGAGATAAACGACCGGTTCATGCCTTTGCACATAATGTAGGAAAGGATGGCACCGGAAGAACCAACCAGCGAGCCGGTGATAATCAGTGCCAGATTGGACAGCGTAAAGCCGATACCAGCCGCCGCCCAGCCCGAATAGGAGTTCAGCATGGAAACGACCACGGGCATATCCGCCCCGCCAATCGGAATAATAATTAAAAAGCCGATGACGAAAGACAAAACCGTGATGAACAGGAAAACTTCCGGCGTCATATGCGTTTGGGGCGCTCCGACGACCAGATAGATGATGCCAGCGACAATCGCCAGCGCGATTACCAGATTAATGGCATGGCGCTGCGGCAGCAAAATGGGCGCGCCCGACATTGTGCCCTGCAATTTTGCAAAGGCGATGACCGAGCCGGAAAACGTGATGGCACCAATGGCTACGCCCAGCGACATTTCAATCAGGCTTGCGGTTTTGATGATGCCATTTTCGCTCACATTGAAGGCTTCGGGCGACAAAAACGCAGCCCAAGCNACCATCACCGCGGCCAAACCGACAAGCGAGTGGAAGGCGGCGACAAGCTGGGGCATGTCCGTCATGGCAATGCGGCGGGCAATCGCCGCACCGATAACGCCGCCAATGGCGATGCCGGCGATAATGGTGAACCAAACGTCACTGGATTGGCTTTTGAGCAGAGCCAGCGTCGTGGCAACGGCGATGACCATGCCGGCCATGCCGAATAAATTACCGCGCCGCGAGGTATCGGGCGAACTGAGCCCGCGCAGGGCGACGATGAACAACACGCCTGACGCCAGATAAAGGAGGGTGGAGATATTTTGCGATTCCATATCGGGCCTCAACTAGTCTTTTTTGCGATACATAGCCAGCATGCGCTGGGTGACGAGAAACCCGCCGAAAATATTGATTGAGGCCAGCACCACCGCGCCNAAGCCCAGCCAACGTGTCAGGCTCGATGCCGTGTCAGCGTCCCCCAGATCAACCGCAGAGACGCCCGCATCGGCACCAATGGCAAGAATGGCACCGACAATGATGACAGACGAAATTGCGTTAGTGACCGACATGAGCGGCGTATGCAGCGCCGGTGTTACCGACCATACGACGTAATAACCGACGAAAACCGCCAGAACAAAAATGCTCAGCAGATAAATACTTGCACTTACCATTGTTATGCTCCCTTACCAGTGGCGCGTTTGCGCGGCGCTGGTTTTTTCGCTGCGGCCTTGGCGGTGCGCGCCTTGGCAGCGGTTTTGCGTTTCGTCGTTGTGGATTTAGCTGCTGGATCTTTTTTGGCAGGTGCAGCCTTGGCAGGCGGCGCGAGAGCCTCATGCACTATTTCACCCGCACGCGTCAGGCCGATGCCCTGAACAATCTCGTCTTCCCAGTCGATCGCCAGCTGCTTTTTCTCTTTGTCGAAAAACGCATCAATGAAATTCAGAATATTGCGCGCGTATAACTCACTGGCATTGCCAGCAAGACGCCCCGGCACATTTTGATGGCCGACAAGCGCCACACCTTTATGGTGAACAATCTTGCCCGGCTTGGACAATTTGCAGTTACCGCCCTGCTCCACCGCCAGATCGACGAGAACCGAGCCCGGCTTCATACTTTCAACCATTTTGCGCGTCACCAATTCGGGCGCCGGGCGTCCGGGGATCAACGCCGTGCAGATGACAATGTCCTGTTTGGCAATATGCTCGGCGACCAGTTCGGCCTGCCGCTTTTGATAATCCGCGCTCATTTCCTTGGCGTAGCCGCCCTCGGTTTCGCCGCTGTCGCCCGCATCGGGCTCGACCATAACGAAGNTGCCGCCCAAGCTTTCCACCTGCTCAGCGGCAGCCGCGCGCACATCCGTTGCGCTGACAATCGCGCCCAGCCGCTTGGCCGTGGCAATCGCCTGCAAGCCCGCAACNCCGGCCCCCATAACGAAAACCCGCGCCGCGGGCACCGTGCCTGCCGCCGTCATCATCATGGGCAGGGCGCGGTTATATTCCGCGGTTGCATCCAGCACAGCCTTATAGCCAGCGAGATTGGATTGCGAGGACAAAACATCCATGGATTGCGCNCGCGTGATGCGCGGCATCAGCTCCATCGACATGGCCTGAACTTTCTGCGCTGCCATGGCTTTTACGCCAGCCGCGTTCTGATACGGGTTCAACTGCCCGATAACCACCGCATCCGACTTCATGGATTTGATTTTCGCCGCAGACGGCGCCCGCACGCTCACCACCACATCGGCTTTTTTGAGGCTGGCGACAATCGCCTTGGTGACAGCCGCGCCTGCTTGCTTGAAATCATTATCNTCAAAACCGGATTTGGCACCAGCACCGGCTTCAACCGTGACGGAGACACCCAGTGCCTTTAGTTTCTTGACGGTCTCAGGAGACGCCGCAACACGCGTCTCGCTGGCCTGTTCTTCTTTAAGAACGGTGAGCTGAACTGTCATCATTTTCTCCGTAAAATTGCCGTGTGCGGAAGGGCGAAGAACCTAATCGTAAACGAATACGAGCAGAAATAGCAAAATGGAGATAACCAGAACACTGCCCCATTTCGAATAATTGATGAAGGCATCATAGGTGGCTTTGTGCTCGTCCCGATCCATTTCGTCACCCCAGTTTTGGCTGTCGTTTTGATCGTTCATTGCGCTATTCCTTAAGGCTGAAAATCTGAGTGGGACTATAGCAGATGAACGGTGGCGGGCAAGAGTGGATAGGGCTATTAGCCCAAGTNTGCTGAAGTTTTTCTCACCCATCGCACTTTTTCTCACCCATCGCACCAGGATCCGTAAGGTCGCCGCACCGTCATGTCACAATCAACTGCCGCCTCATGCAAAAGCGCCACAAGCCGCGTACCCCAAAGCTCTACACCCGCCGTTTGGGAAATCTCGTCTTGGCGCAATTCAATCAGCGCATGGGCCAGCCCGTTATGCGTGGCGTGGCGGTACAGGCAGTCATTTTTCAAACGCCCCGAATACGGCACATTGTCGCCGAAATTCAGCCCNTCATATTGNCGCATATNNGNGATNGCCAAATTGCNTANGCGGTCATCCTTGTCCCATAAAACGGCGGCCTGCCANGGGCGCGGCTGNNNNTTCCAAACCGGTGTGAAACTGTGCACCGACAAAATAATNGGCGCGATATNNTGCGCCGCCGCNCGCGCNAANGCNGATGAAATCGCATTGTGATAGGGGTTGTAGTAATCGTCGACACGCGCGCGCCACCCCTCCAGATCATTAAACCGGTCAACGCCGCGATTGGCGGGGATGATAATGCCGTCGGAAAATTTCATAATCAGCGTCGGGTCATCCAGCCCGCGATTGGGGTCAATCAGCAGACGCGAAAAACCCGCTTCCACCAACGGGCAGTTCAAGGCGTCGGCAATAAACCGTGCGACCTCCACCGCCCCGGGATCATAGGCAATGTGGCGCGTTAAATGCGTCGCTGGCAGTCCGAGATTGTCCAGTTCGGGCGGCACAAAATTGCTGGCATGGTCGCATAGGACCAAAAACCGGCTATCGCCGTCACTATGGCGTGTCGTAAAGGCGTCCGGCATCAGCTTGCCGGGCCGTAAGCATCCACAAAACGGCCTTTTTGTAGGGGGTCGCCGTCGGCCAGACGGGTAACAATGGCGGCAATTTCCGCGGCGCGCGTGTGCTGCACCATATGGCCCGCACCGCGCCAGATAACCAGGCTGGTATTGGGGTTTTCACCATGCAGGCGCTCGGAATGGATCTGCGCCGAAACTGTTTGGTCGCTGTCGCCGCTCATCAGCAAAAGCGGGGCGTCTAG
>NZFC01000017.1 GCA_002689195.1 Rhodobiaceae bacterium | reverse complement strand
GGCCAGCCGCCGCTTGACCGGCTGGTGATTGCCTATGAACCGGCGGCCGCGGCACATGGCGGGGACGGCGCGCTTTACCTGCGCCTGCGCGCAAAATCAGGGGCGCGAGGATAATTTGACGGCTGTGCAGTAGCGCAAAACGGTGTACAAACAGAAACGTCACAATAAAGGATGGAACGAATGTCACAGCGGACGGCAACGCGGGCGCGCCAAACCAAGGAAACCAAAATCGAGGTTGCGGTTAATCTCGATGGAACCGGCGACTATGAGGTGTCAACCGGCATAGGCTTTCTCGACCACATGCTTGAGCAATTATCGCGTCACTCGCTGATTGACCTGAAAGTTGCGGCTGAGGGCGGTCTGCATATTGATTTTCACCACACGACGGAAGACACCGGCATTGTCATTGGCGAAGCGGTGCGCGAGGCTTTGGGCGATTTTAAAGGTCTGACGCGCTATGGCTCGGCGACAATCCCGATGGATGAAACCTGCACGCGCGTGTCGCTGGATGTTTCCCAGCGCCCCTATCTTATATGGCAGGTCGCGTTTACCAAGCCCAAGCTCGGCGACATGGACACCGAACTGTTCAAGGAATGGTTTCAGGCCTTTGCCCAAGCCGCCGGTGTGACGCTGCACATTGAAAATCTTTACGGCGAAAACAATCACCATATTGTCGAGAGCTGTTTTAAGGGGCTGGCGCGCGCGTTGCGCGAGGCTATCGAAATTGATCCGCGCAAATCCGATGCCGTGCCGTCCACCAAGGGTATGCTGGGCAGCTGATCGGCAGCGCGGGCGAGGCGACAGGCAAGTGAGCATTGCTATCATTGACTATGGGTCGGGAAATCTGCGATCGGCGGAAAAGGCTTTTGCGCGTTGCGCGCCCGGGCGTGATTTGCAGGTAACGAGCGACCCGGACGTTGTGGCGCGCGCCGACTATATCGTTCTGCCCGGCGTCGGTGCCTTTGGCGATTGCGCGCAAGGGCTCGCGGCGATTGACGGCTTGCGCGCCGCGCTTGAGGCGCGTGTGGTCAATGACGCCCGCCCGTTTCTCGGCATTTGCGTCGGCATGCAGCTCATGTTTACGACCGGCACCGAGCGCGGCCAGAATGAGGGGCTGGGCTGGTTTGAGGGTTCGGTCGATGCGCTGAATGTTGCCGCGCCGCTTAAAGTGCCGCATATGGGCTGGAACACACTGCACATGCGTGCGCGCCATGGCGTGTTTGATGGTCTGGATGGCGCGGATTTCTATTTCGTGCATGGCTATGCGGCGCGCCCGAAAAATCAGACCGAGATTGCCGCCGAAACCGATTATGGCGGGCCGGTCGTTGCAGCGNTGGCGCGCGGCAATATGATCGGCACNCAGTTTCACCCCGAAAANAGNCAAATGGTCGGCCTGCGGCTCATCGAAAANTTTGTNAACTGGAAGCCATGATTATTTTCCCCGCCATTGATTTGAAGGAAGGCNNGTGCGTGCGTCTTGAGNAGGGCGATATGGCGCGCGCGACCATTTTTAATGATGATCCGGCAGACCAAGCCCGCGCCTTTGCCGCGCAAGGCTTCGGGCANTTGCATATTGTCGATCTGGACGGGGCGTTTGCTGGCGCGCCGGTCAATATGGCGGCGGTTGAGGCGGCGCTTCANGCGAGCCCCGCTTTCACGCAGCTGGGCGGCGGCATTCGCGATCTGGCGANCATTGAAGCGTGGCTGCAAAAGGGCATNGACCGCGTCATTTTGGGAACCGCGGCCTTGCGCGACCCGCAGCTTGTCCATGANGGNTGCCGCGCGTTTCCGGGCCGCATCGCGGTTGGCATTGATGCNCGCGANGGCTTCGTCGCCGTNGAAGGCTGGGCTGAAAAAAGNNCCCTGTCNGCCACCGAGCTTGCCAAGCGATTTGAGGATGCGGGCGTTNCGGCNTTGATTTACACCGACATTGACCGCGACGGCTTGCTNAAAGGCGTGAATGTTNCGGCNACGGCTGATTTGGCGCNCGCGGTGTCCATTCCGGTCATCGCGTCGGGCGGCNTGGCCGGNTTGCAGGATATCCACGNCCTNCTCGCGGTTGCCGATAGCGGCATTGTNGGGGCCATTTCGGGCCGTGCGCTTTATGACGGGCGGCTNTCGCCAGCAGANGTTTTGGCGCTGGACGGCGTGGTGTCATGCTGAAAGTGCGCGTCATTCCCTGCCTNGATGTGCATGANGGGCGCGTNGTTAANGGCGTCAATTTCGTCGATCTTGTCGATGCTGGCGATCCGGTTGAAGCGGCGCGCGCCTATGANGCNGCTGGCGCGGATGAGTTGTGCTTTCTCGATATATCGGCAAGCCATGAAAACCGCGACACGCTCATTGANGTGGTGCGCCGCACTGCCGAACAATGCTTCATGCCNCTAACCGTCGGTGGCGGTGTGCGGCGCGANGGCGATGTNCGCAATCTTCTGCTTGCCGGNGCNGANAAGGTTTCNTTCAACACAGCCGCGGTNAATGACCCTGAAATNATTTCGCAAGCGGCGGAAAANTTCGGCTCNCAATGNATTGTCGTGGCGATNGACGCCAAACAGACGCAAGCCGGCAANTGGNAAATTTNCNCCCANGGNGGNCNCCANCCGACCGNCATTGATGCGGTNGCTTTCGCCGAAGAGATGGCGNCGCGCGGGGCTGGCGAAATATTGCTAACCTCGATGGATCGCGACGGNACCAAAAGCGGCTTTGATCTGGCATTGACCCGCGCTGTTTCCGATCGGGTGCGCGTGCCNGTGATTGCTTCGGGCGGCGTCGGCGCNCTGGAAGATCTGGTGGCCGGNGTGCGCGACGGCCATGCCAGCGCGGTGCTTGCAGCGTCGATTTTTCATTTCGGCACCTATACAATCGCCGAGGCCAAAAAAACTTTGGCCGATGCNGGCATCGCGGTGCGCGCAACGCCCGGGGCACAAGCTTGAGGCGCGCCNAAANGGATTTCGTGATGAAATATATGCCGGAATATGCGAAGGGATATCGCGAAAGGGGTGCGACATGACAGAGGCCCAAAANAGCGCGCAACAAATNGCNGCGCTCTATGAGACGATATTGGCGCGCAAAACCGCCGACCCCAGCGACAGCTATTCGGCNCAGTTGCTGNCCGATTTGCCGCGCGCGGCGCGCAAACTTGGCGAAGAGGCNTCCGAAACCATGGTCGCTGCNTTGAGCGGGACAGACGAGGCGCTGGCGGGCGAGGCGGGCGATTTGCTCTATCACTTGCTGGTTGTGCTTGTGGCCCGCGGTGTTACGCTCGACCAGGTGANGGAGGTGTTGGCGGCGCGCGCNGGCACATCCGGGCTNGTGGAAAAAGNGGCGCGCGACGCCTAAAGACNNGCCGGAAATGATTTTCATCAAATGATTTTCGTCACTGGCAGTAGAGAGTGNAAAAATGGGTGAAAAAGTCAGGTCTTTAACCTCACCATATCGCGAGTTTTCAGCGCAGGAATGGTCGCAATTGCGCGAAGGCGCGGAGCTGACCCTGAACGAAGNNGATTTNNCNAAATTGCGGGGGCTGGGCGAAACCATTTCGCTCGATGAGGTGGAAGAGATTTATCTGCCGCTGTCGCGCTTGCTCAATNTNTATGTCGAGGCAACACANGGGCTGCACGGCGCNACCAATGCCTTTTTGGGTCAAGAGGTCAANGTTCCCTATATNATCGGCGTGGCCGGTTCGGTGGCGGTGGGCAAAAGCACGACNTCGCGTATTTTGCGCGAAATGCTGGCNCNCTGGCCGTCGCACCCCAAGGTCGATCTGGTAACGACAGACGGGTTTTTGTTNCCCAATGCCGTGCTNGAAGAGCGCGGGCTGATGCAGCGCAAGGGCTTTCCNGAATCGTTCGACCTTAAAANTCTNCTNAATTTTCTAACGGCCGTGAAATCCGGCGCGGCGCAGGCCGAGGCACCGGTCTATTCGCATAATGCCTATGATATTTTGGNGGATGAAAAAGTCTGTGTCAGCCAGCCGGATATTTTGATTGTCGAGGGCTTAAACGTTCTCCAACCGGCAATCGGNGGCAGCGCNCGCGANGAGACANCNGTTGTCTCCGATTTTTTCGATTTCTCGATTTATATCGACGCCGCCGCCGATGTCATCGAAGAGTGGTANGTGANCCGNTTNTTGTCGCTCAAGAAAACNGCCTTCCGCGAAGCGGGCGCGTATTTCCNCCGCTATGCCGAACTAACCCAAGCCGAAGCTGTCGACACGGCGCGCGATATCTGGCGGCGCATCAATCTTGCCAATCTCAATGAAAACATTCAGCCGACGCGGGGGCGCGCNGANCTTGTTTTGCATAAANCGCCCGACCACGCCATCGACCGCGTGCTGCTCAGNAAAATCTGAAGCCTGCNATTAACCATCGCTCNATCTCAAAGCCCGTNTTCGGCGAAAACCGCGCGCANATCTTTTTCCGGACGCGGCCCGAAATGCTGGATCACTTCGGCTGCGGCCAGCGCGCCCATGCGCCCGCAGGTTTGNGCGTCGCGCCCGCGCGCCACACCGCATAAATAGCCNGCGGCGAACTGGTCGCCCGCGCCGGTCNAATCCGTGACGGTTTGAACGCCAACGGCGTCCACCCGCACGGCTTCGCCNGCGTGCACAATAACAGCGCCCTNGGCCCCGCAGGTAATNGCGCCGTCAACGCCCGCGCNCTGCATGGCGGCAATCACGCCGTCNATATCTNTTGCGNCCAGNAGTGCCTGTGCCTCGGCANANTTGGNGAGTAATATGTCGATATCGCGGCCAAACAAGTCNAGAAANGCCTGCTTGTGGCGNTCGACGCAAAATGTATCTGATAATGAAAACCCGANGCGNCCNCCGCCCGATTTGACGCGGGCCGCGGCTTGCAAAAAAGCTTCGCGCGCGGTCGGGCTGTCCCANACATAGCCTTCGCAAAAAAGAATNCCGGTCNCATCCAGCAAATCGCCNTCAAGGTCGGCCGTGGCTGTGGTGACAGANGCGCCCAATAATGTNTGCATGGTGCGTTCGGCATCGGGCGTCACCANCACCAGACAATTACCCGTCGGATGNTCTGCGGCATCGCATGGGGTNACNGGAAACGTCACGCCCAAATCCGTCAGGCTGTCTTGAAAGATGCGGCCCAGCTCGTCATCGCCAATTTTGCCGATAAANCCNCNCGACATGCCCAGCCCTGCAAGGCCCGCCACCGTATTGGCGGCNGACCCGCCNGGGCGGTAGGTATGCACGCNGACGCCNGCGCGCAANGCATCGGCGCGCGGGCCGTCGACCAGNGTCATCGANCCTTTGGGCGNGCCCAGCGCGTCCAGCGCTGCTTCGTCAACATCGGCAAAAAGATCAACCAGCGCNGCACCCATNCCAGTNATGAGCGGGCGCGTGGACATAAGNTGTTCGGACATTTTTNCTCTCCTGCTTAAGCCAAATTCTACTAAACNGTTTTGGCCTTAAAGCGGCACAAATCTCGCACACTGCACGCGCCGCATTTAGGCGTCCGCGCCACGCACACATAGCGCCCATGCANAATCAACCANTGATGGGCGTGCAGACGATAGGGCTCAGGCACCCGTTTTTCCAGCTTTTTTTCGACATCGAGCACGGTTTTGCCGGGNGCCAAGCCAGTGCGGTTGCCTAGGCGGAAAACATGCGTGTCGACGGCAAATGTNGCCTCGCCAAAGGCTTCGTTCATCACCACATTTGCGGTTTTGCGCCCGACCCCGGGCAGGCTCATCAGCGTCTCGCGGTCGCGTGGCACGGTGGCGTCAAANTGGTCGCGCAGCATGACCGACAGGGCATANACATTTTTCGCCTTATTGCGNTANAGCCCAATGGTTTTGATGTAATNGCGAATGCGGGCCTCGCCCAGCGCGGCCATTTTTTCAGGGCTGTCGGCTTTGCNGAACAGGGCCTCGGTCGCCTTGTTNACGCCCTTATCGGTCGCCTGCGCCGATAAAACGACGGCCACCAGCAGCGTNAATGTGTTGGTGAAAACCAGCTCGGTNTGNGGNGTCGGGNCGGCGGCGGAAAGACGCTCGAAAAACAAGGGNATGTCGGCTTTTTTCATGCNCGCCACTGTAGCGCNCCGCATGCGCCAGCGCAAATTGGTCGCAGGGGCGCGGCCTTGTNCGCCCTGCCNCATGCGCTAANTTNANTNTNATGTCCGATATCACTGCCCTGCCGCAAAACTTCCAGCTTGTGCTGCGCCCGAATGTGTCGCTGTCGCGCGACGGCTTCGTCATTTTGATGGTGGTGTTCGCCGCCATCTGTCTGNTGGCGGGCGGGTTTTTTCTGGCGATTGGGGCCTGGCCGGTCTTTGGCTTTTTNGGGCTNGATATTNTGCTNNTNTATCTGGCGTTTNGGATTAATTATCGCNGCGCGCGCCGCTATGAGATGCTGGAAATGCGCGACGGGCGNCTNGTTCTGTCAAAAGTTACGGCGACCGGNAAGGTGCGCGACTGGGTTTTCGACCCNTATTGGGTNCGGGTNCGACTGGAAAAAAACCGCGCAGATCCNGCNATTCCNGGCGATCTGTTTNTGTCATCNCANGGCCANAAAGTTGCTCTGGGCGGTTTTCTGGCTCCGGCCGAGCGCGGCTCTCTGGCGGCCACNCTGGAACATACATTGTCGCGTTTTAGNACCGGCCNCTGACTTGGGNTTNTTGANTNGGGCTTTTTTGACATGGCCCCCAAAAAGTGCCAGCGTAAGGCCANNGAAAANAATGTGAAAANAACGTGAAAAACACGCACCAAAAAAAAGAGGCGCTCNATGACCCATCANGTATCCTTCGTGCCGCCGNAAGCCTTTAANGGCCTGANGCTGCGCTATACCGACACTTATTTGACCCCTTATGGGCCAACCTTNATNGCGGCATGNGCCCGNGAGATTGTTTTCTGGGGCTTTTGTTCACAAGCNGAAGCGGGGCGCTTGCGCGATGCGCTGGAGCGCAAATGGCACAATAGCGCGTGGCATCCAGCACCGGAAACGGTGGGCGCGCTGGCNGAGCNCGCGCGCGTTGCACCCGCCCGCCTCGCATTGGCTGGCACGCCTTTCCAGCATCGCGTGTGGCAGAAATTATTGGNNATCCCGCCGGGTCNGGTTGCGAGCTACAAACAGCTGGCAGATGCGNTGGNCTCAGCCCCGCGCGCCATTGGCGGGGCGGTGGGNGCCAATCCGGTTTCACTNCTGGTGCCGTGCCACCGTGTGCTGGGAACTGGTAAATCGCTGAACGGCTATCGCTGGGGACTTGGCGTCAAGGCGCGCATTTTGGCGGCTGAAGGTGCCGCTTTCCAGCCCGCTTANNNACCNNACTTGATTGGNTAGCTTGATTAGCTAATCGGTAAAATCCGCTTGCCGGTGACGNTGCCTTGCGCGCTCATATCATAAATATANGGCTCGCCGGTGGCGATATTCACTTGCGTAATCTCGGCCTCGCCNAGNGCGTCCAGCANCATCACAAGCGCGCGCANGGAATTGCCATGCGCGGCCACCAGCACGNTTTCGCCGGCNTGAATGCGCGNCATGATTGNGCTGTTAAAATAGGGCAATACCCGCTCGGCTGTGTCTTTCAGGCTTTCACCGCCCGGCGGCGGTATGTCATAGGAGCGCCGCCAGATATGCACTTGCTCTTCGCCCCATTTCTCGCGCGCATCATCTTTGTTCAGCCCCGACAAGTCGCCATAATCGCGCTCGTTAAGCGCCAGATCGCGGATAATTTGCAAATCCGTCTGGCCTTGTTCTTCGAGCAGCAGGGCGCAGGTTTTTTGCGCGCGTATCAATTCGGATGTGAACGCAATGTCGAAGGTGATGCCCTCGGCTTTGAGCGCGCGTCCGGCATTGCGCGCCTCCGTGACGCCCTGGTCTGTTAGGTCTGGGTCGCGCCATCCGGTAAACAGATTCTGCTGGTTCCATTCGCTCTGGCCGTGCCGCACGAGAATAAGCTGGCTCATATCGGTTCTCCCAAACACCAATCAGGACTTTGGCGCGTCGCCCAAGCCCAAAACATCCTGCATGGAAAAAAGCCCCGGCCCGCGCCCATGCGCCCATTGCGCGGCTTTTATTGCGCCGCGCGCAAAAATATCGCGCGTTTCGGCGCGGTGGCCCAGAACAATGTTTTCACCGTCACCGGCAAAAACAACATCGTGATGGCCGACCACCGAGCCGCCGCGCAACACCGCAAAACCGATATCACCGGCCTTGCGCGCGCGCGTTCTGCCCTCGCGTCCGCTGTCGCGCGTCTCGGCCAGATTAACATCGCGGCCCTTGGCGGCCTCTTCGCCCAGCAGCAGCGCCGTGCCGGATGGGGCATCGACCTTGTGGCGGTGGTGCATGTCGAGAATTTCAATGTCCCAATCATCGCCCAGCGCGGCGGCGGCTTGGCGCACCAATGCGCCCAGCAGATTGACCCCAAGGCTCATATTGCCCGATTTGACCAGCGTGGCGTGGCGCGCGGCGGCGGCCAATGCCGCCTCGTCTTCGGGGCTGAAACCTGTGGTGCCGATAATATGAACAATGCGGGCNTGCGCGCACAAACCCGCCATTTCAAGNGTNGCNNCCGGCGTTGAAAAATCGATNACCGCGTCGGCNCCGCTAATCAGTTCAAGCGCGTCGGCGCGCACCGGACTGCCGATTTCCGGCAAGCCCGCCAGCACACCCAAATCCGTGCCCATATCGGCATGCGTTGGCCCTTCTAGNCCACCGTGCAATTCAAGCGNCGGGTCGGCGTCAATCAGACGAANAAGCGTAAGCCCCATNCGNCCCGCGCAGCCATTTATCAAGATTTTCATGGTNTCTTCTATAGCAGGGAGTTATCNGTCAGACTATCAGCTTTTGCTGCGNGCCTTAAACTCGGCAACGCCCGGATAATTGTCCTCTTGCAGGCTGGCTTCAAANGNATCCAGCAATTTTTGCTGGCTGCGGCTCAGCTTNGCNGGCATTTCGACATCAATCTGNATGTATAAATCNCCATGGTNGCGGGCGCGCAAAATCGGCATGCCCTTTCCGCGCAACCGAAATTGCTGGCCGGTCTGGGCACCGGCGGGAATTGTCAGCTTCACCCGCTTGCCGTCNAGCAAGGGCACATCGATCGCCCCGCCCTTGACGGCNAGACCAAACGGCACCGGCATGGCGCAAAACAAATCCGCGCCGTCGCGNTGCAAATAGCTGTGCGGCTGAATATTTACAAAAACATAAAGGTCGCCGGCCACGGCACNGCGATCACCNGCATCGCCCTCCCCCGACAAGCGGATGCGCGTACCGTCTTCAACNCCTGCCGGCACGCTCACCGACANCGTGCGCTGCTTTTGAACATGGCCCGCGCCGCCGCAAGACGNGCAGGGGTCGACAATAATCTGGCCGGTTCCGTGGCAGGCATGGCANGGGCGCTCGACCATGAAGAAACCTTGTTGCGCGCGNACCTTGCCGTGCCCATTACATGTGCCGCAGGTGCTGGGCGCCGTGCCGGAACGCGCGCCGGTNCCGTCGCAGGTTTCGCACATGGCCGCGCGCGTCAGATTGATCTGGCGTTCGGTGCCGTCAAAGGCTTCTTCCANCGCGATNTTAATCTCGGCGCGCAAATCCGTGCCGCGGCGTTGTTGGCGTCGACGACCACCGCGCCCGCNGCGCCCGCCGCCGAAAAANTCTTCGAAAATATCGCCCATGCCGCCGAAATCGCCAAAATTGGAAAAGCCACCGCCCGCGCCCGCGCTGGGGCCCGTNCCGCCTTCNAAGGCGGCGTGGCCGAANTGGTCATAGGCCGCGCGGCTTTGCGGGTCTTTCAGNACCTCATAGGCNTCAGAAACNTNTTTGAATTTTAGTTCAGCGGCCGCGTCACCCGGATTAANGTCCGGGTGATATTGTTTCGCCAGCTTGCGATAGGCTGATTTCAGTTCNGCATCACCAGCCGTCTTTTTGACNCCAAGCAGGGCATAATAGTCCTCTTTTGCCATGCGGCGGCTCCTGATGCTGGACGGTTAAGATGCTTTTTGGTCGTCGGNGTCGTCTTCGGGCANTTCCTCGAAATCGGCATCGACGATGTTCTCCTCGTCTTGAGCATCGGCCTCNGCTGCGGCTTCACCGGCGGCTTCCTGCTGCGCCTTGTAAACCGCTTCGCCAATTTTCATGGCGGCNTGCGTCAGGGCNTGGGCTTTTGCCTCGATCGCGTCCTTGTCGTCGCCNTCAAGCGCNGTGCGTAATTCGGCGATGGCGGCTTCGGCGGCCTCGCGATCTTCGGCTTCTACTGTCTCTTCGTTTTCGGAAATTGATTTTTCCGTCGCGTGGATCAGGCTTTCGGCATTATTGCGTATCTCGACGGACTCGCGGCGCTCTTTATCGGCGGNGGCATTGGCTTCGGCATCCTTGACCATTTGGTCGATATCATCGTCGGACAGCCCGCCGGACGCTTCAATGCGAATGGCCTGTTCCTTGCCGGTTGCCTTGTCGGTCGCCGAAACATTGACAATGCCATTGGCATCAATGTCGAAGGCAACTTCGATTTGCGGNACACCGCGCGGGGCGGGCGGNAGACCTTCAAGGTTGAACTGGCCNAGATTTTTATTGTCGGCGGCCATTTCGCGCTCGCCTTGGCACACGCTNATGGTCACGGCCGATTGGTTGTCGTCGGCGGTNGAGAAAACTTGCGATTTTTTCGTTGGGATGGTCGTGTTGCGGTCAATCAAACGGGTGAAGACACCACCCAGCGTTTCAATGCCCAGCGACAAAGGTGTTACGTCAAGCAGCAGCACATCTTTCACATCGCCCTGCAAAACACCGGCCTGAATTGCCGCGCCCATGGCGACCACTTCGTCGGGGTTCACGCTCATATTCGGCTCTTTGCCAAATACTTGTTTAACAAATTCGCGGATGCGCGGCATGCGGGTTTGCCCGCCAACCACAACAATCTCGTCAATTTCACTGGCCGATACACCGGCGTCTTTCATGGCGTCTTCGCAAGGCTTGCGCGTGCGCTGCACCAGCTCTTCCACCATCGCTTCGAAAGCGGCGCGCGTCAGCTTGAGGTTCAAATGTTTCGGGCCCGACGCGTCCGCCGTGATAAACGGCAGGTTCACTTCCGTCTGGCTCGACGAAGACAGCTCAATCTTGGCTTTTTCGGCGGCCTCTTTCAGGCGCTGAAGCGCCAGCTTGTCGCCGCGCAAATCAATGCCGTTTTCTTTTTGAAACTCTTCGGCCAGATGGTCGACGAGCGCGATATCGAAATCTTCGCCGCCAAGGAATGTGTCGCCATTGGTCGATTTGACCTCGAACACCCCGTCGCCAATCTCAAGAATTGAGACATCGAACGTGCCGCCGCCCAGATCATAAACAGCGATTGTCTGGCCGTCATTTTTGTCCAGCCCATAGGCCAGCGCTGCCGCCGTCGGCTCATTGATAATCCGCAAAACCTCAAGACCGGAAATTTTGCCGGCGTCCTTGGTGGCTTGTCGTTGCGCGTCGTTAAAATAGGCCGGCACGGTGATGACGGCCTGCTCGACTTTTTCGCCAAGATAGCTTTCGGCGGTTTCTTTCATTTTCTGCAAAATAAACGCGGAAATTTGTGACGGCGAATATTTCTCATCCTCTGCGTTCACCCACGCATCGCCATTATCGGCGGCGACAATTTCATACGGCACCATATCCATGTCTTTTTTGGTGGCCGGGTCGTTGAAAGTCCGCCCGATGAGGCGTTTGATGGCGAACAGTGTGTTGCGCGGGTTGGTCACGGCCTGACGTTTGGCCGGTTGCCCGATCAGGCGCTCGTTTTCATCTGTAAACGCCACCATGGACGGCGTCGTGCGTGCGCCTTCTGCATTTTCGATAACTTTAGGCGTGCTGCCATCCATAACCGACACACATGAATTGGTGGTGCCAAGGTCAATTCCGATTACCTTACCCATTTTGCGGCTCTCCTGCTCATCCTCTCACAAACAAATAGCTTGCGCTCACACATAAATCATTCGGGGCGGCGCGCAGTATCCCCGCGCGGCTTTCCAACCCCAGCTAAAAATGTATATAGGAATGAGATATGGGCGCTGCAAGGTTGGAGGCACAATATTCATGCGTGCAAATAAAGTGACAGATGCACTGGGCCCGGGCACGTTTTACTATGCCGATTATTGGGACGATATGGCGCAAAACGGCATTTTGGCGGCGCTTGGTGAAATTATCGCCGCAGCACCCTTATTTGTGCCGCGGATGCCGCGCACCGGCCAGCCATGGTCAATAACCATGACCAATGCCGGAAAGCTGGGCTGGGTATCGGACCGCGATGGCTATCGCTATCAGCCGCACCACCCCGAAACCGGCGAAAACTGGCCGGAAATGCCTGCCGCGCTGCTGGATTTGTGGGATGATGTAACGGGTTATCCGGCACCGCCCGAATGTTGTCTTATCAATTATTACGCCGCGCCCAAGGCCAAAATGGGGCTGCATCAAGACCGCGATGAGCAAGCGCTGGATGCACCGGTTGTGTCGGTTTCGCTGGGCGATACGGGCGTGTTTCGCATGGGCGGGGCGCATCGGCGCGGCAAAACCCGCTCCATGCGCCTGCATAGCGGCGATGTTTTTGTGTTTGGCGGGGCGTCGCGGATGAATTTTCACGGTATTGACCGCGTGTTGCATGGCTCGTCGCAACGCCTTGCGGCGACCGCGCCCTTTGCCGAAGGGGGGCGGGTGAACCTCACCTTGCGCCGCGTCAACCCGCCCGATGCGGGTTAAGGCACTGTTTTTATGAACTATTCGTCTTTGGCAATGCCGACCTTGGCCGGACGTAGCAAACGCTCATCCATCATATAGCCGGTTTCAATGACCTCGATAATCGTGCCAGCAGGCTGGCCGGTGCCGGGTGCCTCGAACATGGCTTCGTGCATATTGGGGTCGAATTTTTCGCCCATGGGTGACACGGGGCTAACTTTGTGGCGGCCCATGCTGGCAATCAGGTCGCGTTCGGTTGCGGCGACACCTTCTAGCAGTGATTTGGCGGCATCGGGCAGGGTTTCTTGGTCCAACTCGGCTACGGCATTNAGNGCGCGCTGTAAATTATCGGCAACCCCCAGCATGTCGCGGGCAAAGCTNGCAGCGCCATATTTCAGCGCTTCGGCGCGGTCGCGGTCGGCGCGCCGCCGCGTGTTCTCCAATTCGGCGAGGGNGCGCAGCAACTGGTCATTGGTGTCNGCAAGGCGGTCTTCNAGCGATGGGGCGGCTTCTGCTTCTTCTGCTTGGGCGTNTTTTTCTGTGTCNGGCGTTTGTGTGTCCGGTGTTTTTATGTCCGGCGTCTCCGCTTCTGGCATTTGTNTTTCGCCNGCTTCTGAACTGGTTTCCGCATCAGNCTTCTGCTTCGGTCGCTACGCCCGCTTCGTCCGTGGTTTCAGATTTTTCATCTTCAGTCATGGTGTCTTCCTAATCCGGTTTTGGCTGTGCGGTCAACTGAGCAATTTGGNAACCACTTGCGCGGTGTGGTCGACCATGGGAATGAGNCGCGCATAATTGCTGCGCGTNGGCGCAATAACNCCCAGAACACCGACAATATGCGCGTCGCTATTGCGGTAAGAACTGATGATGAGCGATGAACCCGATAGCGAAAACAGCGGCGTTTCCGANCCGATGAAAATGCGNACACCCTCGCTGCCTTCGGCGTCNGAAAGCAAATTTATCAGCTCNTCCTTGCGCNCAAGGTCTTCGAATAAAAGCCGCACGCGCTCAAGGTCTTCCATGGCNCCAATATTGTTCAAAAGATGCGCCTCGCCGCGCACTATCAGCGATTTTGCNAGCGTGNCCTGCGATGNGCNCTCGTNGTCATCGCGCCCGGCCCAAGACGCCAGCCCNGCCGNAACAATCTGCGCCGTCAGTTCGCCCAGCTCGGTGCGTAAATGCTCCAATTCGCTNTGCGCCTCGCGCCGCAATTCTTCNAGCGTGCGCCCTTTCAGCCGCGTGTTCAGATAATTGCTCACCTCCGTNAGGGTCGCGGGCAGCAGGTCGCGCGGCTTCGCAATGACGCGGTTTTCCACCTGATTGGCTTCGTCGACNAGAATAACGAGGATNTGGTCATCGGAAATCGGCGTGAACTCAATGTGTTTGATGATCGGGTCGGCCCCGGGTGACAGNACAAGACCGGCGCATTGGCTAAGACCGGAAAGNCTGTCCACNGCCTGTTTCAGCAATTGCTCGGNACNCAGATCGGCTTGCGTGTCGGGTGCAATANTGTCGCGTTCTTCNGCCGTCAACTCGCTGACCTGCAACAGGCCGTCGATAAACAGCCGCAGGCCGCTTTGCGTCGGCAGGCGTCCGGCCGACACATGCGGGGCNTAAAGCAGGCCCGAACGCTCCAGCTCGGCCATNGTCGCGCGGATCGAGGCGGGTGAAAGCTGCGGCTCCAAAACCTCCGACAGAAGNCGCGAGCCCACCGGCGCGCCNGTTTCCANATAGCNTTCCACAATCTGGCGAAAAATCAGCCGCGCNCGNGCGTTCAAAGAANCAAGATCACTCATAGTCTTTTATTTAAGGTTCCAAGGGCCACTTGTGAAGGACTTGTGAAGGTTTTGTCGACACGCTAAATATGTGCCGNCAAACAAAGGATATTTTATGAGTGTTTCACGCCCCTCCGGTCGCGCGCCGGACGCCATGCGAACCGTNAGTTTAACCCGCAATGTTTCCAAACATGCCGAAGGGTCATGCCTTGTCAAATTTGGNGACACCCATGTGCTGTGCACGGCCAGNCTTGAAGAGCGCGTGCCGCCATGGTTGCGCGGCAAGGGGCAGGGCTGGGTGACGGCNGAATATGGCATGTTGCCGCGCGCCACTGGCGAGCGTATGCGCCGCGAAGCCAGCGCCGGCAAGCAATCGGGCCGCACGCAAGAAATTCAACGCCTCATTGGNCGTTCTTTGCGCGCTGTTGTTGATATGAAGGCGCTGGGTGAAAACCAGATCAGCCTTGATTGNGATGTCATTCAGGCCGATGGCGGCACCCGCACGGCGTCGATCACCGGCGCGTGGGTTGCANTGCACGACTGCATTGAGGGGATGCGCGCGCGCGGGNTGGTTTCCGGCGCNGTGCTGACCGACAATGTGGCGGCNATNTCATGCGGCATTTATGAC
Source organism: Rhodobiaceae bacterium (assembly GCA_002689195.1). Classification (GTDB taxonomy): domain Bacteria; phylum Pseudomonadota; class Alphaproteobacteria; order RS24; family RS24; genus UBA7378. The sequence continues at coordinate 2,712 of NZFC01000017.1, read as the reverse complement.
GGNNTNCCGGTTGCCGACCTTGATTACGCCGAAGACAGCACCGCCGACACGGATGCCAATTTCGTGCTNACNGGCACGGGCGATATTGTCGAAATTCAGGCAACGGCTGAGGGCGCGGCGTTTGACGAGGCGGCGTTTATGGAGCTGATGCGNCTGGCGCGCCAGAGCATTGAAGGGCTGGTCGCCATGCAGAAAGCGGCGNTAGAGCAATGACCNCTGCNCGCCGCCGTTTCGAGGGNACTGAAATTATCGTCGCCAGNCACAATGTCGGCAAGATTTCAGAAATCGGCGACCTGCTCGCGCCCTTTGGCGTGGCCTCGGTCGGGGCCGATGCGCTGGGGCTGGACGAGCCGGAAGAGACCGGCGCCGATTTTATAGCCAATGCCGAATTGAAAGCCCATGCCGCGGCCATNGCGACGGGGCGTCCGGCGCTGGCCGATGATAGCGGGCTTGCCGTNGATGCGCTGGATGGCGCGCCGGGCATTTATTCGGCGCGCTGGGCGCAGACGCCCGACGGCACACGCGATTTTGCTTTCGCCATGCAGAAAGTNGAAANGGCGCTGGCACAAAAACCCGACGCCCCGCGCACGGCGCGGTTTATCTGTGCNCTGAGCCTTGCNTGGCCCGACGGCCATGCNGAAAGTTTTGAAGGCCAAGTTGCCGGNACGCTGGTTTGGCCGATGCGCGGCGANAACGGCTTTGGTTANGATCCGGTTTTTCTGCCGCTTGGCGGCGACCTGACATTCGGCGAAATGAGNCCGCAAGCCAAACACGNCATCTCGCACCGCGCCGATGCGTTCGCCCAGCTCGTGGCCGGGTGTTTTGGTGGCTGACGCTCTCCGGCTTGAAGACNCCCCATCGCTTGGGGTTTATATTCACTGGCCGTTTTGCGCGGCGATNTGCCCCTATTGCGATTTCAACGTGCATCCGGTGCGCGANATGCAGGCCGCNGATTGGCNTNAGGGATATTTTCTGGCGCTGGCGCNCGGCCAAACCATGCGCGCGGACGGGCCGGTCGNCACGGTATTTTTNGGCGGNGGNACNNCNTCGCTCANGCCGCCNGAATTGATCGCGNATCTTNTAGCCGATATTGACCGTCGCTGGGGGCTGGCGGCNNATGCGGAAATTTCGCTCGAAGCCAACCCTGTTTCCGCGCCGCAAGCNCATTTGCAGGCNTTAAAAGCCGCNGGCATTACGCGCCTGTCGCTGGGCGTGCAGGCGTTNGATGCGGCGGCNCTCAAATTTCTGGGCCGCACGCATTCGCTCGAGCAGGCCGAAGCTNCNTTTGTTGCCGCGCNCGGTATTTTCGACCGNGTGTCGCTNGACCTTATTTATGCGCGGCCCGGTCAAAGCTTGGATGGNTGGGCGCAGGAACTGGAACATGCCTTGGCGCTGGCACCATCGCATATGTCGCTCTACCAGCTAACNATCGAGCCCGACACGCCGTTTTTTAAGCGTCACGCCGCGGGCAAATTTCAAATGCCGGACGAGGCGCTGGNGGCGGATATGTATGAGCTGACCCAANACCTNTGNGCCGCCGCTGGCCTGCCGGCGTATGAGGTGTCAAATCATGCNCGCGAGGGTCATGCCTGCCGNCATAATCTGGCAAGCTGGCGCGGTGGCGACTATCTGGGCATCGGGCCCGGCGCGCATGGGCGCGTGAGNACGGGCCAGGNNCGCGNGGCGACCCATGCGCTTGCCAAGCCCGNCGCNTGGCTNGAAAGCCTTGTCGGGGGCGGNGACGGGTTTTTGGAAAAGCGCCGATTGGAGCCTGTAGACATACAGGCNGAAACCGTGTTGNTGGGCTTGCGTCTGGTCGAAGGCATTTCCATGTCGCGCCTTGAGGCCGAGGGCGTGGCGNTGGACGGNNCCCGCATTGCGGGCTTGCGCGCGGCGGGTCTGATTNCTGAGAGCCCGCACAAATTGGCGGTGACNCAAGCCGGACGCTTGCTGCTCGACCGGATTACGGACGCGGTGCTGGCGGACTGAACGGCGCAANGGGCGTGGTTTCAAGCCCGCGTGCCTCTTGGGGCAGGCCAGCGCGCTGCGTTTGCAGCGTGGCCGCCAGTGCCAATGCCGCCTGCATGCGCCGGTCGCGCTCGACAAAGCTGGCCGGTGCCGGACTGATGAGAACGGTCTTTTTGCGCTGAATTTCATGCACCGCCAGCCCACGCTCGGCCAGCCCGTTGGGGGTCAGCCGCAAAATGCCATCAATGCCGTCAAAGCCGTTCGGGTCGGTCAGCGTTTGCGGGCGAAACGGCGCGGTGGCATGCACAGCCGCCAGACGCGCGGCGAGGGCAACCGAATCATAGGCAATGCTGGCAAGGCGTGCCGGCCGGGTCTGGAATTTATCGGCATAATGGTCGGAGAATTTGCGCCACAATCCGGCATCGGGGGCGGCATACCAGCCGCCATGCAGGGGCGGTTCTTGGCCCAGTTCGGGGTCATCCCACAGGCCCGTGCCGACAAATTTCACCCGCCGCGGGTCGACATCGAAATAGGGCAGGAGCGGTGCGAGATTGCGGAGTGCGAGGCCGCCCTCCGGCATAAACACCGCGTCATAAGGAATTTCCCCCAGCGTTTCGACGCGCTTCAGCGTCTCGTAATTGGACACAAGTTCGGGTGCGATACTGCGAATGCTGTCGAATAATTTATCGCTCGCTGTGTCGGGCGGGGCCCGGAGCGGGGGCTCTGCGTTCCGGTGCGCCCCCT
>NZFC01000016.1 GCA_002689195.1 Rhodobiaceae bacterium | reverse complement strand
TGACTCGCGCTTTTCCGTTTTCGAGTGAAACCGGCCCACCTATTTCCGTTGACCCCGCTCATATGCTATGACATGTCCAATTTTATTGTGGCGGGTCCGCCACGCCAATATTAGTGTAGGCCCGGCGGCGCGAACCCGTCGGCTAATCTGACCAAAAGGTGGCGGCATGAGCATTCATCTGCATAAAAACGATCTTCCCGACGGCCTGACATTTTCCGGCGCCATTGCCGTGGATACCGAAACGCTAGGGCTTAAAACCACACGCGACCGCCTGTGCCTTGTTCAGCTATCGGCGGGCGATGGCGATGCCCATATCGTGCAATTTGCGGGCGACAATTATGATGCACCGAATTTGAAAGCGCTTTTATCCGACCGCTCAGTGGTCAAAATTTTCCACTATGCGCGATTCGATTTGGCAGCCATCGCGCAATATTTGGGCGTTCATGCGGCACCGCTTTGGTGCACCAAAATCGCCTCCAAACTGGTACGCACCTATACCGACCGGCACGGGCTCAAGGAATTGTGCCGCGAATTGCTGGATGTCGACCTGTCAAAAGCCCAGCAAAGCTCCGACTGGGGGGCACCTGACCTGTCGGATGCGCAGCTTAACTATGCTGCCTCGGATGTTTTGCATCTGCACGCGCTCAAAGACCGGCTCGAAACCATGCTCGACCGCGAAGGCCGACGGCCAATGGCCGAAGCATGTTTTGACTTCGTGCTGGTGCGCTCGGCGATGGATCTCGCCGGTTTCGAAGATCTGGATATTTTTTCCCACTAATTGCAAATCGGAAATTGCAAATCGGGCGGACGCGAAAATTTGTGAGGGGGCGGATTTGAGACATGAACGATAATCCTGAAATCCACTCGCGCCGCGTTGCCCGCCTGAAGCTTGTGCTGCCCGGCATTGCCGTGGTGTTGCTTGGGCTGTTGGTGCTTTTCAGCCGCTCCGGTGATGACCTGATCCAGCTGGCTATTTTTGACGGCACGGATTCCGGTGGCGGCGTGGTGCTGCGCGATCCGGTGATGCGCGGCACGACGTCCGGTAATGTGCCCTATGAAATTTCTGCCGCGACCGCCCACAGCCAAGACACCGCCAATGCGCTTGTTAATTTGCGCGAGGTCAATGCGCGCTTCGCGCCTGCGGGTTCAGCACCCGGCTATGTCATTGAAGCGACCGCGGGGCTGATGAATAACGAAACCGGACTTCTGGATTTGCGCGACGGTGTCACCTACCGCGATGATAACGGCCTTGTCCTGGTATTGATCGATTTTGTCTATGACACATCGCGCGGCACCGGACGCACGAAAAAGCCGGTTTCGGGCACTGCGCCGCAAGGCACGCTGGAAGCTGCGGGCTTACAAATTTCGCAAAACCCCTCTGCCTATATATTCGAGCGCGCGCGGCTGATGGTTGACCCAAAACCGGCGCAGGCCAACAAATGAGCCGCGTGCTCCAATCGTTTTTTGTTGGTTTATGTCTTGCCGGGCTCTGGCTGGCGATATTTTGGCCGATGCAGGTGGTTGCTCAAACCGGCGGCGTTTTTGCAACCGACAGCGATGCACCAATATCAATACAAGCCGATAAAATGACCCTGCTTAGAAACGGCGCGCGCGCTGAATTGCTGGGCAATGCGGCACTGGCGCAAGGCCCGTTAAGTCTCACCGCGCGTGCGGTGACGCTATTTTATAGCGACGCGGCCCCGCGCAGCCTCACCCGCATCACGGCGGCAGAGGAGGTGCATATTATCTCGCAAACCGGGCGTGAGGTTTTTGGCGACACGGCCGTTTACAGTGTCAGTGACGAGCAAATGACGGTGAGCGGCAATGTGCGCGTTATCGACACCAGAGATAACGCCGAGGCCAACACGCTCACAGGTGCCCGACTTGTCATTAATATGCGCGACGGCACCAGCCGGATTACCGGCGCGGCCAATGTCAGCAAAAATGCTACACAAAATGGCGAACATGGTAGCGAACAGGGTAGCGGCCAAACTAGTGGAAGGGCGCGCATCCAGTTAAAGCCCAACAGTTCACGTTGAGGCGGCGCAGTTTGACATGGAACACGTTGAGATGGCGCACGTTGAGATGGCGCACGTTGAGATGGCGCGGCTTTGCTTCGCCCCACGATTCAGCTAGGCTGGCGCGATGAGTGAAGATATCGAGCTTGCATCCAGCACTGGTGATGGCACTGATGACGGCCCTAACAACGGTTCTGGCGCGCAACGCCAACCCGAAGAAGGCCTCGCCGCGTTTAATCTGAGCAAGAGTTTTCGGGGTCGCCAAGTTGTTCGCAATGTTTCGCTGAGCGTGAACCGGCGCGAGGCCGTCGGCTTGTTGGGGCCAAATGGCGCTGGCAAAACCACCACATTTTACATGATTACCGGCCTCGTGCGCCCCGATGCCGGGCGCATTATGCTGGATGGCTATGACGTTTCAGGCCTGCCAATGTATCGGCGTGCGCGCCTTGGCATTGGCTATCTGCCGCAGGAAGCATCGGTTTTCAGAACCTTGAGCGTGGCGGAAAATATCATGGCAATTCTTGAGGCCGTCGAACCGTCGCGCGACATTCGCGCCCAACGCGTTGAAGAGCTGATGGATGATTTTGCCATTGGGCATTTACGCGACACGCCCGGACTGGCGCTGTCGGGCGGGGAACGCCGCCGCGTTGAGATTGCGCGCGCGCTGGCGAGCAATCCAAGTTTTATTTTGCTGGACGAGCCTTTCGCCGGTGTCGACCCCATTGCGATTGGCGAAATTCGCTCGCTGGTTGCCAAGCTGACCGGACGCGGGCTGGGCGTGCTGATCACCGATCATAATGTGCGCGAAACGCTGGGGATTATTGACCGCGCCGTCATCATTCATGACGGGCAGGTTCTGATGGAAGGTTCAGCGGAAGAAATCGTCGACCATCCCGAAGTGCGGAAATACTATCTGGGCTCGGAATTTGCGCTGTAGCCATCATGCGACTGGACAGGGTCGCATTTCTTGGGCACAATTTTATCAGTTACGCATGTATCGCATGCGCTAACCGGCAGGCGCGAGCCTGACAATTTATATTCTCCGCCTGCTGTTGAAATATGCAGACAGGTTTCGTCAAGCCGGATTCCGGCGACATGAAGCCAATATGATGGAAAGGGGAATACTCATGAAAATTAACATTACCGGACGCCACATCGAGACAGGTGCAGCCTTGCGAACCCATGTTGAAGACAGATTAACCGGCGCGGTAGAAAAATATTTCAATCGCCCCGCCGATGTGCATGTTGTCTTCTCGCGTCAGGGCTATGGTTTTGAGGCCAATTGTTCGCTGCACCTCGATAGCGGGCTTTATCTGAACGCCACCGGCAATGATGCCGATATTTACACAAGCTTCGAGCAGTCCGTCGAGCGCATCGAAAAACAGTTGCGGCGCTATAAAAGACGGCTGAAAAACCACCATGAGCAGAACGGGCGCAGCGCCTCCCCGCAGGTTTTTGCCGAGCGCGTGTTTGAGCCCGAACCCACCAGCGGGCAAATGCCGGCAGAATTTGCACCCGTCATCATCGCTGAAAACGACCGCGTGTTACCCCAACTCAGCGTCAGCGATGCGGTGATGCAATTGGAGCTTGGCGACACACCATTTGTGCTTTTCAAAACCCGCGCGTATGCTCTGAACCTCGTTCATCGGCGCGCCGATGGCAATATTGGCTGGGTGGAGCTGGACACGGTTAGTTAAGCGGTCTTTTTCGTCAAACACCGGTCGGTCAGAATTTCAGATATCGGAAAGTTTTGGTGGAGCCAGGCGGGTTCGAACCGCCGACCTCTTGCATGCCATGCAAGCGCTCTCCCAGCTGAGCTATGGCCCCGAAAAGGCGGGAAACCCCCGCCAACGACGAGGGAAACTAGACCGTCTGCGGCACCAGTTCAAGAAAAATCATCCGCTTGGCCGACATGACCGGCGGCGCGATCAATCGTCGTCTTCGTCTTCGATAAAGTCGTCATCGCCCGCGTCATCTTCGAGCAGGTCGTCTTCGTCTTCGTCATCGTCGGCGACCAGCACCGCCCCGTCGTCAAATTCGCCAAGCTCGTCATCGCTGTCATCATCGTCTTCTTCGACAATATCATCGAGGCTGATTTCATTGTCTTTCTTGGGAGCCTCGTCTTCATCCGTCTCGGGCTGTTCTTGAGGCGGCGCAACCTCGACCACCGGAGCTATCGGGGCACTGGCCGAGTTGGGGTCGAAGCTGTGACCGCATAGCGGGCAAACCACGGGAATTTTGTTCAGATCGTAGAATTTACCGCCGCATGCCTCACACACGCGCTTCGTTCCGAACTTTGGATCAACCATGTTTTAGCCCTCTATTAGCAACTAGAAATGAATCCCTGCCATGAAGCGCCCCTGCTGTCAAAAGCAAATACGCCCCTTTCGACATTATTTTTACTGCCCGCCATGGCAGGCCAAAACCCCATGCGGCTTGACGCTACGCAGATTTCGCGGGACAAGATGAGCATGAGCGATACACCTGCGACCCCGCAAAGCCCGACCAGTCGAACACCAGCAGCGCTGAACGGACATTTCCGTGTGCCTGGCGACAAATCAATATCGCATCGCGCTCTTATTCTGTCCGCCATGGCAACCGGCACAAGCCGCATCACGGGCCTATTGGAAGGCGATGATGTGCTGGCGACAGCCGAAGCCATGCGCCAGTTGGGGGCGGAGGTGTCAAATTTAGGCGGCGGCGTTTGGGAGGTCATCGGGTGTGGCCCCGGCGGTCTCAAAACACCCGCCCGCGCGCTGGATTTCGCCAATTCGGGCACCGGCGCGCGCCTGATTATGGGCGTCATTGCCGGGGCGGGCATATCGGCGGAGTTTACTGGCGATGCATCTCTATCGCGCCGCCCAATGGCGCGGGTGACACAGCCGCTCGCGCAAACCGGCGCGCAGATTGAAGACAATGGCACGGGCCGCCTGCCGCTAACGATAACCGGCNCGGCGAGNCCCCTGCCGGTGGATGTGACNCCCGAATTTGCCTCNGCGCANGTCAAATCGGCAATTTTGCTGGCGGGTCTGGGCGCATCNGGACAAACGATTGTGCGNGAAAAACACATCACCCGCGACCATACCGAAAACATGCTGGNACTGTTCGGTGCCAAAATTTCAAGCCGGCGGTCNGGGNCGGAAAACCCNGAAAACCCAGAAAACCCCGAAAACCCAGAAAACCCAGAAAACATTGTGACGCTTGACGGGCATGCCCGCCTGCGCGCGCATGATATCGCCGTNCCGGGNGACCCGTCTTCGGCCGCGTTTCCGCTNGTTGCCGCCCTCATTGTGCCGGGCTCGAAACTGCGNCTCGAAAATGTGCTGCTCAACCCGNNACGCGACGGGCTTATCCGTGTTNTGACCCGCATGGGCGCAGACATTAANCGCNGCAATGAACGCACCGAAGCGGGCGAGCCGATTGCCGATTTGGACGTTGCTTATAGNCCGCTCAAGGGCANTGNCGTNGGTGCCGATATGGCACCATCCATGATCGACGAATATCCNGCGCTTGCCGTNGCCGCCGCCTTTGCCGAGGGCACCACGCATATGGCAGGCATCGGCGAATTGCGGGTCAAGGAAAGCGACCGGCTGGCAGCCGTCGAAGCGGGTCTGCGGGAAAATGGCGTNCATGTGGANNCNGGCACTGACAGTCTNAGCGTNACAGGCGGGANNCCGATGGGGGGCGCGTGCNTCACCACGCATNATGACCACCGCNTTGCCATGGCTTTTCTGGTNATGGGGCTGGCAACACAAAAGCCCGTGCGCGTTGACGACACGGCCATGATTGCNACGAGTTTTCCGAATTTCTTCGNGGCCATGGCCGNNATAGGGGCCCGATTTGACNCCTGAAAAACCAGTNATCATNGCNGTGGACGGGCCCGCAGCGTCCGGCAAGGGCACGCTGGCGCGGCGCATTGCGGCGCATTTTAATTATNCCTATCTCGACACCGGATCGCTCTATCGGGCGCTGGCTTATGATGTGTTGCGCCGCNGCGAAGCACCCNCCGATGCNTCTGCCGGTCTGCGCGCGGCCAAGGCGCTNGATCNGGCGATGCTGGATGANCCTGACATATTGGCNGCATTGCGTACCGACGCGGTCGGCACCGCCGCCTCANTGGTTGCCGCCCAACCCGACACGCGCGCCGCAATCTTNNAAATCCAGCGCGATATTGCCNACACACCCCCCGATGGCAAGGCNGGTGCGGTTTTGGACGGGCGNGATATCGGCACAATTGTGTGCCCCGATGCGGCGCATAAAATTTTCGTGACCGCGCGCGCCGANATNCGCGCNGAGCGGCGCTGGCAGGAATTGCGCCAGCANGACNCGCAAGTCTCGCTGGNAGATGTTCTGGCTGATTTGAAGGCGCGCGACCAACGCGACAGCGNNCGCNCNACCGCGCCNATGCGCGCGGCGCAAGATGCCCACTTGCTAGACACATCAGATTTGTCTATAGAAGAGGCGTTCGNGGCGGCTCTAGCGCTGGTGTTGCACTAGCCGGGAAATCCAAACCGCCCGAATACCACCCTTTTAAACCGCCCGCTGACCACAAGCGCGTGATAAAACGCCGCGTGCGAGGGAAGTCCAGCGGANAAATGTCCGCCATTGGCAAAACTGAGGAGACACANAGTGTCTGACACCAATACCGCGTCGGAATTAAGCCCGACACAAGACGATTTCGCCGCCCTGCTNGAGCAGAGCTTTGCTNCAGACAGCCNCGTTGAAGGCAGCGTGGTTGAAGGCCGCATCACGGCAATTGAAAATGANCTGGTCATTATTGACGTAGGTCTGAAAACCGAAGGACGCGTGCCGCTGCGTGAGTTTTCGATGGCCGGCCAAGAGCCGACAGTCGGNGTCGGCGATCGTGTTGAAGTGTATCTGGAACGTATTGAAAACGCGATGGGCGAAGCCATGCTGTCGCGCGACAAGGCACGGCGCGAGGAAAGCTGGACCAAGCTGGAACAGTCATTTGCTGCCGAAGAGCGTGTCGAAGGCGTTATTTTTGGGCGCGTCAAAGGCGGCTTTACGGTCGATCTCGACGGCGCCACGGCCTTTTTGCCGGGCAGCCAGGTCGACATTCGTCCGGTGCGCGATGTCACGCCATTGATGAACACCAANCAGCCTTTTCAGATTCTCAAAATGGATCGTCGGCGCGGCAATATTGTGGTGTCGCGGCGTGCCATNATGGAAGAGACACGCGCCGAAGCCCGCAGCGAGATTGTACAAAACCTCGTCGAAGGTCAGGCCGTTGATGGNGTGGTGAAAAACATCACCGATTATGGTGCCTTTGTCGATCTGGGCGGCGTTGACGGCCTGTTGCATGTCACCGACATTGCGTGGCGGCGCGTCAACCATCCTTCCGAAGTGCTGACCGTCGGCGAGACCGTGCGTGTTCAGGTTATCAAGATCAATTCGGAAACCCAGCGTATTAGCCTCGGCATGAAGCAGCTCGAATCCGACCCTTGGGACGATATCGAAACGCGCTTCCCGCTGGAAACCCGCGTCACTGGCCGCGTCACNAANATCACCGATTATGGTGCGTTTGTTGAGCTGGGCTCCGGCATTGAAGGGCTTGTGCATGTGTCGGAAATGAGCTGGGTCAAAAAGAACGTACATCCGGGCAAAATCGTTTCGACCTCGCAAGAAGTTGAAGTGATGGTGCTGGAAGTCGACAGCGAAAAACGTCGTATTTCGCTGGGGCTCAAACAGTGCATGGAAAACCCGTGGGAAGACTTTGCCGGGCGCTATCCGGTTGGCACGAAAGTTTCGGGCGAGATCAAGAACATCACCGAGTTCGGTTTGTTTGTCGGTCTGGAAGACGANATTGACGGCATGGTGCACATGTCGGATCTGGACTGGAACCTGTCGGGCGACGATGCGCTGGCCGCTTTNTCGAAAGGCCAGACGGTCGAAGCTGTGGTGCTTGACGTTGACNTGGAAAAAGAGCGCGTGAGTTTGGGTGTCAAACAGCTTGATGGCGACCCGTTTGAAAGCCTTGGCGATTTGCGCCGCGGCAGCACGGTNACATGCGAGGTAACGGCTGTGACCGATGGCGGGTTGGANGTTGGCGTCGGTGACGCAGATGTTTCCGCCTTTATCCGGCGCAGCGACCTGTCGCGCGACCGCGAAGACCAACGCCCCGAACGGTTTAATGTCGGCGACAAGCTGGACGCCATGGTCACCAATATCGACCAGCGCGCGCGGCGCATTGGTCTGTCCATCAAGGCGCTTGAGATTGCCGAAGAAAAAGAGGCGGTCGAACAATATGGCTCATCCGATAGCGGTGCCTCACTCGGCGATATTCTGGGTGCGGCGCTCAATCGTGACGACGACGACGCGGACGANAGCTGATAAGCTCATTTCCGGCCATATGGCAAATCAACGGCGCGACCATGTCGCGCCGTTTTTTTGTGGTTTTTGCGGCTTGACGCCATGCAAGCAGTTTGGCAACGTTCAATGTCACGAGGAATAAGCTATCATGATTAAGTCAGAACTCGTTGCCCGCATTTCCGAGCAATACCCGCATCTTTACCAGCGCGACGTTGAGGCGATCATCAATCGTATTCTGAACGAGGTTGGTGATGCACTGGGTCGCGGCGACCGCATCGAGCTTCGCGGCTTTGGNGCATTTTCGGTCAAACAGCGGGCGGCCCGCATCGGACGCAACCCGCGCACGGGCGACAGTGTGGCCGTCGCCAAAAAAGTGGCACCGTTCTTCAAAACCGGCAAAGAGTTGCGCGACCGGCTGAACAATAAAATATCCTGACACGCCTCGTGGCCGCGTTTATTTTCAGAACATGTGCGCGCCTTGTTTTTCTTATCACTGCGGCGCTGCTGATCTCGCTGGCTGTTAAAAACCGCCAGANGGTAAGCTTTTATTTTAATCCGCTGAACCTCACCGAAAATGGCCCGGCNCTGGAGGTGCCGCTTTTTCTNCTTTTGGTTGGCGCGGTGATGCTGGGCGTGTTTCTGGGCATTTTCAGTCTCGGCCTTGACCGTTTTTTGCGCCGNCGCAGCGCGNGNGNAAGCAATGGCGCGCCGGTTGCCAGNGNGGTGCCAAGTTCGGATTTGCCAGAGCGNGATGGCGTGCTANAAAAGANGCCGNATACGANATCGTGAAACCCACACCGCTTACGCNCCCCANAATTGCTAGACCAANGGGGCGCANAANCNGCAGAAAAAGTTCAANTGAAAGAAAACCCTGTCTATTGCGCCATTGATGTGCCCGANATTGATNCTGCNNGCCAACTGGCGCAGCAATTGGGCACGCATGTCGGTGGGTTGAAAATCGGCAAGGAGCTTTTCTACGCNCATGGGCGGGCGGGCTATGAGCGTCTGGCTGGTTTCGGTCAGGACATATTTCTNGATTTGAANCTGCATGATATTCCAAACACCGTCGCCGCGGCGGTGCGNGCGCTGGTGCCACTGGCNCCGGNNTATCTNAACGTCCACGCCGCCGGGGGTGGCGATATGATGGCCGCTGCCGCGCNCGCCGCGCATGAAGCGGCNGGTGATGCAGGATTGGCGGGGCCNAAANTGCTGGCGGTAACGGTTCTGACCAGCCTGTCAGAGGCTGATTTGAACGATATCGGCGTTAATGGTAGCCCGCGCGATCAGGTGTTNCGGCTGGCTGCGCTGGCCGCCAAAAACGGCATGGATGGTGTGGTGTGTTCTGCCGAAGAGGTGGANATGCTGCGCCGCGAAATGGGCCCGAAATTCANCCTTGTTGTGCCGGGCATTCGGCCCNCAGGGGCCGCCCAACACGACCAAAAACGCGTGATGACGCCNGAAGCCGCNATCGCCGCNGGTGCTNATGTTTTAGTGATCGGTCGTGCCATNACGCAAAATNCCGATCCGAGCCAAGCNGCCCAAGCNATTGCCGACANTCTCGGCCTNGGCGNATAATCATGAGCCCGCGCATCAAAATATGTGGCCTCNCCCGCGCCGACGATATCCGGCTTGCCAATGAGTTGCGCGTTGATATGTGCGGCTTTGTATTTTTNANAGCCTCNCCGCGCCATTTGAGCGANGAGCAAAGTGCCGGACTGGCCGGNCAGTGCGCGCCCTTNGTCGAACGCGTGGTGCTTTTGGTCGACCCCGATGATGANGCGCTGGACCGCGCCNTTGGAGCNGTCAGCCCGCACCGCGTTCAGCTACACGGGCNNGAAACCCCGACGCGCGTGGCCGAGATTANACGCCGCACNCAACGCCCCATCATCAAGGCGCTNGGNGTCGCNACGGCGGATGATTTGAAAACCGCGCAAGCCTATGAAGGCNTCGCCGACTGGTTTTTGTTCGACGCCAAGCCACCNGATGACGGTTTNCCCGGCGGCAATGGCGAAGCGTTTGACTGGCAGNTGCTGGACGCCTATGCAGGCGCGACGCCATGGCTCTTGGCAGGCGGCCTGACCCCCGATAATGTCAGNCAGGCCGTGGCTAAAACNCGCGCACCGATGGTTGATGTGTCGTCNGGTGTCGAAGCGGCACCGGGTGAAAAAGACGCCGACCTGATGCGCGCCTTTGTCNANGCGGCAAAACAGGGCNANNAGGCCTGAACGGAGTAAATTATGGACGGACAAAACTCATACCGNGCNGGGCCNGATGATAAGGGGCGCTTCGGCCATTATGGTGGCCGCTTTGTNGCCGAAACGCTGATGCCGCTCNTTCTGGATCTGGAGGCCGCGTATAAAGCGGCGCAGGCAGATCCGGCTTTTGAAGCCGAGTTGATCGACTTGCAAACGCATTATGTCGGGCGGCCCAGCCCGCTATATTTCGCCGAACGGCTCACCGAGCATTATGGCGGCGCGAAAATATATCTGAAGCGTGACGAACTGAACCACACCGGATCGCACAAGATAAATAATTGTCTGGGGCAAATTTTGCTGGCGCGGCGTATGGGCAAGACCCGCATCATTGCCGAAACTGGGGCTGGACAGCACGGCGTTGCCGTGGCAACGGCCGCCGCGCGCTTTGGCTTGCCCTGCACGGTTTTCATGGGTGCCACGGACATGGAACGCCAGAAACCAAATGTGTTCCGCATGAAATTGCTGGGTGCCGATATTCGCCCCGTCACATCGGGCTCGGGCACGTTGAAAGACGCCATGAACGAGGCGCTGCGCGACTGGGTGACCAATGTCGAAGACACGTTTTACATTATCGGAACGGTGGCTGGCCCCCACCCCTATCCGGCCATGGTGCGTGACTTCCAATCGATTATCGGCAAGGAAGTCCGCGCGCAAATGAACGAGCGCGAAGGCCGTTTGCCCGACAGTCTGGTCGCGTGCATTGGCGGTGGGTCAAATGCGATGGGTCTTTTTCATCCGTTTCTGGACGATAATGACATTCGCATTATCGGCGTTGAAGCCGGTGGGCTGGGGCTCGACACACCCGATCACGCGGCCTCGCTCGCTGGCGGGCTACCGGGCGTTTTGCATGGCAACCGCACTTATCTTTTGCAGGATGATGACGGCCAGATTATCGAAGGCCACTCGATTTCGGCCGGGCTCGATTATCCGGGCATTGGCCCCGAACATGCGTTTTTGCGCGATGCGGGGCGTGTCGAATATGTGTCGGCCACCGACACCGAAGCATTGGAAGCGTTCCAGCTCATCACGCGGCTTGAGGGCATAATTCCGGCGCTGGAGCCTTCACACGCACTGGCCCATGTCAGCAAAATCGCACCGGATCTGCCGCGCGATCACCTGATGGTCATGAATATGTGCGGGCGCGGCGACAAGGATGTGTTTGCCGTTGCCGAGCATCTCAAGGTCGACATCTAGGAGTAAGCATGTCTGCACGCCAAACCCGCCTTGACCGGAAATTTGCCGCTTTGCAAAGCGACGGCCGCAAGGCCTTTATCGCGTTTGTTACTGCCGGCGACCCCGACCCGGAAACGTCCTTTTCGATTTTGTCCGGCCTGCCGGCCGCGGGCGCTGACATTATCGAACTGGGCATGCCGTTCACCGACCCGATGGCGGATGGGCCGTCAATTCAGGCGGCCTCGCAACGCGCGCTAAAAGCCGGGCAGACGCTTGAAAAAACGCTTGCCATGGTCGCCCGCTTTCGCGCCGAAGACGACACCACGCCGGTGGTGCTGATGGGATATTACAATCCGGTTTTCATTTACGGCGTCGACCGGTTCATCGCAGATGCTGTGGCAGCCGGCGTTGACGGGCTCATCATTGTCGACCTGCCGCGGGAGGAAGACAGCGAATTATGCCTACCAGCTACGCAAGGCGGGCTGAATTTCATCCGTCTGGCGACCCCGACGACGGATGATGCGCGCCTGCCGGATGTTTTAAAAAACACCTCTGGTTTCGTCTATTATGTGTCCATTACGGGCATTACCGGCTCGGCAGCACCCGATGTTTCAAAGGTTTCAGACAGTGTCGCGCGCATCAAACGCCACACCGACCTGCCCGTGGCCGTAGGGTTCGGCATTCGCACGCCCGAACAAGCAGGCGCGATTGCCTCTGTTGCCGATGGCGCGGTGGTCGGTTCTGCCCTTGTCGATATTATTGGCGAAACGGCCAAAAACAGCGACAAATCGAACACGGATTGCGTCGCGCGCGTGCTGACCCTTGCCAGCGACCTTGCCGCCGGTGTACATAAAGGGGCTAGTGATTGACCGATGGTGCTGACACAAGAGGTGCAAAATGAACTGGCTTAAGAATTTTGTTCGCCCACGTTTTCCGAGCGTGTTCAGAGATCACGATGACACGCCCGATAATCTGTGGCAGAGCTGTAAGCAATGCGGGGAAATGATTTTCCACCGTGACCTTGCGCTGTTGCAGCAGGTTTGCCCGGGCTGCGACCACCATATGCGCGTGGGCGCGCGCGAGCGTTTCACCCAGCTCTTCGACGACGGGGCTTTCGAAAAGATCGATGTGCCGGATGTACCGCACGACCCGTTGAAATTTAAGGACCAAAAACGCTATGCCGACCGATTGCGCGATGCGCGCAGTAAAACCGGCGACCGCGATGCCGTGCAAGTTGCGCTGGGCACAATTCAGGGCCGCAAAAGCGTTATCGCCGTGCAGGATTTCCAGTTCATGGGTGGCTCGCTCGGCATGGCCGCAGGT
The DNA here is from genome assembly GCA_002689195.1 of Rhodobiaceae bacterium. GTDB lineage: Bacteria > Pseudomonadota > Alphaproteobacteria > RS24 > RS24 > UBA7378. The sequence goes on along the minus strand of NZFC01000016.1, from coordinate 22,483 downwards.
GAAGCCGTTGTAACCGCCGGCCAAACGGCTTTGGAAAACAACGCCCCGCTAATTATGATTGCCGCCGCCGGTGGCGCGCGCATGCAGGAAGGCATTCTGTCGCTGATGCAAATGCCGCGCACCACCGTCATCGTCCAGCAATTACGCGAGCGCGGCCTGCCTTATATTGTCGTGCTAACCGACCCGACAACGGGCGGCGTCACCGCGTCTTACGGCATGTTGGGCGATATTCAGATTGCTGAGCCCGGCGCGTTGATCGGTTTTGCAGGCCCGCGTGTTATCCAAGACACAATTAAGGAAAAGCTGCCGGAAGGTTTCCAGCGCGCCGAATATCTGCTGGAGCATGGCATGATCGATATGGTCGTTCACCGCCACAAGCTGCCCGAAACGCTGGGCCGCGTTCTGGGGCTGCTGATGGGCCGCCCCGCGCCTGAAACCCAAACCGCCTAACCCCGCGCCGATGGGCCCAACCAGCCGTAAAGCCAGCCGCACGTCCAACCATAAGACCAGCGATGCGCTGCTTGCCCGTCTGCTTGACCTGCACCCAAAAAAAATCGACCTGTCACTGGGGCGCATGCACCGCCTGCTTGGGGCCCTAGGGCACCCCGAAAAGCATGTGCCGCGCGTGGTCCACATTGCTGGCACTAATGGCAAGGGGTCGACGCTGGCTTTTTTGCGCGCTTTTTTGCAAGCCGACGGACACTGCGTGAACAGCTACACCTCGCCGCATCTGGAATATTTCCACGAGCGCATTAATCTGGGCGGCGCACCGATTGATGAGGCATATTTAAACGTGCTTCTGGAACGCTGCGAAGCCGCAAATGCGGGCGAACCCATCACCTTTTTCGAGATTACGACAGCCGCCGCTTTTTGCGCCTTTGCCGAGACACCTAGCGATTTTTTATTGCTTGAGGTGGGCTTGGGCGGGCGGCTGGATGCAACAAATGTGCTGCGGCCCGACTTGTCGGTCATCACGCCGGTCAGCATCGACCATCAGGAATTTTTGGGCACCACGCTCAACGAAATCGCCACCGAGAAATTGGGCATTGTGAAAACCGGCATACCGTTGGTCAGCGCGCCGCAGGAACCCTCCATCGTGCCGCTTTTCGATAAAGCAAGCGCCGACCATGACACACATCTCGCGCTGGGCGGGCGCGACTGGCAGGCCTACCCCGAAAAAGACGGCATGGTTTTTCAAGACACACAAGGGCTGTTGGACTTGCCCGCACCGGCTCTTACCGGCTTGCATCAGATTATGAATGCGGGCACGGCGATTGCCGCCGCGCGCCAGTTAAACCTGCCGGAAAGCGCGATACGCGAAGGACTGGCGGCTGCGACATGGCGGGCCCGCCTGCAAAGACTATCAAGCGGCGCGCTGGTTGCGCGCGTGCAGCACCAAGCGCCCGGTGCGCGCCTGTGGCTTGATGGCGGCCACAATGCGGCGGCCGCGCAAGTCCTGTCTGGCTGGGCGCAATCCCTTGCGCGCACGCCATTAAAGACGCAATCGGAGGAAACGCGCCTCGATATCATCCTCGCCATGCTCAACACCAAGTCGCATGCCGATTTTCTGGAAAATCTAAAACCGCTGGCACCCTTCGCGCAGCTTCATTGCGTGCCGATTGACGACCAGCTCAATGCTATTTCGCCGGATGTGCTGGCGCGCGCGGCGGGCAAAGTTGGCCTGAAAGCGCGCGCCCATGACAGCTTGCAGGCGGCACTTGAGGCCGTGCCGCCGACAGCGCAGGATGTTCTGATTTGCGGGTCGCTCTATCTCGCAGGACAGGCCCTGCGCGCCAATCGCGGCTAAAGCGTTTCGTCGATCCAGTCTTTAATCTGACCCTTTGGTGCGGCACCGATTTTCGTTGCGCTAACAACACCGTCCTGAAAAATCATCATGGTCGGGATCGAGCGCACATTATGGTCGGTCGGCGCGACGGGGTTTTCATCAATATTAATTTTCACAATGGTGAGCTTGCTGGCATATTCGTCCGACAATTCATCAAGCGCCGGGGCAATCTGCTTGCAAGGCCCACACCACTCGGCCCAGAAATCTACCAGAACCGGCCCATCGGCGTTCAACACCGCCGTCTCAAATTCATCATCTGTTGTATGTATGACTGCCATATCCGGTTTCTCCTGCTCTTTGTTTCTGTTCAAAATTTAGGTGTTCGCACGACATTTTTCAAGCAAGCGTGAACGCGCTGGTTTCAAGCAAGCGCGAACGCGCCCGCACGGATATCTTCAAGCGCGGCATCAAGGGCTGCGGCTGGCAATCGGTCGAGCCGCGCGATTTGCGTCCAGACAATGCCGCATGTGATTTTTTTGTCAGGCTTGGCGCGGGCCACAAGATCGCGATAGACCGCCATCTGCATCATAATCGCGGGCGCAAACTCACCGCTTGCATCGGGCGTGCCGGTTTTAAAATCAATCAGCATGATCGCGTCATCCGCCTCGATATAGCGATCAATACGCCCGCTCAGCGCGAGTTTTTGCCCGTCATGCAATGAAAGCTGGCCGACCAGCGCAATTTCCGCCCGCGCAGGTGCGGCAAAAACCGGGGCCATGTCGGGGTGATCCAGCACGCCCAGNGCGGCNGCGCAAATCGCNTCGCTGTCGGCGNCAGAAACGCCCNTATGAAAGCGTGCCATATAGNTTTGCGCGGCNGCTTCGCGCGCGTGCCGCGGCAGGNCGGGAAGTTTTTCCAACAGCGCNTGAACATGGGTTCCGAACACACGCGCATCCAGCCCGCTTGNTGGTTTTTCTTCCTGTGCCTTGGACGGCACAGATGCCAATGGGCGCAATTGCGATGGCGACNCGGCTTTTACCNCCGACGGCGCGCGCGCNGGCGATTGCCGCGCCCATGCGGGCACATCCGGCGGNTGCGCGGGCGGCTCACGCGGCGCATCACGCTGCGGGCCCGCACGGGCCTCATCGCCCAACGACCAAATGGTGCGCCCGTCCGCGTCTTGGCGCTTATTCTCGTCCGTCCCCAAACTTGCGTGCAGATAGGCATACCAAGTCTCGGCAGATGGCGGCGTGCCGCGCTTGTTCAGATAACCGCCAACATAGAGGCGGTCGCGCGCGCGGGTCATGGCGACATAAAGCAGGCGGCGCGCTTCCTTCAAATTATCGGCATCGAGGCGGTCTTGCAGTGCTTTGCCATATTCATCGCGCTCACTGGCATTGGCGCGCCACAGCACATCGCCGTCAGCGGCAAAATACAGGCCCGCGCTTTGTGGCCGGTGCCCAATGGGGTTGGCACAGGTATCGGGCAAAAACACAACCGGCGCTTCNAGCCCCTTGGCCCCATGCACCGTCATCACCCGCACGGCGTGGGTTTGCACATCCATATCGCGCTTGAGGCTTTGTTCGCCTTGCGCCAGCCAGTGCAAAAAGCCCTGAAGCGAGGGCGCTTGCTGGCTTTCATAAACCAGAGCTAGGTTCAGCAATTCACCGACCGGGTCGTTAATCTCAGCGCCAAGGCGCGCGCTCAGTGCCGCATGGCCGCCCTGCTCGCTCAAAAATCGCGCAAAATAATCATACGGCGGCAAATAATCAGCCTCGCGGCGTAACCAATCGAGCCGCTNGCGCGCGGCGCGCANAACCGGNGCANCGCTNTCAGCATCACAAGCCTCAACCAGCGNCCGCCACAGGCTGCCCTGCCGCCCATGCGCGAGCGCAAACAAATCATCCTCGCCAAGCCCGCCTAGCGGCGAGCGCAGAAAACAAGCCAGCGCCATATCATCGTCGCTGTTTAGGGCAAACTCCGCGCCCGCCAGTAAATCTTTCACCGCGATTTGCGCCATGACATTCATGCGGTCGGCACCGGCCACCTCAATCGGCGGGGTTTCTTGTTTGAGGGCGCGTATCATGTCTTCGACAAACGCATCGCGGCGGCGCACGAGAATTAGAATATCGCCCGGCGTCAGCTGGCTATCGGGGGCATGGATCAGGCTGGAAATTTTTGCAGCAATGCGTCGGGCAAGCTTGCGGCGCGCGGTTTCGTCCGGNGCCGCGTCGGGCACCTCCCAAATTTGCAAATCCGTATCGGGCGTCTCGACGGCTTCGGGCTCCCACAGCTCGACATAGCCCGCGTCTTTCAGGCGGTGGGCAATGTGGTGAACCGGCGTGCCAGCGGCCATCANCCCCTCGGCGCGGGCAGGGTCGGCAAACACAAGATCGACAGCGGNCAGAATTTCAGGAGCCGATCGGCGCGATTCGATGAGCGGTACAAAATTCATCGTGCCGCCACCAGCTTCTGATTTTTCGGCNAAAAAACTTCGCATTTTTTCAAAACCCGCCGGATCAGCACCCTGAAAACTATAAATCGACTGCTTTTCATCGCCGACGGCAAACACAGTGCGCGGCGCGGCATGGGCGGCATCGCCAGCAAAAAACTCATCCGCCAGCGCGGCGATGACCTGCCACTGGGCGGGGCTCGTATCTTGGGCTTCATCGACGAGAATATGCTCAAGGCCNCGGTCGATTTTGAACAAGACCCATTGGGTGGCAGAGCGCGAACTGAGCAGCCGATTGGTGGCGACAATCAGATCATCATAATCGAGCACGCCAAGGCGGGATTTTGCCGTCTCGTAAGCGGCGATGAGATCAGCCGCAAAGCGGTAAATATCACCCGTGAGCGCCAGCGCCTGCGCGGCGTTCAGGCGGTTCCGCAACACTGCGACAGCATCGCCCTGCTCAACTAACGCCTCGGCGATAGGTGNGTGCGCGCCCGTAAATGCGGCTGTTACAAGCCGCGCGCGGGGGGCTCCTTCCTTGGTCATAAACACNGCTTCGAGATGCGGCCATGCGCTGGCATGCGCNCCGGCNCGCGCGTGTTCAGCCCAATTTTCCAAGCGTTCGCCCTGCGCNCGATCGGACTTGGCGGAGGCTTGNGACAANGCGCTAATNAGCGGCACTACNCTCGGCAGATAAGCCTCGGCATGGGCGNGCAAAAGCACCTCGATATCAAACGCCCAATCCGGCAAATCCATGGTTTGAGCGATTTTTTCCAGTCGCGCTCCTATCGCTTCATTGGCGGGAAACTTGTCGCGATGATTGAGAATATTCCCCGCCAGTTGCGCCATCGCATCTTCGGCGAGGTGACGCGTAAGCCGCGCAATTGAGGCGCGCCGCTCCGGGTCGGCGGTGTTTATCTGGGCGCGCACGAGATCGGCCTGCATGGCGCGCGCCTGCTGCTCNTCCAGCAATCTGAACTGCGGCGACAGCCCCGCCTCAATCGGGAAGCGTTTGAGAACAGACTCGCAAAACCCGTGGATTGTTTGGATACGCAAGCCCCCCGGCGTTTCCAGCGCACGCGCAAACAGCGTCCGCGCCAGCCGCAAGGTTTGCGCGTCCGGCGTCATTTCAAGACGCGCTTCGATTTCCGCGGCAAGTTTCGCATCCGGCATCAGTGTCCAGTCAGACAGAAGCGCAAAAAGCCGCTCCTGCATTTCCGCCGCCGCGCTGCGCGTGTAGGTCAGGCACAGAAGTTTTTCCGGTGCCACGCCGGAAAGCATCAGTGCCACCAGCCGCGTCACCAGCACATAGGTTTTGCCCGAACCGGCATTGGCACTCACCCAGGCCGATNCNGAAGCTNGCGCGACCGGCTTCANGTGTCNTCTCCGGCNAGCATATTGGCGCGCCACTCATCGACGCGGGCAAGGTGGTCATAGCGGCTTTCAAAGGTAATGAGATTNGGCCGCGCGTGCGAAATATAGGGCTTGTCGGCNTCCCGATATGCNGCAATGAGATTTTNGACGCTTTCAAGCGTTGCATCNAACAANCCNGCTTCGAGCTTGACAGCGCGCGCACGNCCCGGCGGATANCGGCCCGACAGATGCAGATATTCAAGGTCCGCNACCGCACCGGCGCGCNCCCCTTCGCCCGCAAACGCNCCNCGCTCGGCCATGGCCGCCTCAAGCGTCATTTGCACNNCAATATGATTGTCGATCGCGCGCTGCGTCGGCGGCTGNCCGGTTTTATAATCAATAATCCGATAGCCGCCATCGGCGCGCCGGTCGATACGGTCGGCCTTGGCGGTCAGCGTGAAGGGCGCACCGGCAATCTGCAATTGCAATGCGCCCACCGCTTCGACCCACACTTGGGTTGCGGGGTGCGCGCGGTCGCGTTCATAAGTGGCGAACCACTCGGCCAGCGCGGCCAGCCGCGCGCGCCAGAAATCCAGCACCATCGCCCCGCCGGGCATTTCTCCGGCGAGTTTTTCCGCCGTGCCCATGAGTGCGGCAGGCATGTCTTCGGGAAAGCTGCCGCCATTATCGCGCAGCAGATTTTCAAAAATAGCATGCAAAAACGTGCCGCGATGGGTTGCCAAAAGCGGGCCATCCACCGGCTCCCAGTCGCGCAAGCCCAGCACTTTGCGGGCATAAAGCGCGTAAGGGTCGCGGATCAGCGTTTCGATCTGCGTCACGGATAATTGCGTGGGCCGAGCCGACACTGGCGGTGCATATTGCGCGCGCGCAACAGGTTTGGGCGCATCCGGCCCCGTGTCGAGTGCTGTCCAGATTTCTAAAAGCCGGTTGCCTTCATCGCGCGGCAGTTTTCCGCATAAAGTCTCAATGCGCCGCAACCAGCGCGCGGCAACCGTCGGCGTGCCGTCTATTTTGCCGGCCCGCGTCAGCAAAACTTGCGGCGCACTGGCGGCTTGCACAAAATCATGCGCGGCTTGGCCTATTCTGCGTTCGGGCGCAGACAAGCCCAGTTGCGCGCGCATCGGGCGCGACAGCCACGGCCCGGTTTCGGGCAGTTTCGGCCAATCGCCCTCGTTCAGCCCGCCCAGCACCATCAGGTCGGCCTGCATCAGGCGCGCTTCCAACAGCCCCCAGATAAATAGTCGGCTTTCGCGCGGGCGCCGGTCGCGCACTACGGGGCGCGCGACCCATAAATCAAACAGGGCAGGCCAGTCTTGACGCGGTATGGCAACGCATAGGCCCGCATGCGCGCGCAGGCTTTCGAAAAAGGCGGCAATATCGGCCCCATGCGGGTCGGCTTCCAAAACCGTGTCGGCGGGCGCGTCAGGCCGCGCCATTAAAGCCCGACACGCCGCTTCCAACGCATCGAGACGCACATCGAGCGCCGCCGGATCGGGCAGCTTGACCAGCGGTTCAATGGCACGCGCAAGGTCTACCAGCACCGCGCGTGAGCCCGCCTCACTCTCATTATCACTATTGCCATCTAGCATGGCGCGCAGTCCGGCCAACCCTCCGCTAGGGCGCGGCCCCCGCAAATATTTGCGCTCCAGCGCGCGCACATCCCCCAGCAATGCGCCGCGCGTGCGGCCCAGACACGCCAGCGGATGCTTGAGCACGGCCAAGAGCGGAACAGGCGCAAAATTACCAGCCAGCATGTCATTGACGAGGCGGATGAATTGCGCCAGCGGCGTGCCAGCAAGCGGGCGACCGGCAGAATCGTCGATATCAATATTCCAGCGTCGCAACTCAACGGCGACACGGCGCGCCAGCCGCCGGTCGGGTGTGACCAGCGCAGCGGTTTTTTCAGGTGTTTCCAGCACGCCGCGCATGGCGAGCGCAATAGCACCAGCCTCGGCGCGCGGGTCGGGCGCCTCAAGCAGGTCAATGCCGGACATTTCTTGTGCAGTGTCGGGGGCAGTGTCGGGCGTCGTGTCGGAAAAGTCTGACGCCCAATCTGCTGTAAGGGGCACCGGGTTAAGCGCGGTCAAAATATGCCGCGTGCGCGCAGAAGCTGGCTGACTGCCCGGCCAGTCGGCGACATCGCCTATAGACGCTTTCATCTCGTGCAATAATGCCGCCAGTGCGGATTGGGGATGCGCCGCGTCATGGCGCAAGCGCTCATGCACCTGCGCGCGCATTTGCGTGTCGAGCCCGGGCAACACAACGCACCCTTCCGGTAAATGCGCCACGACCTTCAGCAACTGCGCCGTCGCGCGAATGGAGCCGGTAGACCCGGCCGCGATGACGGCTTGGCGGGGCGGGCTGTTTTGCCAGCTATCGGCCAGCCGCGCCATCAGGCGGTTGCGGCGGTCGGTCGGGTCAAGGCGTTGCTGGCTTTTGAGATAGAGCGGCCAAGACTGCGTGATGATCGATAAATGCTCCAGCGTTTGTTGCCAGTTATCGGCCAGTTCGTCGGGCACAAGCTGTGCCAGTCCAGCCAGATCCACCTGCTCGTTCTGGGCATTGTCCAGCAGGGTTTCCAGCTCGCGCGCCAATGCCGACATGCGGCCCGTATCGAGCTTGTGGCCGGTATCATCGGCCCAGCGCGCGATCATATTCATCATCTGGAAATGGCGTTCTTGCGGCGCGATTTGCGGCGGTTCTTCCAGCGCATCGGCGCTCAATTCGCCCAGCATCGCAGTTTCATAGCCGGTTTCGGTAATGTCGCCGAGCGTGGAGATTTCTGGCAATAAAATCGCATCGCGGCCGCGCGCCTGCGCCAATTCCAAAAAAATGCCGGAAATCTCGCGCACCGCCCGCCGCGTGGGCAAGAGCAGCAAAACATCTTCCAGCGCTCGATTTGGAACAAGCTCGTTGCGCGCATCATCATCAATCAGTGCTGCGGCCAGCGTGTTTAGAAAATGCTGTCCGGACGCGATGGTGAACAGGCGCGGGCTGGAAGAATCGGGCATTCGGCCATTATATCACAGCCGCCAGAGGCGCGTTCAAGCCGCGGGGCCAGACGCCAGAATATTTTCCGCCGCGCGCACGCCTTCGGGCGTGCCGACATGCATCCATTGGCCGTCCAAAACCTCACCATAAAGCCTGCCCGTCGCGGTGGCCGTGTCATAAATATGGTTGAGGGAAAACGCACCCTCCGGCGTCGCATCAAACGCGGCAGGCGACAAGACCTGCACCCCGCCAAAAACAAAATCGGCTGCCCCGCCATGGGGCCGCGTCAACGTAGCATCGGCATGTAAATCAAAATCGCCCGTGCCGTCATATCCGCTGCACGCTGCGCGCGGTGCCAGCATTAGCAGGGCGTCCATTCGCGCGGCATCGAAACGCGCATTTAAGGCGCTCAAAATATCGGCATTTTCCTGCCAGAGAATATCCCCATTGCAGACGAAAAATGGGTCCGGCCCCAAAAGCGGCAGAGCTTTTTTGACCCCGCCACCGGTTTCCAACAGGCGCGCGCGCTCGTCTGAATAGACAATTTCAACACCGCCACCGCGTTGCGCCAAATGCGCGGGTATGCGGTCGGCTTTATGGTGCAAATTGATAACAATGCGGGTCATACCTGCCGCTTCAAGCCGGTCGAGCAGGCGGTCAAGCAGCGTGCGTCCGGCAATTTCAGTGAGCGGCTTTGGCGGGTCGTCGGCGCGCGCGCGCATGCGCGTTCCAAGCCCAGCCGCCAGCACCATAGCGTGGGTAATCGGTGCCGACATCAGGCCGGCTCGTGCGGGTCATTTACCCGCTCGGCCCAATTGGGCGCATGGGTTTCCAGCCAGCGGCGCACGGGGGCCGCCGCTTCATGGGCCAAATTGGTCTCAATATAATTTAAGATACGGGGCAAATGCGCGCGATAATGCGGCTTGTTATCGCGCACGGCCAGACGGACAAATATGCCGGCAATTTTCAAATTGCGCTGCAAGCCAAGCAAAGCGCACGCTTCGCGAAACCGGCCCGCAGCCCCCGCTTCCACATCCGTCTCAGCACCAAAGCGGCGGCGCACATAATGGTCCAAACATCTGTCGAACACAGGGCCCGGCACATCAATGCGCGCATCCTGCAACAATGAAACAATATCATAGGCCGCCGGACCCGCCAGCGCGTCCTGTACGTCGATGACGCCAACACGGAAGCGCCCCTGCTTGTGCGGCTGCCACAAAAGATTGACGCTGTGAAAGTCGCGCAACACACATACGGGCGGTTCGCTGTCACTGAGGCCGGCCAGCGCGTGCCACATATCCATCCATTGCTGGCGCGCGGGCGGGCTAATTTCAATGCCTAGACTGGGCAGATACCAATCCAGAAACAGGCTGGTTTCAACCGCCATCACCGCGCCGTCATAGGGTTCCAGAAAATCAGGCGCGCGGTGCCCGTGCAAATGAAGGAGCGTTTCCACAGCCTCCAGATAAAAGGCGGGCAGATCATCGTCGTTTTCATGCGCCATCGCCTCAAGCGTGCGCGTGCCCAAGTCTTCCAGCAGCACAAAACCGGCGTGCTCATCGGCTATGTAAATCTGCGGCACACTCACCGCACAATCGCCGAGATAGCGCGAGATCCGGCAATAAGCGTCGGCAGATTCTGCCAGATGCGCGCGTTGTGAATAGCTTTGCCCGTCCACCACTGGCGGCCCGTCGGGGCCCGCGCGCCAGTCCATCAGCACGGCGGTTTCATGTGCGAGTTCAACCCGTTCATAACGGCGCGTCGAAGCATCACCAGCGATTTGGCGGCGCGTGGCGTCGCCTGCCGCCCATCCGGCTGCGGCCAAAAATGTCACGAGATGGGTTTCGCGCGCATGCATGGCGGCCAGCGCATCAAGGCGCGCCGGTGTTTTCGCCGTGATGCGAAGCTGGCGCTGGTCGCTCGTTCCAATTTGCGTGATAGCAACGGTAAAATCAGCTTGGCGCAACACATGTTCGCCATTTTCGGGCCATTCGACGAGCATGATGGGCTCTGTCTGGTGCCCATTTTGATTATCTTTTTGATTATCTGGCTGATGATCGGTGAGCCCAAGCTCATACACTTCGTCCGGCTGCGAAATGCGATAGAGATCGACATGCAAGAGCGCACCCTTCGCCGTGTCGTATGGTTGCACCAGGGTGAAGCTGGGGCTGGGNNCCANCNTATCGCCATCAGTGAGCNCCTGAATAAACGCGCGCGCCAGCGTNGTTTTGCCCACGCCAAGNTCGCCNGACAAAAAGAACAGATCGCCGGGCTGGCATATCTCGGCAAGCCAGCACGCGCATCTTTGCAGCGNAAACTCATTGNCTNCTNCNATGACGAGGTCGNTGTGATCGCNTGGTTCCATGCAAATTGTTGTACTTTGCGNAAACCGGCGCGGCAAGCCGCCTTTAATAGCGATAATGTTCCGGCTTGAACGGNCCNTGCTTGCCAACGCCGATATAATCGGCCTGTTGCGTGCTCAATTCGGTCAATTTNGCNCCCAGCTTGCCAAGGTGCAGACGGGCAACTTTTTCGTCCAGATGCTTTGGCAACACATAGACTTGGCGTTTGTAATTATCGCCGTTCTGCCACANTTCGATTTGCGCCAGCACCTGATTNGTGAAAGACGCGCTCATCACAAAGCTGGGGTGGCCNGTGGCACAACCCAGATTCAAAAGCCGGCCCTCGGCCAGCAGAATAATCCGCTTNCCATCGGGAAACTCGATNTCGTCGACTTGCGGCTTAACATTGTGCCACTGATAATTTTTCAGCGCGCTAACCTGAATTTCGCTGTCGAAATGNCCNATATTGCCAACAATGGCGCGGTCTTTCATCTCGCGCATATGGTCGAGNGTGATNATGTCCATATTGCCGGTAGCCGTGATGAAAATGTCGCCGATTGCGGCGGCGTCNTCCATCGTCGTCACCTCATAGCCTTCCATNGCTGCCTGCAGCGCACAAATNGGGTCAACTTCCGTAACCATCACNCGCGCGCCTTGCGAGCGNAGGCTNTCGGCTGAGCCTTTGCCGACATCGCCAAAGCCGCAGACAACGGCAATCTTGCCCGCCATCATGACATCCGTGGCNCGTTTCACGCCATCAACCAGACTTTCGCGGCAGCCATAAAGATTNTCGAATTTCGATTTCGTNACGCTGTCATTCACATTAATNGCCGGAATTTTCAGNGTGCCTTCNTTCGCCATTTCGTANAGGCGCAGAACACCCGTTGTTGTCTCTTCCGACACGCCGACGCAGTCGTCCAGCATTTCGGGGTATTTTTCATGTGCCAGCTGGGTCAGGTCGCCGCCATCATCCAGCAGAATATTTGGCCGCCACCCGTCAGGGCCGGTCAGGGTCTGCTCGACGCACCACCAATATTCCTCTTCCGTTTCCTCCTTCCAAGCAAACACTGGCACACCGGTCACGGCAATCGCGGCGGCGGCGTGGTCTTGGGTTGAGAAAATATTGCACGACGACCAGCGCACTTCAGCACCCAGCGCCGTCAGTGTTTCGATCAACACCGCGGTCTGGATTGTCATGTGCAGGCAGCCCGTCACGCGGGCACCGGCCAGCGGGCGTTCGGCGGCATATTCATCGCGCAGAGCCATCAGGCCCGGCATTTCTGTTTCGGCAATAGCGATTTCTTTGCGGCCCCAATCGGCGAGCGAGATATCAGCAACTTTGTAGTCAACAGTCATAGCAATCCTCTTTTCAGTTGCCGTTGTTTTAACAGTCTGTAGCGCGCTCTGCAACAGGATATAAAGAAATCTTTATATTGTGATAAGTCTTGTTGATAAGTGCGTGCTTTGGCGCTCACGCCTCGTCGAACTTATCCTCGACAAGACGGGTCAACGCCGCCACGGCCGCTTCCGCATCGGGCCCGGTTGCCTGCAAAGTGATTTCCGAGCCAAGGCTTGCGCCCAGCATCATCAGCCCCATAATCGAGGTCGCAACGACCACATCATCATCTTTTCGGACATGAATTTCGGCCTGATACACCTCGGCGCATTTGACGAATTTCGCCGATGCCCGCGCATGCAGACCGCGTCGGTTGACGATCGTCAAGGTCGTTTCAATCACCGGATTTCTACTCTTGGCTGCCGGCAAGAACTTCGCTGGCAACGGAGATATATTTGCGCGCCGCGTCTCTGGCTTCCAGCACCGCCTCATTGAGGGCTGCGCTGTCACGAATGCTCGCCAGCTTAATCAGCATCGGCAAGTTGATGCCTGCCACCACCTCGACCTTGTCTTTTTCCAGCAGCGAAATGGCGAGGTTGGACGGTGTGCCGCCAAACATGTCGGTGAGCAGGGCCACGCCGTCGCCCGTATCCACATTGACAATGGCGTCGACAATGTCTTCGCGGCGCTTTTCCATATCGTCATCCGGCCCGATGCAGATGGTGGCGAGGTTTTCCTGCGCCCCGACAACATGCTCCAGCGCAGAACGAAATTCTTCTGCCAATGCCCCATGTGTGACCAAGACCATGCCAATCATTTATGTCATTCCCCGTTTAATGCCCAATAGGAACAAAATGTCCCCTCAATGTGGCGTTTTCAATGTGCCGTTTGCTTGAGCCCATGACAAGCCCTATCGCCCCTATATACCCTAGCCATATATGCCGTCTTCACGAAATCCGCCAGCGGCGATATGGGTCAGCGCCAGTTCGATTTTGGCGGCAATGTCGGTGTCAAACGCATGCAGGCGGATGAGCGGCAAGTGGCGGCCCGTGCTTTCGAGGTAATGCGGCTCGGCAATGCGCGGCACGGCGTCAGCCGCGACCAACTCAACCGCAAGGTCAAGCTGCGCGCGCGCCAGATAATCCATCCGCAAAATACCAATGCCGCGCACTTCCATCAGACCGGCAAGGCGCGAAGGCGTCTCGGCATAGAGCGCGTTTTCATGGGCCACCAGGCGCACGCGGTCATCAGCAACAAGGCGCGCGGTGTGGAGCGCAATTAACCGATATGCAAGGCTCGACTTGCCCGACCCTGGCGGGCCGGTGAGCAGCACCCCGCCCGCTGGCAGGGAGATGGCCGTGGCGTGAACCGTTGCTGGCTTGTTTGCTGATTTATTTGCCGGGCTCTCGGCGTTGGTGTCTGGTGCGCGCATCATGAGTTTGGCCGTTGGTCGCGTGGAAGAATGAGCGTGAAATATGCACCAACCCCGTCGGGTCGGTTATCGGCCACCAAATCGCCGCCATGCGCGCGCGCAATCTGGCGCGAAATGCTCAAGCCCAGCCCCGAATGTCCACTGGCNGGCAGGTCGTGAGCGCTCGGCGTNACGGGCGCGCTGGCGCGGTCGCTGTAAAAACGGTCGAAAATACGCTCGGTCATTTCCGGATCAATGCCCGGGCCTTCATCGGCCACAATTAGCCTNATGTCGTCTTCCCCCACCAGCACGCGCAGATAAACCTTGCCGCCGCTATGCGTGAATGACACGGCATTTGAAACCAGATTGTCGATGATCTGTGCAATACGCGGTTTTTGGGCGATGACAGGCGCGGGTCGATCGGCGCTGGTGATCAATGTGATATTATTCGCCTCGCCAATGCCTGGTGCCAGCGCCGTACCAATTTCATTGGCAAGCGCGGCCAAATCAAATGGCGCGGTTTCGCCACGGTTCAGTTCAGCATCCAGCCGCGTGGCGTTGGATATGTCGGAAATCAAGCGATTGAGGCGTTGCACATCGTTTTGGATAATCCGCTTCATCTCGCGCTGCTGGTCGTCGCTGGTCGCGGTTTCCAAAGATTGCACGGCGCTGTGCAGCGAGGTTAGCGGGTTTTTCAATTCATGGGCAACATCNGCNGCAAAGCGGTCGATTGTGTTGATACGCTCCAGCAATTGTTCGGTCATTTCGCGCAAAGCCACCGACAGATCACCGATTTCATCGCCGCGCCGCGACAGGTCGGGTATGGTCTCAAGCCCCGGCAATGNGGGCGAGGCGCGGTTGAACACGCGCATNGCACCGGCCAGNTTACGCACCGGCTCGGTNATCGTGCTGGCAAGNAANAGCGAGGTCATAAGGCTGACCAAAAGNGCGATGAGCGCCAGTTCAATGACCACGCGGCGTTCGGCCTGAATAATCGCGTCAATTTCGCCNGGGCGGGTCGACACCATCAACGCGCCGATAATCGCCCGGTAGCCCTGCACNGGCACGGCCACGGTCAATATATCNGCGCCATCTTGGTTTTGTCTTTGCAGGCTGGCCGAGCGCCCTTTTATNGCCGACACCACTTCGGGCAAATTATACCCCTCCGCCGCATTAACCTCCGTNAACACCGGCTTTTCNCGCCGGANGACANTNCGCGCAGCNGTCACAATGCGCCGCGGCCAGTCTTGGCGCACAGATGTGCCGGGCAGCGGCGGCAGCGCGCGTGANATGACATTAATAGAGCGGTCCATATGGGCACTGTCGAGCACCAGCGCNCCATCGCGCCCGTANAGGCGAATGCGCGCATTGGNAACGGAAGCCACCTGCCGCATGATTTTCGTGGCTTCGCGTATCTCCCAATCGGGGCCGTTGCGCCCGCCAATCATCGGGCCGAACAGTGACGGGTCAAAAAACTGGAAATTGCGGTTAATCACCGTCTGGCTGAGCGCCCCGGCAACAATGCGCGCCTGGGCTTCCAAGCTTTGCTTATAGGCATTAGTCAGAAATTGCCGCGATTCCGACAACACCAGAAAGCCNCCTGCAAGAATAAGAAGCCCCAACATATTAAGACCGATGAGGCGCGCCAATAATCGGCGGCGGCGCTTTGTGCCCTCACGCTGGCGTGTCATGACGCTTTATACCTATAGCCGACACCATAGAGCGTTTCGATGGCATCAAAAGACCCATCGACAGCGCGGAACTTGCGGCGCAGACGTTTAATATGACTGTCAATCGTGCGGTCATCGACATAGACCTGATCATCATAAGCGGCATCCATCAGCGAGTCGCGGCTTTTTACCACACCCGGGCGCTGGGCCAGCGCGTCGATGATTAAAAACTCGGTGACGGTCAGATTGACCGGCTGGTTTTTCCACAGGCAATCATGGCGTTCATGGTCGAGGTGCAAATGCCCCTGACTGATGGCGGATTTTGACGCAACCGCCGGTGTTTGCGCGCGCGCCGCACTGCGCCGTAGCACGGCGCGAATGCGTTCGATCAAAAGGCGTTGCGAAAACGGCTTGGTGATATAATCGTCCGCGCCCATTTTCAGGCCGAACACTTCGTCAATCTCATCATCCTTGGAGGTGAGAAAAACCACAGGCATTGTGCTGGTCTGGCGCAGTTTTCGCAGCAGTTCCAGCCCGTCCATGCGTGGCATTTTAATGTCGAACACGCCAATATCTGCGGGCTGGTTTTCCAGCGCAGCCAGCGCCGAATGCCCGTCTGTATAGCTGCGTACGCGGAAGCCATCCGCCTCCAGTGCAATGCGTACCGAGGCCAGAATATTGGCATCATCATCGACCAGAACAATTTCGGCCATTAAATTTCAATCCCGTTTCTTAAGCCCCCACAGCGCCTATCCCGCTCCTGATTCACGGGCTGTTTTAAGCGCTCGNCAACACTAACATGAAATGTGTTTATCATGTGGCAGTCTGCTTGCACTGATGCGTCATTGTTAATATAGTCCCCCATCTGTAGTGAGGGATATTGTCGGCAAAAGGAGCAATCCGTGATGGAACAGAGCGGCTTTCATATCAGTAAAAATGGAATCGACGGGCAGGGGCTTGGCAAAGCCAAGGCTGTCCACTGGAACCTGCGCCCTGCCGAAATTTACGAAATGGCACTGGCGCGCGGCGAAGGTGAAATAGCTGGCAGCGGGCCGCTTCTGGTCAAAACCGGCCAGCACACGGGCCGCTCGGCGCAAGACAAGTTTATTGTGCGCGACGCGTTCACCGAAGACTGCGTGTGGTGGGACAATAATAAATCCATGACGCCGGCGCATTTCGATGCCCTGTTGGAAGACATGCTGGCCCATGCCGACGGCAAGGAATTGCTGGTGCAAGACCTGTTCGGCGGCGCCGACCCCACACACCGTCTGGCAACGCGGGTCGTCACCGAGCTGGCTTGGCATTCGCTGTTCATTCAAAACCTGTTGATTGAGCCGATGCCGGAAGAATTAGACGGGTTTGATCCGGAATTCGTGATTATGAATTTCCCCAGCTTCAAAGCCGACCCCGACCGCCATGGCAGCCGCTCCGAGACGGTCATTGCGGTTAATTTCGAGCGCAAAATGGTGCTGATTGCCGGCACATCTTACGCCGGGGAAACCAAAAAATCGGTTTTCTCCATGCTGAACTTCACCTTGCCAGCCAAGCGCGTTATGCCGATGCACTGTTCTGTGAATGTGAGTAAAGACGGCGATGCAGCCGTCTTTTTTGGTTTGAGCGGCACGGGCAAAACTACATTGTCGGCTGACCCCAACCGTATTCTCGTCGGCGATGATGAGCATGGCTGGTCGGAAAACGGCGTCTTCAATTTCGAAGGCGGGTGCTATGCCAAAATGATTAATCTGTCGGCCGANGCCGAGCCCGAAATTTATGCCACCACGCAACGCTTCGGCACGGTGCTTGAAAATGTGGTCATGGACCCCAAGACCCGCGAACTGGACTTTTTCGACAATTCGCTGGCGGAAAATTCGCGCGGTGCCTACCCGCTATCGTTTATCCCGAATGCCTCAGACACGGGCCGCGCCGGACACCCCAGCAATATCATCATGCTGACGGCGGATGCGTTTGGCGTGTTGCCGCCCATTTCGCGGCTGACGCCCAGCCAAGCCATGTATCATTTCCTGTCCGGCTATACAGCGAAAGTCGCGGGCACCGAAAAAGGTGTCACCGAGCCGGAAGCCACTTTCTCGACCTGCTTCGGCGCGCCGTTCATGCCNCGCCACCCGTCGGAATATGGCAATTTGCTGCGNGANCTNATTGCCGAGCACAGCGCAAGCTGCTGGCTGGTCAATACTGGCTGGACGGGCGGGGCCTATGGCATTGGCAACCGCATGCCGATCCGCGAAACCCGCGCGCTGTTGTCTGCCGCACTGGATGGCAGCCTGAACGCGGTGGATTTCCGCACGGATGAGAATTTCGGCTTTGAAGTNCCCGTATCAGTGCCNGGNGTTGACGGTTCCATTTTGAACCCACGCGACACTTGGGNCGATAAGGANGCTTATGACGCACAAGCTGCCAAGCTTGTTGCTATGTTTGTCGAGAATTTCGCCAAATTNATCGACCATGTNGATGATAATGTCCGCGCCGCTGCNNTGGCCGCTGAATAGTANTATTTTTAATANTNCNNGAGAGNATAAAAACNTAATTAATNNATATTTGNATTATTAATTAGTAATACTAATGTGCTTCGTCCCAGTTATCTGCGGCACAGGCATCCACCACCAGCGGTACGGAAAGTGTCAGGCGTGGCTGGCAGGCCGTCTCCATCACTGAGATGACGTTGGATATCAGCGCATCGGCCTCTTCTTCGGCCACTTCGAAAATCAGTTCATCATGCACCTGCAACAGCATGCGCGCGCTCGAAAGAGTCGTCAGGGTTTCGGGCAGGCGGATCATGGCGCGCCGGATAATATCGGCGGCGGTGCCTTGTATCGGCGCATTAATGGCAGCACGCTCGGCAAATGCCCGCCGCGCGGGAATTTTGGCGCTTATTTCGCGCAAATGCACTTTGCGGCCGAACAACGTAGACACATAGCCTTGCGCGCGCGCTTCGGTTTTCGTGGCCTCCATATAGTCGCGAATACCGGGAAATTTCTCAAAATACGCATCAATATAAGCCGCCGCCTCGCTGCGCGAAATGCTTAGCTGATTGGCTAGGCCGAAAGCCGAAATGCCGTAAATAATGCCGAAATTAATCGCCTTGGCGCGGCGGCGCACATCCGGCGTCATATCGCCAAGCGGCACGCCAAACATTTCCGAGGCGGTCATGGCATGAATGTCCTGCCCGTCGGCAAAGGCCTGTCGCAGGGTGTCAATCTGTGCCATATGCGCCAATATACGCAGCTCGATCTGGCTGTAATCGGCGCTCACCAGCTTATTGCCGGGCGCGGCCACAAACGCCGTGCGAATGCGCCGCCCGTCCTCGGTGCGTACCGGAATATTCTGCAAATTCGGGTCGGAAGAAGAAAGCCGGCCCGTCGTCGTCGAGGCCATTGAATATGAGGTGTGAATGCGGCCCGTATCCGGATTGACGAAATCCGGCAGCGCATCGGTATAGGTCGATTTGAGTTTTGCCAGCCCGCGCCAGTCCAACACGGTGGCGGCCAGTGTGTTGCCCCCCTCGACCAGCCCTTCCAGCACATCGGCGCCCGTGCCCCAAGCGCCGGTTTTGGTTTTCTTGCCGCCCGACAGACCCATTTTGTCGAAGAGAATATCGCCAAGCTGCTTGGGGCTGGCAATGTTGAATTTTTCACCGGCCAGTTCGAAAATCTCGTCTTCCATGGCGGCCATTTTCTGGGCAAATTCACCCGACAGGCGCGACAGCACTGTTCGGTCAACCAGCACGCCTTGGCGCTCCATATCCGTGATGACCTGCACCAGCGGGCGTTCGGTGCTTTCATACACGCCTGTCACGCCCTCTGCCGCCAAGCGCGGTTTCAAATGCAGCCACAGGCGCAACGTGACATCGGCATCTTCGGCCGCATATCGGGTCGCCTCATCGACCGGCACGCGGTCGAAAGTAATCTGGTTTTTGCCCGTCCCCAGCAATTCCTTGATCGAAATGGGCGTATGGCCCAAAAACCGCTGCGCCAATTCATCCATGCCATGATTATGCGCGCCGGCCCCAAGCGCGTAAGAAATCAGCATGGTGTCGTCTACCGGTGCAACCGATACACCGCGGCGACCCAGCACTTGCAGGTCAAATTTGGCGTTTTGCAAAACTTTCAAAACCGACCCATCGGCCAGCATTGGCATCAGCAGCGCGAGCGCGGTTTTCTCGTCAAGCTGTGCGGGCGTCTCCGCGCCCAAATCCAACCCATCTCCGGCCCCGTGCGCCAGTGGCACATAGCACGCCTCGCCCGGTGCCACGGCCAGCGAAATGCCAACCAGCCGACACTGCATGGCATCGAGCCCATCGGTTTCAGTATCCACCGCGACGACACCGCTGCGCGTGGCGCGCGCCACCCAATCTTGCAAATCATCGGCTGTCGTCACGCATGTATAGGCCGACACATCCAGCGCTGGCGGCTCGGCAGGCGGGCGGGCGTGGGTGCCCTGCCCGTCGGCGTGCGGCGCGTGTGATTGCCCACCACGCATATCACCTTCCGCACTGCCCTCTACGCCGCCCTCTTTTGCAGCCAGCGTTTCCAAAGCCGCATAAGCATCGGCGTCAATCGCATAGCGCTCGGCCATGCGTCGCGTCAGCGTGTTGAACTCCAGGGCCTTTAAAAAGCCCATCAGATTTTCCGCTACTGGCTGGGCGCGCACCATGTCTTTCAGCGCAACCGGCATGGGCGCATCGCGGCGCAAAGTTACAAGCTCGCGGCTGATACGCGCCTGCTCGGCAAAATTCACGAGGTTTTCGCGCCGCTTTGGTTGTTTGATCTCTTCGGCGCGGGCCAGCAACGTATCCAGATCGCCATATTCGTCGATCAGCTGCGCCGCCGTTTTAATGCCAATGCCCGGCACGCCCGGCACATTATCCACACTATCACCCGCCAGTGCCTGCACATCAATGACGCGCTCGGGCCCGACACCGAATTTTTCAATGACGCCATGAACATCGATCTTTTTGTCTTTCATCGTGTCGACCATGTCGATGGTTCCGCCGACAAGCTGCATCAAATCCTTGTCCGACGACACAATCGTCACGCGCGCGCCAGCTTTGGCAGCTTCGGCGGCGTAAGTGGCGATTAAATCATCGGCCTCAAAGCCTTCTTCTTCGATCGCGGGAATGTTGAACGCGCGCACGGCATCGCGCACCAGCGGAAATTGCGGCACCAGATCTTCCGGTGCTGGCGGGCGGTGGGCTTTATATTCAACATAAATATCATTTCTGAAACTGCGACCCGACGCATCGAAAATGACGGCTAAATGCGTCGGCGTTTCGGCATCGTCCATTTCGTCGAGCAGCTTGACGAGCATATTGCAAAACCCCGACACCGCCCCAACCGGCAGCCCGTCGGACTTGCGTGTCAGGGGCGGCAGCGCGTGATAGGCCCGAAAAATATAGCCGGAGCCGTCCACCAGATAGAGATGATCGCCGGAGCCGAGTTTTGTGGGCGTTGCCATGGGGTAATCCTTGTCCAACCGAGTTCAACCGAGTCGGGTTAAATTTTAGCAGAGATAACAGGCGAAAAAACCCGCCGCCGCATTCCGTCCCCAACAACCGGCGTGGGTGTTTGCCGAACACTGCGCGCGGTGTTACATGTGAAGCAGGAGTTTTTCATGAATAGTTCCCCGCAACCGCCCATCGCGCTGTCGGCACACAATCTGCAAAAGACCTATAAGGCCGGCGGCAACCAGCCTGCAAAAGAGGCACTCAAAGGCATTGATCTAGATATTCCGCGCGGCGCGATTTTCGGGCTGCTTGGGCCCAATGGGGCGGGCAAATCGACCTTTATCAATATTCTCGCCGGGCTGGTCATCAAATCCGGCGGCAGCGCCAATATTTGGGGGTTTGATATTGACGCCAATCCGCGCCAGGCGCGCGCCTCCATCGGCATTGTGCCGCAAGAGCTGAGCATTGATCCGTTTTTCACACCGGCCGAGATCATGGAGCTGCAGGCCGGGCTTTACGGCGTGCCGCGCAAGCAGCGCCGCACCATGGAAATTCTGTCCGCCATGGGGCTGGCCGACAAAGCCAAAGCCTATGCGCGCACGCTGTCGGGCGGCATGCGCCGCCGCCTGCTGGTTGCCAAAGCGATGGTGCATAATCCGCCGGTTCTGGTTCTGGATGAGCCGACGGCGGGGGTCGATATCGAGTTGCGTCGCCAGCTATGGGATTATGTCATCGACCTGAACCGGCAGGGCGTCACGATTATGCTGACCACGCATTATCTCGAAGAGGCCGAAGAATTATGCGACACCGTCGCCATTATCGACAATGGCGCCGTCGTTGCTTGCGACAAGACCCGCAACCTGTTGCAACAGATCGACGATAAAACCCTCATAATCCGCCCCAGCGCGCAGCTGGAAGCCGCACCGGTCATCGCCGGCCTGCAATGCGCGCTGCGCGATGACGGGCAACTCGCCGTGCAATATAATCCGGGCCAGCAGGCAGCCGGCGAGGTGTTGGCGCTGGTGCAAAATAACGGCATCGAAATTGCCGACCTCGCCAGCGAGGGGGCCGATCTCGAAACCGTGTTTATGAAGCTTACCGGGCCGGCATCGCTCTAAGCGCAAACGCCCAAACAAGCCCCCAACTTAGTCCCCCCAACCAAAAC
The DNA here is from genome assembly GCA_002689195.1 of Rhodobiaceae bacterium. GTDB lineage: Bacteria > Pseudomonadota > Alphaproteobacteria > RS24 > RS24 > UBA7378. Next base: position 495 of record NZFC01000016.1, on the reverse strand, counting down.
CTTGCGAATTTTTTGCCAAAATCCTTCGAACTGGCTATAACGCCCCTATAGCACCCGTAGCTCAGCTGGATAGAGCGCTGCCCTCCGAAGGCAGAGGTCAGAGGTTCGAATCCTCTCGGGTGCGCCAGTTTTCTCCAGTTTATCAACTGGATAAGCAAAGCGTCCTACCCCAATCTTCTTAGAAAAGCCGCCTGTCACACTGGTGTCACAGCGAAGGGCGATGGGTTATGGCTTCAATCCGCAAGAGGGGAAACAAATGGCAAGCACAGGTCAGAAGAGGAGGCATAAAGGGTATCTCCAAGTCATTCCTCCGCAAGGCTGACGCCGAAAGGTGGAGCAGACAGATGGAGGCCGCAGTCGACGCCGGCCGATATGAACCACCTGAGACGACTTCCATTTCCACTGTTGCCGACCTACTGAGGAAGTACCTCACCCATGTGACGGCGAAGAAGAAGGGTCGGATATCGGAAGCCTACAGACTTCAAGCCATCATTA
>NZFC01000015.1 GCA_002689195.1 Rhodobiaceae bacterium | reverse complement strand
GGCCGAAGGTGTGGTTGCCATCTATACTGGCGAGCATGTCGCCGCTGATGGCATTGGCGGGCCGATCTGTGGGCGGGGGGGTGGGGAACCCGCCTGTGGCCGGCATCACGCGGTGACAGACCCAAACAGTTTCTGCCGCTGGTCACAGAGCGTTCCATGTTCGCCGAAACGCTGGCGCGCGTGCCCGAAGGCCCGCTTTATGCCGCGCCCGTGATTATCGGCAATGCCTCCCATGACGCGCTAATTCGCGCCGCCCTCGACAGTGCGGGTGTTGCCGCGCAACATATTTTGCTGGAACCGGAGGGCCGCAATACGGCCGCCGCAATTTGTCTGGCCGCTTTGCAAATCGGCGAAAAAGACATGGGCGCTGTCATGCTGGTGCTGCCGTCCGACCATGTTGTGGGCGATACGACCGCGTTTGACGCCGCCATCCAAACTGCCAGTGACGCCGCGCTGGACGGGGCGATTGTGGCCTTTGGCATTGTGCCGGACGGCCCCGAAACCGGCTATGGCTATATCCGCGCCGGAGCGCCCCGCGCGCAAGGCGGGTTTGCCATTCACAGCTTCACCGAAAAACCCGACCGCGCGACCGCCGAAACCTGGCTGGCAGAGGGCGGCTATAGCTGGAATAGCGGCATATTCGTGTTCACGGCTGCAAGCATTTTGGCCGAATTGCAAACCCATTGCCCTGAAATTCTCGCCGCATGTCGTGAGGCCTTGGTCAGTGCGCGCATTGCCGACACGATGATTTATCCCGATGCCACCGCTTTTGCCACCGCCGAGGCGCTGCCCATTGACATTGCCGTCATGGAAAAAACGCAAAAAGGCGTGGTGCTGCCCGTCGATATGGGGTGGAACGATGTCGGCTCATGGTCGGCGCTTTGGCAAAGCCGCGCGCGCGATGACGACGACAATGCGCTGCACGGCGACACGCTTGTTGTCGACGCCCGAAATAATTTTGTTTTCGCTGACAGCCGGTTGGTTGTGCTGGCCGGAATGGAAGATGTGGTTGTTATCGAAACCCAAGACGCGGTGCTGGTAATGCCGAAATCTGAAAGCCAGCGTGTGAAGCAAGTTGTCGAGGCGCTGAAGCAGGCCGGTCGCGCAGAGGCCCATCAGATGCAACCCCACCGGATGCAACCCAAGGTGGACGGCGCATGACCACGCAGACATCGCGCGGCCTGAACTGGCTCTTTGATTCTGCAATGCCGTTATGGGCCGAACAGGGCGTGGATACGCAAACCGGCATATTTTTCGAAGCACTGGATTTCAAAGGCCGCGATGTCGGCCTGCCGGTTGTGCGCGCGCGCGTGCAGGCGCGCCAGATCTATGTGTTTGCGAGCGCGCATGCGGCTGGCTGGTCGGGCCCGGCGCTGGAACTGGCCGAAGCGGGCATGTTCGCCTTGCGCGCCGGCGGGTGGCGCAGCGATCGCGGCTGGGCCGCGCAGGTCGACCGCACAGGCGCTGGCGTGCAATGGCCGGGTGGTTTATACGACCATGCTTTTGTTCTGTTTGCGCTGGCGCGCCTGTTTGAAGTTACCGGTGCGCCGGAATATCGCCGTTATATTGACGAGACATTGGCGTTTCTCGATGGCGCATTAAGGGACGAAAATGGCGGCTATCGCGAAGATCTGGACGCAACGCTCCCGCGACGCCAAAACCCGCACATGCATCTGCTTGAAGCGTTTCTGGCGCTTTACACGGCCACCGGCGACGACGCGTTTTTAGCCCGCGCAGAGGCGATTTTCACGCTGTTTGAAACCCATTTTGCCAATCCCGACGGCACGGGCGTGCATGAAATGTTCGACCCGACATGGCAGCGCCAAGATGCGCCGCTACAGCCGGGGCATGGCTTTGAGTGGGCTTTTCTGCTGAGCTGGTTGGAATTTAGCGGCGGGCCGGAAGACCTGACGCGCACGGCCCGCGCCTTATTTGATGACGCCCGCCAGAGCGGGCTTTCACAAGACGGGTTCGCGGTTGACGCCATTGATGCGGTTGACGCCATCGAAGCGGGTGATGCCATTGATGCGGGTGACGCGAGCGATGCGGGCGGGCGCGTAAGCCTGGCGTCGCGTCGGTTGTGGCCGCAGACGGAATATCTGCGCGCGCTGCAACTTTTTGCGCCGACGGAATATGAAGCGGTGCAGATGGCGGTTTTTGACAGCTATCTCGCCACGCAAACCGCCGGCCTGTGGCATGATGTGTATGATNTGNNCGGGCAGATGCAGTCCGTTCAGGTGCCAGCCAGCACTTTATATCACCNATGGGGCGGNTTGATGCCGGTNAATGAGGANCTTGCAAGCCTATGTCAGACATNTCAGACGCAGAATTNAACGATNGCAGCATCAAACACCGGCATTTGTCGNGNCTGCTCGCTATNTGGTTTNTGGTATTTGGCGTCGTANCTGTCGCGAAGGCCGATCCGGTTTTTGACCGGTTTATTTCCGAGGTGCGTAAAGAAGCCGCCGGCCAAGGCATATCAGAGCGCCATCTCGTTAATCTCGACCGGCTGACACCAGAGCCCGAAGTGACCCGCCTTGCCTCAAGCCANCCCGAATATGTGAAGCCGATATGGGCCTATCTCGACCATCTTATCACGCCGAACCGCTTGACGCTGGGGCGCGAAAACCTCGCCGCCNACCGGCCCTATCTGGAAAAGCTTGAAGCGCAATATGGTGTCCCCATCGGCATTATTGTCGCGATCTGGGGCGTGGAAACCAATTACGGCAGCAATAAGGGCAGCTTTCACGTTTTGCAGGCNCTGNCAACGNTGGGCTATGAGGGCCGCCGNGCGAAATTTGGNCGNCAGCAATTGCTCGCCGCCTTGCAGATTTTGCAGTCGGGNGATGTGACGATTAATAATTTCTACGGCAGTTGGGCCGGNGCCATGGGGCANACGCAGTTTATTCCNACCACCTATCTGGCCTATGCCGCCGANGGCACGGGAGACGGCAAGCGCGATGTTTGGACGAGCCCGCAAGATGCGCTGGCGTCCNCGGCGAATTATCTGAAAGTNTCCGGTTGGNAGCGCGGTATGCCATGGGGCTTTGAGGTNGTNTTGCCGGANGGTTTCGATTATGGCGTGGCNGGTCTTGACCAGCGNGCGCTGCCTGCNCGCTGGCGCGAAAGACAGGTGCGTNCGGCGCGCGCCACCACANCAGCGATTGAAGCGCTGGCCGACNGCCTTGGCGAGATGTCGCTATTTCTCCCNNGCGGGCATCGCGGCCCGGCNTTTCTNGTNACGCAGAATTTCCGNGCGCTGTTGCGCTATAATACGGCACCNGCATATGCGCTGGCCGTGGGGCGTTTGAGCGAGCGGTTTGACGCCGCGGTGCCGCTTGTCGGGGACTGGCCGATAGGCGACCGGCCTTTGAAGCCGCCNGAAATTTTCACCCTGCAGCGTTTTTTGCGAAAAGCCGGATATCTTGTCGGCGANATTGACGGGGTTGCCGGACGCAAAACCATCGGNGCCATCCGCGCGTATCAGCGNGNGGCCGGACTGATTGCCGATGGCTATCCGACNCCNGGGCTGCTGACCCATCTNCGGCAAAAAAATAAGCTTAAAAACTAGCACCGAATATGGTTTGTGCTATGTTTCGCGCCATGAGTGAGACGTATACAGACGCTNGCGCGGAAATCGCCGAGATACAGGCCGGATATGCCGCGCGTGGTTATGTGAGCGACAGNCAGATCGCCACGGCCCTTTTTCTGGCGCGCAAACTTGAAAAACCCATGCTCGTTGAAGGCCCGCCCGGGGTTGGCAAAACNGAGCTTGCCAAGGCNACGGCTGATTTTTTGAACCTGCCCATGATCCGGCTNCAATGTTATGAGGGGCTGGATGAAAGTAAGGCGCTGTATGAATGGCAATATGGCAAACAGCTTTTGTACACGCAGGTTTTGAAAGAAAAACTCGGCGATNTGATGGACGGCGCGACGACGCTGGANCAGTCGATGCAGCGGCTCGANGATTTCGAGGATGTNTTTTTCTCCGAACAGTTTTTGCAAACGCGCCCGCTGCTACAAGCCNTGCGCGCCGAGGCNGGNACGGTTTTGCTGATTGATGAAATAGATAAATCCGATGACGAGNTTGAGGCGTTTTTGCTGGAAATTCTGTCCGATTATCAAATCTCGGTGCCGGAACTGGGCACGGTTAAGGCCAANACGCCGCCGCTGGTTTTTCTNACCTCCAATAATACGCGCGAAATAGGCGATGCGCTGAAGCGCCGGTGTCTGCATCTNTATATCGANTTTCCCGNTGCCGCGCGCGAAAACGCCATTTTGCAGGCGCGTGTGCCGCAACTGGATGCGGTGTTGCGCGAAAAAGTCGTGGCCTTCGTGCAGGGNATAAGGCAGATGGATTTGAAAAAGCCGCCTGCCGTCAGCGAAACNATNGACTGGGCGCGCACNNTGGTATTGCTNAANGTGCANACGCTGGACAGCACCTTTGTGCAGGACACGCTCAACGTATTGTTGAAGTTCAAATCCGATATTGAAAATGTGGAGAGCGACGTTACNCGGATGCTGCGGGAAATNAATANCGTCGCGGCCAACTGATGATNGCCGATTTCATTCGNGTTTTGCGCGCGGCCGATGTGCGCGTATCGCCGGCCGAGGCCATTGACGCGGCCGATGTNATTGGCGCTGTCGGGCTTGATGACCGCNCTATTTTAAAATATGCGCTGGGCCAATGTTTGGCAAAAACCGAANCGGAAAAGCGTGCCTTCGACACCTGCTTCGATAGCTATTTTGATCTNCCCGATATGGCGCAANCGCCAACANNTGAAAATGAGGNGGAAGCCGAAGATGNCNCAGNCCAAGAANCTAGCNGGGCNGAGNAAGCAGCCTCGGAAGGCGACAGCAGCCTCGCGCAGNTGATAGAGCAAAACGATCAGGCNGGNATGCAAGCAGCNCTGGCGGACNCGGCNGNGGCATCGGGCTTGGATGATGCGCGCCTNTTCACCCANCAGGGCATGTTCACCCGCCGTATTTTGGAGGCNATGGGGCTGGAGGCGCTGGACGCGACCATNTCGCAAATGCGCGCGGAAGGGAACGAGGCCCGCCNTCANCAATTGGAAAATGGGCGCGCGNAGGTTTTTGAAGAGGTTTCCGAATTCGTCGAACGCCAGATTGCCNTGCGGACAAAAAANGCTGGCCGNTTGTTGCGCGAAGANGCACTGNGCCGTATTCGGCTGGGCAATCTCGATAAGAGCGATATGAAAATCATGCGCGAGCTCATTCGCAAGCTGGCAAAACGCCTTGCAACGCGCCACGCGCGGCGGCGCAAAAAAGCCCATCGCGGCATGCTGGATGTGCGCCGCACCATGCGCCGGAATATGTCAAATGACGGCCTGCTGTTTAATTTGCATTGGAAGCGCACCAAGGTGGAGCGCCCGCGCTTGGTTGTCATGTGTGATGTGTCCGGCTCGGTGGCCGCCGTGTCGCGGTTTTTCCTGATGTTTCTCTACAGTCTTGATGAGGTGATGCCACGCACGCGAAGTTTTGTGTTTTCCAACCGCGCGGGCGAAATATCCGACAAAATGTCTGCGGGGGATATGGATGAGGTAATGACACAAGCCTTGCGCGATTACGGCGGCGGCTCAACCGATTACGGCACAGCGATGGAAGACCTTGGCGACGCGGTGCTGGATGAGATGGATCACCGCACCACGCTTTTAGTGCTGGGCGATGCGCGGTCGAATTTCGGTGATCCGGGGCACTTGCTGTTGAAGGAAATGGCGACACGCGCGCGCCGCGTGATTTGGCTGAACCCCGAACCGGAAGCAAGCTGGAACACGGGCGATAGCGAAATGCGCCGGCTGGGTGCTTATTGCAGCCATGTTCAAGTGTGTAATTCGGTGCGCGATGTTGAGCGCGTGCTGGATAATTTGCTGCGCGTCAGTATCTAGCAAGCCCTGTTTAAAGGGGTTGTTTGACGGGGCAATTATCGCGGCAGGCGGGTTTCACCCATAAGTGCCAGATCCACCTCGCGGGCGCATTGGCGACCCTCACGAATGGCCCAAACAACCAGCGACTGACCNCGCCGCATGTCGCCGCAGGCAAAAATATTGGCGTCAGATGTCTGATAGGTGGCCGTGTCTGCCGCCACATTGCCGCGCCCGTCACGCTCCAATGACAATTCGTCCAGCATGCCTTCATGCACCGGATGTATGAAGCCCATGGCGAGCAAAATCAGATCGGCCTTCAGTTCAAAGTCCGAACCGGCAATCGCCTGCATGGTTTCGTCAACCTTGGTGCAGGTGATGGCCGTGACGCGCCCGTCCTCGCCTTTAATGCCAGTGGTCATCACCGAAAAATCACGAATGGCACCTTCTTCCTGACTGGTTGACGTCCGCATTTTGAGCGGCCAGTCCGGCCAGGTGAGGCCCTTGTTTTCTTTTTCCGGCGGCATCGGCATGATTTCGAGCTGGGTCACTGACACCGCACCCTGACGGAAGCTTGTGCCAATGCAGTCGGAGCCCGTGTCGCCGCCGCCAATAACAATAACGTGCTTGTCTTCGGCGAGAATGGGGGCGATATCGCCTATTGGTTCTTGCCCGACACGCCGGTTTTGCTGCGGCAGAAAATCCATGGCGAAATGCACGCCGTCAANCTCGCGCCCGNCCACCGGCAGGTCGCGGGGCACTTCCGAGCCGCCGCAAATGATTAACGCATCATGGTCTTCGGCCAGTTGCTTGGCGGCCATGTCGACGCCCACATTGGTGTTGTAATGGAAGGTGACGCCTTCGGTTTCCAATTGCTCGACGCGGCGGTCAATGAGGTGCTTTTCCATTTTGAAATCGGGAATGCCATAACGCAACAGACCGCCCGCTTTTGCGTGCTTTTCATAAATATGAACATCATGGCCTTGGCGCGCGAGTTGCTGCGCGGCTGCCATACCCGCCGGGCCAGCCCCGACAATCGCGACCGATTTGCCGGTTTTTTCAGCCGGTGGTTGGGCTGCAATCCAGCCATTTTCCCAGCCCTTATCGATAATCGCACATTCGATGGATTTGATGGTTACGGGGCTGTCGTCAATGTTGAGCGTGCACGCCGCTTCGCACGGTGCCGGGCAGATGCGTCCGGTAAATTCGGGGAAATTATTGGTCGAATGCAAATTTGCCAGTGCCGATTGCCAGTCATCTTCATAGACCAGATCGTTCCAGTCGGGGATTTGGTTGTTGACCGGACACCCATTATGGCAATAGGGCACGCCACAATCCATGCAGCGCGCCGCTTGGTCGCGCAATGTGTCTTCGCCAAGCGGGATGACAAATTCGCGGAAATTTTGAACGCGCGCTTCCGGTGCTTCGTAAGTGCGGTCTTTGCGTTTAATTTCTAAAAATCCGGTGGCTTTACCCATGTCACTCTCCTGCCGTCGCTTGCTCTTGGGCCTGTTCGCTTGCCAGTTCATTCAGGGCACGCCGGAATTCTGTCGGCATGACTTTGCGGAATTTCGACTGATAGTTTTCCCAATCCGCAAGAATGTCTTTGGCCTGCTGGGAATTTGTGTAGCGGGCATGATTTTCAAGCAGTCTGTGAAGCCGCTCGGCGTCGTGGCCGGTCATGTTTTCTTTAATGTGCCCCAGCGTGTTGCTGAGGCTGCCGGTCACCTCTTCGAGGTCAACCATCGCCATATTGCAGCGGCTTTCAAAATCGCCTTCGCTGTCCAGCACATAGGCAATGCCGCCCGACATGCCGGCTGCAAAGTTGCGCCCCGTGGGGCCCAGAACCACAACCACGCCGCCGGTCATATATTCGCAGCAATGGTCGCCCGCGCCCTCGACAACGGCCACGGCACCGGAATTACGCACCGCAAAGCGCTCGCCCGCGACGCCGCGGAAATAGCACTCGCCGTCAATCGCGCCATACAGAACCGTATTGCCAACAATAATGCTTTTTTCCGGAACAATGCCGCTATGGGCTGGCGGATAAATTGCCAGCCGCCCGCCGGAAAGACCCTTGCCAACATAGTCATTGGCTTCGCCTTCAAGCTCGAAAGAAATGCCGCGCGCCAAAAACGCACCAAAGCTTTGACCGGCAGTGCCCGTCAGTTTCACCGATATTGTGTCTTCGGGTAGACCGGCATGGCCGTGGCGCTTGGCAAGCGCGCCCGACAGCATGGTGCCCGCCGAACGGTCAATATTCGTGATCGGCGTGTCGATTTTAACGGTGGTTTTGTTTTCAAGCGCCGGCATTGCTTCAGCGATGAGCTTGCGATCGAGAATATCGTCGATCGGGTGCTTTTGATCTTCGCAATTATGCACAGGCCGGTCGGTTTCAATTTTGGTGAAGAGGCGCGTGAAGTCGAGCCCTTGCGCTTTCCAATGGTCGATCGCTTCGCGCGTGTCCAGCAAATCGGTCTGGCCGATAATCTGGTCGAGGCTGGTAAAGCCCATGGCGGCCAGCAATTCGCGTACTTCTTCGGCAACGAAGAAGAAATAATTGATGACGTGTTCCGGCGTGCCGGTGAAGCGCTTACGCAATTCGGCGTTTTGCGTGGCGATACCGACAGGGCAGGTGTTGAGGTGGCATTTACGCATCATCACGCAGCCNGCCGCGATGAGCGGCGCGGTCGAGAAGCCAAACTCATCGGCCCCCAAAAGCGCGCCGACAATCACATCGCGCCCGGTGCGAAGCCCGCCATCAACCTGGACGGCGATGCGCGTGCGTAAATCGTTCAGCACCAGCGTCTGGTGGGTTTCGGCCANCCCAATTTCCCANGGGCTGCCAGCGTGTTTAATGGAGGTCAGCGGGCTGGCACCTGTGCCGCCCTCGAAACCTGAAATCGTGACATGGTCGGCGCGNGCTTTCGAAACGCCTGCGGCAACCGTGCCCACCCCAACCTCGGAGACGAGTTTGACCGAAATATCGGCTTCCGGATTGGTGTTTTTAAGGTCGTAGATCAATTGCGCCAGATCTTCGATCGAATAAATATCATGGTGNGGNGGCGGTGAGATGAGNCCTACGCCCGGCGTCGAGTGGCGCACGGAAGCAATNCGCCGGTCNACCTTGTGNCCGGGCAATTGCCCGCCTTCGCCGGGCTTGGCCCCTTGCGCCATTTTAATCTGNATCATGTCGGAATTGGCGAGATATTCGGTGGTGACNCCGAAGCGCCCTGANGCCACCTGCTTGATGGCNGAGCGGCGCGAGTCNCCATTTTCCATTGGGGTGAAGCGCGCCGATTCNTCGCCGCCTTCGCCCGTGTTCGATTTGCCGCCAATGCGGTTCATGGCAATCGCAAGCGTTTCATGGGCTTCCGGGCTGATAGAGCCCAGCGACATGGCACCAGTGGCAAAGCGGCGNACGATTTCCGTGACCGGTTCGACCTCATCCAGCGCAATCGGCTGGCGACCGCTTTCGTCGGCTTGGCGAATTTTGAACAGGCCGCGCAAGGTCAGCAGGTTTTCGTCCTGCGCGTTAATCAGGCGGGCATATTCACGATACTGGTCGCGGCTGTCGCCGCGCACGGCATGTTGCAGCGAGCCGACGGTTTCGGCGTTCCAGACATGGTCTTCGCCGCGCANGCGCACGGCNTATTCNCCGCCCACATCGAGCGCNTTGGNAAGANCGGCTNNTGCGCCAAAGGCTTCCATGTGCCGCTTGATGGTTTCCTCGCCCACTTCGTTCAGGCCGATGCCTTCAATAGTGGTCGCTGTGCCGGAGAAATAGCTGTCGACAAAATTCTGGGCCAGCCCGACCGCGTCAAAAATTTGCGCGCCGCAATAAGACTGATAGGTCGAAATGCCCATTTTGGACATGACTTTGCGTATGCCTTTGCCGGTGGCTTTGATGTAGTGCGCGTGGGCTTCCGCGCGCGACAAGTCAAGCCGCAAGCGGTCGCGTAACGCATCAACCGTGTCAAAGGCGAGATACGGGTTGATGGCCTCGGCGCCATAACCGGCCAGACAGCAAAAATGATGCACTTCGCGCGCTTCGCCGGTTTCAATCACGAGGCCGGCTTGCGTGCGAAGGCCTGCGCGAATGAGATGATGATGCACCGCCGCCGTTGCCAGCAATGCCGGTATCGCAATGCGCTCGGCGCTGATATTGCGGTCGGATAAAATAATGATGTTTTCATGGCTGTGGGCGACCGCGTGCTCGGCTTGATTGCACAATTCGTCGAGGCGCGCCGTTAACCCCGCCACGCCATCGGCCACATCCCATGTCATGTCGAGCGTGAAGGCATGGAAATCATTGTCCTCAATGTCGCTGATGCGGCGGATTTTCTCCAGATCATCATTGCTGAGAATGGGCTGGGCCACCTCCAGCCGCTTCAAACCGGATGTGCCTTCAAGGTCGAGCAGGTTCGGGCGCGGGCCGATGAAAGACACAAGCGACATCACCAATTCCTCGCGGATCGGGTCGATCGGCGGGTTCGTCACTTGGGCAAAATTCTGTTTGAAATAAGTGTAAAGCGGCTTCGATTTTTCCGACAATGCCGAGATCGGCGTGTCGGTGCCCATGGAGCCAGTGCCCTCTTCGCCATTGGCGACCATCGGGGCCAGCAGGAATTTCAAATCTTCCTGCGTATAGCCGAAGGCTTTTTGCTGGTCGAGCACGGTGAGGTTAGCGCTAACATGGGCTTGGCCTTCAGGGGCGGGCAGGTCTTCCAGCCTAATCTGGGCGCGCGCCAGCCATTCTTCGTAAGGATGCGCCGAAGACAGCGTGGCTTTAATTTCGTCATCGCTGATGATGCGGCCTTCTTCAAGGTCAATCAGCAGCATTTTGCCGGGCTGTAAGCGCCATTTTTCGATGATTTTCTCTTCTGCCACGGGCAGCACGCCCATTTCCGAAGCCATCATCACGCGGTCATCCGAGGTTACATAATAGCGCGCCGGGCGCAGGCCGTTTCTGTCCAGCGTGGCCCCGATTTGGCGACCATTGGTAAAGGCGACAGCGGCTGGCCCGNCCCACGGCTCCATCAGCGCGGCGTTATATTCGTAAAACGCGCGGCGCTTATTATCCATTAGCGGGTTGCCGGCCCAAGCTTCGGGAATAAGCATCATCATGGCATGCGGCAGCGAATATCCGCCCATCACCAAAAGTTCCAACGCATTATCGAAACTGGCGGAATCTGATTGGCCGTCTTCGATTAGCGGCCAGAGTTTTTCCAAATCATCGCCGAACAAATCGCTTTCAAGCGCGGCGTGACGCGCGGCCATCCAGTTAACATTGCCGCGCACNGTGTTAATTTCACCATTGTGGCAAATCATACGGAACGGTTGCGACAGCGACCATGTCGGGAAGGTATTGGTCGAAAAACGCTGGTGCACCAGCGCCATGGCCGACACGGTGTCAGGGTCGCGCAGGTCGTGATAAAACGGCCCCAACTGGCTGGACAGCAGCAGACCTTTGTACAAAACCGTGAAGGAAGAAAATGACGGGATATAGAAAAACCCGCGGGCCGCGTCGATATTTGCCGCACTGACGGCCAGTTCAACGGTGCGGCGAATGATGAACAGGTCGCGCTCAAAGCCGTTTTGGTCGCGGTCTTNTTTGTCATTGGCGACAAAAATCTGACGAATAACCGGCTCGGTCGGAACAATCGAATATCCCAGATCGCCATTGTCGACCGGCACATCGCGCCAGCCCAGCACGCGGTGGCCTTNGGCNGCGACCGTGGCTTCAATCATTTTCTCAANTTGCGCGCGTGGNTCGGCTTCGGGCGGCAGAAAAATCATGCCGACGCCGTAAGCACCCTCTTGCGGCAGCNNTACAGTGTCNCCCAAAACTTTGCGGAAAAACGCATCGGGTATCTGGATCAGCATGCCGACGCCGTCACCAGCCTTCGGGTCTGCGCCAACGGCACCGCGATGTTCAAGATTTTCCAAAATGGTCAGCCCGTCGCGGATGATGTCGTGGCTTTTGACATTTTTGATATGCGCGACAAAGCCGATACCGCAAGCATCATGCTCATTGGCCGGGTCATAGAGGCCTTGACGCTCAGGAAACCCCGGACGTTTAGGCAAGCCNGGACGCGCAGACGGCACNTGACGCGAGAGGTCACGGCCGGATTTACTGCCCAATTTTGCCTTGTGCTTACGCATCGCTTTTCCCATCCGTCGCGGAGCCTATGCCGGCTAAGCACNCGGCTCCGAAANCAATTATTCCCATAAATCNATACTCGCATATGGCAAATCCGAGACCCCCGTNACCGTGACACGATTACCGGGGCAGAACGCCTCCAAGGGACGCGTTNNAGTGACNTATATATGCTACAAAAACCCGAAAAAAACAAGCAAATCGGTCAATATTATTGACCTAATTGCACGCTGNNNAACNCAAAAATNGCGGTTTTCNGTGGTTTTTTNCCAGTGCGCGATGCCGTGTCGCAGGGGCTAGGCCATGGAGCTTTTGAAAAACCGCGCAATGTCTTTCAAGGCNGCGCGGGCTTCTGGAACCAGGCGAAAGGCAATTTGGTGCNCATGCGGCATGTCATCCCAAATCTGCAATTCGGCCTTGGTTCCTGCGGCTTCGGCGCGNTCGACAAGGCGGGTGGCATCGTCAAACAGCACCTCTTCCGTGCCCACTTGCACAAAAAGCGGGGCCAGACCGGATAAATCGGAAAAAACCGGCGATACGAGCGGGTCATCTGTTGGATGCCCGTTGCAATAATACGCAATCGCTTCGGGCATGCGGTTAATATCGATCATCGGGTCGCGCTCGGCGCGGGTGCGGGCGCTTTCGCCGCTGGAGGTCAAATCCGTCCATGGCGACAGTAAAGCCGCTGCTTTTGGCTGGGNTTTGCCATGTTCCTTTAATTTCAGCATCAGCGCGAGGCTTAAGCCCCCGCCGGCACTGTCGCCAGCGACAAACATTTTCTCTGGTGCCACGCCTTGGGCAATTAGCCAGTCATAGGCGGCTTCGGCGTCTTNAATGGCTGCGGGAAACGGGCTTTCCGGCGCCAGCCGATAATCNAGCAACAGCGCGCGAACATTGGCATAGCCNGCTANCCTCCGCACCATCTCGCGGTGGGTGTCCGGCCCGCCCATAATATAGCCGCCTCCATGCAGATAAAGCAGTGTGTACTCGGCCTGCGGGTTGCCCAGCCATTCGGCATAATTGCCATTAATTTCGGTGGTTGCCTGCGGTGGGGCACTTTGCGACAGCAGTGACAGAATAAACGATCTGTCTTCGCCGGAGCGCACCCGCTTCAAGGCTTCTAAGCCTTCGCCAAACCCGCGTCCGCGAAAAGTGCGCCGCAACATACGGCTGTAAAATTTTGATCTCAGGCTTGCCATGACCTATCCTCTCATTTGCATAACAAATGCCGGAGCGGGGGGAGGAANCCCGCTCCGGCACTGTTTCCTAGGCTGATTGTTACGCTGCTTGAGCCGGTTTGGAAATGTTTATTTTACGAGGCTTTTCGGCTTCGGGCACTTCGCGCACCAATTCGATGTGCAACAAGCCATTATCCAAATGCGCGCTTGACACTTGTATATTGTCGGCCAACTGGAAACGGCGCTCAAAATTGCGCTTGGCAATGCCGCGATACAAAAGCTGGCTCTCAGCGTCCGCGCCGTCGCTTGTGGCACCACCGCGCACGCGCAACACGCCGCCGCGCTCGATGATTTCAAGCTCGTCTTCGGCAAAACCGGCCACGGCCATAGAAATCCGATAATCGGTTTCGCCTGTGCGCGCCACATTATAGGGCGGGAAGGCCGAGCTGTTCTCGGTTGCGCCCAGCGCGTCAAAAATATTTGCCAACCGGTCAAACCCAATGGTCGAGCGGTAAAGCGGGGTCATATCAAGATTTGTCATGTTCATCTCCTTCGTTGAAGCAAGATTGCCGAAGCGATCCCGAAGGCATCCGCCCGGCGGGTTGTCACGAGGGCACCATTGCGCCCGTGATACCTGAAAAATGGGGAGAAATGCCTTGGCTTCAAGGTCTTGAAAATCGGAAAAAACTTCCTAAGGCGTTGATTAAGAACTTAAAAAACTTCCTAAGAACTTCCTTAAATCTTAGAGGCCCGTCCACAGCATCCAGCCAATACCGGCCGGTGCAATAATGCGCGCCGACCACAGCCAGAGGTTGAAAATCAACCGCGAACTGCCCATTGCCGCCCGCATCATATCAACCGGCGCGGCCCATGCCGCGAAAGCAACAACGCCCAGCCCGCAAACCGGCATGACAAGCGCCGTGACCAGATAATCTTTCACATCAAACAGTGATTTATCGGCCAGCACGCCGCTTTCGAAAAGCCGCACCTCCGACCAGATGTTGAACGAAAACACGCTAGCCAGCCCAACCGCGAATGACAGGGTCAACATGATAATGGCCGCTTTGAGGCGCGACAGGCCAAAGGTGTTTTCCGCCCAGCGAATGATAACTTCCGACAGCGACAGGCCCGATGTCAGGGCTGCGAAAAACACCAATGTGAAGAAAATAACCGCGAGAACACTGCCGCCGGGCATTTGTGAAAACGCCAATGGCAATGTGGTGAAAATCAGCCCCGGCCCGCCGGTCGGGTCCAGACCCTCGCCGAAAACAATCGCGAAAACACCAATGCCCGCAATCAGGGCAATGATGGTGTCGGCAATGCCGATGGTGATGGCGGCTTTTGCAAGGTCCACCTGCCGGTCGAGATAGGCGCCATAGGTTATCAGCATGGCGGCCCCGACACCGACCGAGAAAAACCCGTGCCCGACTGCCGACTGGATGGTTTCCGGCGTAATTTTGCTGAAATCGGGCGTGAACAAAAATGCCAGTGCCGCACCGACATCGCCCGCCATGGCTCCATATAGGGCAATGCCGATGAGCATGAGGATTAAAAGCGGGATCATGATCAGATTGGCGCGCTCCAGACCGGCGCTCAACTCGCGGATCAAAATCACCCCAATAACGGCGAGAAATAAAATCTGATGCGCGATCATCTCGCGCGGCGCGGCGTGCAGACCCGCCAGCAAAGCGTTTGCCGAAGCTGCATCAAGCCCGCTCAGCGCGCCGCTTAACGCGCGGGCAATATAGGCCGTCACCCAGCCAGCAATCACGGCATAAAACGTCAGCAGAATGAACGAGCCCAGCACCCCCAGCGTGCCGATAAGCGCGTAGCGGGGGGATTTGCCGCTCTCAACAGCGATATTTTTGACCGCTTGTTGGGCATCGCTGCGCCCCTGCCGGCCGATCACCAATTCGGCTGCGGCAATCGGGATGGCGATGGCGAAAATCGAGGCAAGATAGATAAGTACAAAAGCACCACCGCCTTGCACCCCTGTCATGTAAGGGAACTTCCAAATATTCCCCAGCCCGACGGCGGCACCGATACAGGCAAAAATAAACCCTGTCTGGCTGGCCCAAGCTGGCATCCGCGCTTCGCTCAAGGACATTTTCCCTCCTGCTCCCTTTTGGGATGGTTTTTGTTTAATTGAACGTTAAATGTTAAACGACAAAGATAATAAAAACCAGAGCGTGTGGTCGGCGGCGTTTCGGGACAGTCATCGCGATTAAAGGGAAAAAAACATGCAGAAAATCGAGTGGGACAGTCCGGCCGAATTGGTGGCAGTCGCCGACAATCCATTGCCCGCGGTTGGCGAGGCCGGATATCTTTACGCGCGCGACGGCAAAAAATTACGCAATGGCGTTTTCATGCCGCGCAAAACCCCGCGCGGCACGATTGTGCTGATGACGGGATATTCCGAATTTATCGAAAAATATTTTGAAACCATCGGCGATTTGCTGGCGCGCGATTATTGTGTGGCCGTTTTGGAATGGCGCGGACACGGGCTGTCCGAGGGCAATTCGAAAGACCCGCAACGCCTTCACCTTCGCCATTTTGACCAGAATGTCGAGGACCTGGAAGACCGCTTTGACCGGCTGGTGCGCGGCGCGTGCCCGCCGCCTTATTTCGGGCTCGCCCATTCAATGGGCGGGCAAATCTCGTTGCGCGCGGCGCGCAAGCATCCAGACTGGTTTACCGCATTGGCGCACTCCGCGCCGATGTTCGGCCTGCGTCTCAACCGCAATGTCATACGGACATTGCGCGTGACATTGCCCTGGCTGGCGCTGTTTTCCGGCAGCGATAATTGGAGCCGCTTCGACCCGCCAACGCGCACGGCAGAAAATCCGGGCTCCAATTTTGTTACCTCCGACCAAGCACGCTATGCACGCAATGAGGGTGTTTTGCGGTTCGACCCGCGCCTGCAAGTCAATGGCCGCAGCATTGGCTGGTCGATGACGATGTTTGCCACACTCCGGCGCACGCAAGCACCGCGCTATTTGAAGGGGGTTTCAACCCCGCTCTTTATCGGCACGGCGGGGCGCGATGTGATTGTCGACAATGCGGCGCAAGCCCATATCATTGCCCATGTGCAAGACGGACACGCCAAAACCTATGCCGACGCAATGCACGAAATCATGATGGAAAAAGACAGCGTCCGGCAGACATTTCTGGATGATGTGGATGCGTTTTTCGCTGAAAGAACCGGTGCTTGATTTTCGGGTGCCTGATTTTCGGGTTTCTGCCTGTCAAGGCAGGTGGGATACCAGCTCAGCATGCAGGCCCGCATCGCCGCACGCCACAACCTGTCCGCCCTCATGGGCCGGCCCACCCTGCCAGTCGGTGACAACGCCGCCCGCCTGCTCGACAATCGGAATGAGCGCTTGAATATCATAAGGCTTCAGACCTTCTTCGATGACAATATCGACAAAGCCGGCGGCCAGCAGCGCATAATTATAGCAATCCCCGCCATAGCGGATGAGACGCGCGCTGGTTGATATCTCACCCCATGCCGCACTTGCGCCGGGGCTGACCAGAAATTCGGGGCCCGTCGTTACCGCGGTTGCCTGTTCCAGTGTGGGGCAGGCCCGCGTCGTAATCGGCGTCGATTTTCCCGCGCGCACATGCAGGGCTGGCCCGCCGCGCATGGCACAAAACCGCTCGCCGACATAAGGCTGGTCCATAATGCCCAGAACCGGCACGCCATTTTGCGATAGCGCGATGAGCGTGCCCCAGCTCGCCATGCCGGAAATAAAGGCGCGCGTGCCATCAATCGGATCGATGACCCAGCAAAAATCATCGCCGGAACCGGAAGGCTTTTTGTCGTCAAACTCTTCGCCCAAAATGCCGTGCTCGGGAAACTCTTGGCCGATAAGCGCGCGTATGGCGGCCTCGGCATTGCGGTCGGCATGGGTGACAGGGTCGAACCCGTCTTCGCCCAGCTTGTTGTCAATTTCCAGCGCGGCGCGAAACAGCGGCACGGTTTCTTGTGCGGCGGCATCGGCAAGCCGATGGGCGAAAGCCAAAAGCGCGCTCAGATCAGACATGTTCTATCCAGTTCTATCCGGCCATTCACTCAGCCGCCGATTTTCCCTGCGACCGGTCGCTTGCCAGTTGCGCCGCGAGATCGGGCACCGCGGCAAGATGGGCGACGAGCTTGTGCATGGTCTGGGACAAATGGTCAAAACCGGCATGGCGCTGATAGCTGCGTTCGTCCATATAAATCGCGCGGTTTATTTCGATCTGGATCGCGTGGACCCCTGCGTCCGGGCGCCCGTAATGCTCGGTGATATAGCCGCCCGCATAAGGCTGGTTGCGGGCAACGCTCAGCCCGCTGGCCTTCAAAAAGCTTTCGATAAGATCTGTCAAAACCCCGTGGCAGGCGCGGCCGTGGCGCGTGCCCAGCACAATATCAATATGCGGCTGTTTTGGCCGCCCGTCATTTTGCCGTGCGGCTTGCGAGGGCATGGAGTGGGCGTCGATCAAAATGGCTGCGCCGAATTGTCGGTGTAATTCGTCGAGCTTGCCAGCAAGGGCGGCATGGAACGGTGTGTAGAATTTTTCAATGCGATGCTCGGCTTCGGCAAAGGCAAGCTTGCCGCTGTAAATCGCCGTGTTTTCGGCAACAAGGCGCGGCACAATGCCGAGCCCGGCCCGCGCGCGCAGTGATTTCGAATTGAATTGCGAGGGCAGGTCATCCTCGAAAAGTTCCTGTTCAAGCTCGAACGGAGCCCGGTTCAAATCGAGATAGGCGCGCGGCAAACGCGCGGCCAGCAGGCTGGCACCCAGCGTTTTGACACCGGCAAAAAGATCCGCCACAAACATGTCTTCCGACTGGCGGATAGCGTGGGCATCCAACCGGCTGGCGGTCAGAAAATCTTGCGGATAATGCGACCCGCTATGGGGTGAGGTGATGAGCAGGGGTTGAGCCGACGTTTCCGGTGCCGGCTCGAAAAAATCGAAAACCTGATTTTTTATTTCCATACACAAAAACTATCACACTTCACGGCGCAAACATATCCGTTAAACCCCGGTTTTAATGTCGCGGCGGGCTTGCGCGACAGCGGTTCAAAAGGACTTGCTTTTAAGCGGGATTGCTGGAATATACCCATCGCAACGTGGCACGGGCGATTAGCTCAGCGGGAGAGCACTACCTTGACATGGTAGGGGTCACTGGTTCAATCCCAGTATCGCCCACCACCGGCTGCGACAAATCAATGCTAACTGACTGTCTT